>JANQUV010000025.1:658-8821 GCA_030730585.1 Haliea sp.
GCGGAACACCGCCCATCGAACCGGAGGTATCGACCACAAACACCAACTCACGTGGCGCGGCGGCTGTCGCCTGCGTCAGAACAGGCGGCACAACCAGCAACATCCCGTAGTAGTCGCCCGCCACCTCCTCGGTAAAAAGAGCAGCACGCGGCAAACTCCCCGTAGCAGGTGACCAGCGCAGCACAAAGTCGCGATCCATTTCACTAATGCCGCGAGCCAGCGACAGCGCATAGCGACTGCCATCGCGTGTTAAACGCATCGCATGACTGGGTGTATCGACCTGCGCCAGGGGCACGCCCGCATCCAGCTGCACCGCAATCGAGACAGGGTTCAACGGCAAGGCATCTGAGCCTTCACGAGCGTGTTGCCACGCGGCAATTGAGGGCGCGTCCGGCACCTGGTCGGTCGCCACACGCCATGCCAGATAGTCAGGCACAAGCTCTTCAGTGTGGCCCGGCGCCCGTGACTGCGAAACGCCGGGGATGTAGCGCGGCGTGAGAGTCATCGGCAAGCGCAGGCTGAACAGGCCTTTGGCATATTCCACAGGCTGCACAAATTCCAGCCGCACACTCACTGTTTCTCCCGGCGCCACGTTGGCCAGGCGATTTTGAAACAGATGTTGCAACAACGCAGCGACAGGCGGCCAACCCGGGCGCTGCAACATAAGTTGGCCAGAGCCGGGAGTAGCTTCGAGTGATGCTCTGGCGATGCTGGCATTTAGCAAGAGCCCGGCGATCATAATCGCGAGCAGCTTCGGCAACCGGGTCAGCAGCAGCCAGAGCAGCGTCGGACAAACATCATTCGGGGACATTCTGTGTGCAGCGGGAATCATTGATTCTCTCCAGTGGGTGGGAACGAATCAATTAAAGCGCTGTGCACTTGCCATCTGGTGGCGAACCTGTGGCAAGCTACTGCGCAATTGTGACCAATTGTGGCAAGCCTTGAGCGGGCGCCATGATTCTGAAACCATAACGGCTCGTTCAGCCCAGTGAATTTGCATGCGTCACCACATCGCCATTATTGAAGACGAAGCCGTGCTGGCAGCGAATTATCGCGATGCTCTGCAGCGGCAAGGGTTTCGCGTATCCCTCTACGCAGACCGGGCGACTGCAAGCGCCGAGTTTCGGCGCCAGCTGCCGGACCTGGCGATCATTGATGTTGGGCTCGGCGACGATATCGAGGGAGGGTTTGAGCTTTGCCGCGAACTGCGCAGCCTATGCCCCGTTTTGCCTATTGTGTTTCTCACCGCGCGCGACAGCGAACTGGATGTTATCTCCGGCTTGCGGCTGGGGGCTGACGACTACCTGACCAAAACCATCAGCCAAGCTCACTTGCTGGCGCGCATTGTGGCGCTGTTTCGGCGCGTGCAGGCCTTACGCACGCCCGAACTCAAGGAGCACATTGTCGAGCAGGGCCCTTTGACGCTGAACCTGGAGCGCATGACGGCGCACTGGCAGGGGCTGCCGTTGTCGTTGACGGTAACGGAGTTCTGGATGGTGCATACCCTTGCCAGGCATCGAGGGCATGTGAAGAACCGTCAACAGCTGATGGAGAGTGCCAACGTGGTGCTGGACGACAACACCATCACCTCACACATCAAACGCATCAGGCGTAAGTTCGTTGCACTCGACGCTGATTTTGACGGCATCGAAACCGCCTACGGCATGGGCTATCGCTGGCGGGGCGATTAGCCAGTGACCCTGCGCCGACAGCTCATTCTCGTTAGCCTGTTACTGCTCACCCTGCCGTGGGCCGGCTGCCAATTCCTGCGCGAAATGGAAATAGCGCTGCGCCAGGGCCAGGCACAAGCAATCGCTGCCACCGCGCTTGCCATTGCCGATAGCCTCAGCGAGCAGCCCGAAATGCTGTATCCCAACACCGAACGTTTACGCACACCGAACGACGTCAGCGGCTCGCTGTACGCCCCGCTACTGAGCAGGCCACCCGTGCTAGATGGCTATGAAGATGGTTGGAGCGAGGACACGCAAGGGCGCTTTAGCCGTTTGGAGACGCGCGTGCCCGGCATGGGCTATCGAGCAGGCGTGTTCGAAGGCACGCTGTACCTGATGCTGCAGATCACCGATGACTCCGTGACCTACCAAGACCCGGGTTTAAGCCCCGAGCCGAATGGGGACCGCCTGGTGCTACGCACCTGGCTGGACGGCAGGCGTCAGGATTATGTCATCGCCACACCGGCACCGGGCAGCGTGCGCGGCCAACACGCAAGCCCTCGCCACTTGGGCGCTGATGCCGGGCAAATCCGCGGCTTCTGGCAAGACACTCGCGAAGGCTACGCCGTAGAACTGGCACTGCCTTTAGCCCTCACCGGCGACAGGCTTGGGCTCTACGTGATCGATGTCGATGGCCACCGCAGCAGCGGCTGGCGCACTGCCGGCAACACGAGTCCGTTACAGCAAGCCGCACCGCCGTGGTTGATATATCCGCCACACGCCTTACAGGAAGACCTAACTCGCTTCGCTCGGGCCGGGCAGCGCTTGCGCGTCACCGACCAGCATGCGCGCCTGCTGGCCGAAGCTGACGCGCCTGCAAGCCCTTTGGCGGCTGGGGCAAAGGAAACCTTTTGGCTGTTGCAGGCACTCTACCGCCGCGCCCTGGCCGAAGAAAAACTTGAGCCGCGTGGCGTGCCTGACAGCGTAGGTTACTTACACGCCGATGAAGTTGATGCAGCGCTGAGTGGCCGTTCAGCACAGCAATGGTATGGAACAGATAGCCCAGGGCGGCGATTGCTGGCCGCCGCAGCACCTATTTACAGCCGAGGAAACGTGATTGGTACGGTTGTCGTGGAGCAAAGCAGCGACCAGTACTTATCGCTGACCGATCGCGCTTTCAGCCGCTTATTGGGCTACAGCGCCTTGGCCCTGGCATCGGCAGCATTCGGCCTGTTGGCATTTGCCAGCCTGCTGTCCTGGCGTATACGCCGCTTGAGCCGTGCCGCCGGGCAGGTGCTGGGCAATCAGGGTATGGAGCTGATTCACTTCCCGCGTAGCCGTGCCCGCGACGAAATTGGCGACCTGTCGCGCAGCTATGCCCGCCTGCTGGAGGAACTGCACGAATACAACGAGTACTTGCGCACCCTAAGCCGCAAACTATCGCACGAGCTGCGCACGCCCATCGCCGTCATACAGTCTTCGCTGGACAACTTGAAAACCGATGAAAGCCGCGAGGAACGGGGTGTCTACCTGCAGCGTGCGCACCAAGGCTTGGCCCGACTGAGTGGCATTCTGGACGCCATGACCGAGGCAACGCGGCTGGAGGAGAGTATCCGCCAGCGGGAACTCGTACGCCTCGACCTGGTGCCACTGCTGGAATCCCTCTGCGCGGCCTACCAAGGGGTATACCGCCAGCACCGCATAGCGCTGCACGCCCCGAAAGCCTGCGCGTGGGTGAGCGGCGCCGGCGACCTGCTGGTGCAGGCGCTGGACAAATTGGTCGACAACGCGGCCTCCTTCGCACCTGCAGGCAGTGAAATCACCTTACGCCTCATTCCACATGGCGCGTACTGGGCCATCAGCGTCAGTAACAGCGGCCCACCTCTGCCCGCCGACATGCACGGGCGTTTATTTGCAGCCATGGTGTCCCTGCGCGAAGCACGCGACGCCGACAGCGTACATTTAGGGCTGGGCCTGTATATCGTGCGGCTGGTTGCCGAGTACCATCACGGGCGGGTGCAAGCGGCAACACAGGAGGGCGGCACTGGTGCCGTATTCACCCTGTTGTTGCCCCAGAAGCGGAGCAACCCTAACTGAGAAACGCCAGCTGGCGCGCTTCCGCCAGCTGATCACGCAACGCTGCCGCCTGCTCGAATTCCAGGTTACGTGCATGCTCTTGCATCTGTGTTTCCATCTGCTGCAGTTTGCGCGCCAGCGCCTTGGGGCTGAGCCGCCCGATATCCGCGCTGAACGCCAGCGCCTGCTCCGCGACCTTGTTGCCCTTCGCCCGTGCCCGTGTGGGCATGCGGCGAGCACCTTCCATAATATCTTTGACCGACTTGTTAACACCTATCGGGGTAATGCCATGCTTCGCGTTATAGGCCAGCTGCGTCTCTCTGCGTCGCGCGGTTTCCGCCATAGCACGCTCCATCGAGCCGGTAATCTTATCCGCGTACAAAATGGCACGCCCTTTCAAATTACGCGCTGCACGGCCAATGGTTTGAATCAACGAACGATCCGAGCGCAAGAAACCTTCTTTATCGGCGTCCAGAATCGCGACCAGTGACACCTCAGGCATGTCCAGGCCTTCACGCAGCAAGTTAATACCCACCAGCACATCAAACTCGCCTAAACGCAGGTCGCGAATAATCTCCACGCGCTCTACCGTATCGATATCCGAGTGCAGGTAGCGCACCTTGACCCCGTGCTCGGCCAAATACTCGGTGAGATCCTCTGCCATGCGCTTGGTGAGGGTAGTGACCAACACACGTTCGCCATGAGCAACGGTGCTGTGAATTTCCTGCAGCAGGTCGTCAACCTGCGTGGTCGCAGGGCGCACTTCCAACTCGGGGTCGATAAGCCCGGTGGGGCGGACAACCTGCTCTACCGTACGCCCGGCATGCTCCAACTCGTAGCGCCCGGGCGTGGCCGAAACAAACAGCGCCTGCGGCACCAGCTGCTCCCATTCCTCAAAGCGCAACGGCCTGTTATCCAGCGCGGACGGCAAGCGAAAACCGTATTCCACCAGTGTTTCCTTACGCGAACGGTCACCCCGATACATGCCACCGATCTGCGGAATCGTGGCGTGGGATTCGTCGATAATCACCAGCGCATTTTCCGGCAGATAATCAAACAGCGTTGGCGGTGGCTCGCCAGGGCCGCGGCCAGACAGGTAACGAGAGTAGTTTTCGACGCCGTTGCAGTAACCCAGCTCGCGGATCATTTCAACGTCGTAGCGCGTGCGCTGCTGCAGCCGCTGCGCTTCCACCAGCTTGTTGTTGTCCTTGAGCTGGGCGACGCGCTGCTCGAGCTCTGCTTCAATATGCACCACCGCATCCAACATCACATCGCGGGAGGTCACGTAATGGCTTTTCGGGAAAATAGTCACCCGCGGCACCTTGCGCTCAACCGCCCCGGTTAGCGGGTCAAAAAAGTAAAGGTTTTCAATCTCCTCGTCGAACAGCTCGACGCGCACCGCTTCGTGCTCCGAATCTGCCGGGTAAATATCAATCACGTCGCCGCGAACGCGATAGGTTCCACGCTGGAAATCGATGTCGTTGCGGGTGTATTGCAGGTCCGCGAGGTGGCGCAGCACTTCGCGCTGGTCGATAACTTCTCCACGCGACAGGTGCAGCACCATTTTAAAATAGGATTTGGGGTCACCCAAGCCGTAAATAGCAGAGACCGTTGCCACCACCAGGCAGTCCTCGCGCTCCATCAGCGCCTTGGTGGCGGAGAGCCGCATTTGCTCAATGTGCTCGTTGACGGAGGAATCCTTCTCAATAAAGGTATCCGATGACGGCACATAGGCCTCAGGCTGGTAGTAGTCGTAGTAGGAGACGAAATACTCCACGGCGTTATCGGGAAAGTAGTCTTTGAACTCTCCATAAAGCTGTGCGGCCAGGGTTTTGTTGTGCGCCATAACAATGGTGGGGCGCTGCAACTGTTCAACCACATGCGCCATGGTGAAGGTTTTGCCGGAACCGGTGACACCCAGCAGCGTCTGTGACGCCAAACCTGCGTTCACACCTTCCACCAGCGCCCGAATCGCCGCCGGCTGGTCCCCCGCGGGGGCGTAGCTGGAATGCACTTTGAACGCTTTGGACATAAGCTGAAGACCTGACTCGCCGCAAACCCGTCATTATGGTCCACTGCCCGCCGAATTGCAGCTTTCCACATAAACGGCGAACAAGAGTGAAAAATCCCTAACCAGCTGTTGACCTGCATCGGGCGCATCATTATTATACGCGGCCTCGGTCAACACCATTCCGCCTTAGCTCAGTTGGTAGAGCAATTGACTGTTAATCAATGGGTCGCTGGTTCGAGCCCAGCAGGCGGAGCCATACTTTGTTACATCTAAAGGGGTTGCAGCGATGCGGCCCTTTTTTTTGTGTGCCTGAAACCGGCCATACGGAAATTAAGCCAAGGCACTGCCGAGCACCTGCGGAAAAAACCCTGACGACAGGCCGCCCCCTCTGAGCTGACGTCACTCACTCACCGAACAAAACAATAGACAAGGATACTATGCTCACAGCCAACAAACTTGAAGCCATCATGGAACTCGAGAAAGACTTACGTTCCCAGTATCAGGAGCAGCTTGATACCAAGTCCGCCGAGATCGACAGGCTCACCGCCAGGGAGTCGGAGCTCCAAGCGACTATCGACAAACAACTGGAAAGCATTACCGATCTGTCTGCCAAGGCCTCGGAAAACCAAAAGGTTGAGCAACGCAATCGCGAACTCCACAACCGTTCCGAAAACCTCCAAGCCGAGGTTGCAGAGGTCAAGCAGCGGATAAAAGCTCTGCAGAAAGATCTGGCGGCGGCGCGCGAGGATAACAAGGCCCTCACCCAGTTCGACCCAGCACGCATGAAGAAAAACCTCGACGCTGGCAAGAAGAAGCTTGCCGAGAAGACCAAGGCTGCGGACGCTTTGCAGAAGACGCTCAGCGAGACGAAGAAAGAGAACGCGGAATTGCAGCGTAAAGTCGCTGAACTGGAAGCGAAAGTCGCTGAGACTGAAGCCACCGACGCGCCTGCAAGCGAGGCCAAGGAAGAGTCAGCGGCGGCGTGATCAGTCAGCCGGGTTAAGCCTGATCGGGCCGATAGCTGTCGGGTCAGGTTGCGACTGTTACAGCTATAAGCCCCCCGACCCTGCCCACTCCGCATGCGAGCATACTATGAACAGATTAGAGAAGCTCAAGAACGACGTGTACAGCTTTGAAGAGCTGGATACTCTGGAAAAGAACGCCATCAAATTGCGCGATGCGGAAACTCTGAGGCTGATTAATCTTAGCCGAGCGTCGAAGGCGGCAAAAGGCGAGAAGCCGAAAAGTACGGTGGGTGCAGATGGCAAACCGCTGACCAAAAGGGCTCGTCGTGAAGAAGGAACCAGGCGCTAGTTGTTAGCTGGTGCCAAGCCAAATGTTATAAGCCGATGGACTCAGCGGCCTGATCTAAAGCCGCGCCCACACTTTCGCCTACCCTCACTTAACTGCAAACCTTGCCAAGCTCCAAATCGCCGGGGGAAAGCGGGTAGGCAAACAAGTAGCCTTGATACAAGTCACAGCCAAGTGACTCCAGAAATTCACGTTGCTCCCGTGTCTCTACGCCTTCTGCAACGACCTCCAGGTTCAGCGCCTGGCCCACGGCAAGAATGGACTTTACGATTGCCTCAGAGTTTGGGTCGAGGGGCAGCCCTGCCACAAAGCTCTGATCAATCTTTAGCTGTGCCAGTGGGAGATCACGCAAATGACTTAGTGACGAAAACCCTGTGCCAAAGTCGGTGGCAGGGTGTCAGAGGGTTAGAGGTCATGTAGAGACCAGTTGTGCCGTGATGGCTTCGTGGACCAACTTTCTGGCATCATCACGGATAATCAGACTGAAGGGATGCCGCCAGTGATCGTCTACTCTGCCTCCAAATCCCAATTTGTCGAGCATGTGAAGTTCAACGCAATTGAGAAGATCATCGAAGACACCGTCTGGCAGAAGCTTCGCCGGAGAACCTCCGGATCGGAAATAGCATCTTGGAAGAATTCTCTCCAGTACATGTTTAACATCCTGGTAGATGACGGTATTCCAGCTGCCGCGGGAGTCGCAGTGGAATACAACGTACCATTAACCAATCGCCGCGTAGATTTCATCCTCACCGGGAAGGACGCTGCTCGCAATGACGCAGCGATAATTGTTGAGCTCAAGCAGTGGTCAGAGGCTGAAGTGACCCAGAAGGATGCAATTGTTAAAACATTCCTCAATGGGGCCATTCGCGAGGTCAACCACCCCTCATACCAAGCTTGGTCATATTCAGCTCTTATTGAAGATTACAACCAGACTGTTAGAGAGGAGCAGATTGGCCTGTACCCTTGCGCGTATCTCCATAACATGGCGTCAGATGATGCAGTAAACGACTCCCGGTATCATGAGCACACAGAAAAAGCCCCAGTGTTCATTTCAAGCGACGCAAAAAAACTGTCGGATTTTCTCAAGAGTTATAT
>JANQUV010000026.1 GCA_030730585.1 Haliea sp.
AGCAACTATTACAACATCGTCAAGCACAGTCTGTTGCACAAGGGCGTGCCCTTCACCGAGAACGTAGCCTACCCGGGCACGCCCGAATTGCTGGCTGTGAGCCCTGCTGGCAAAGTGCCCGCACTGACCACAGCAAACGGCACCGCGCTGTCGGAAAGCAGCGTCTTGCTGGAGTATATTGAGGATGCCTATCCGTCCAAGCCACTACTGCCCGCTGACCCGGAGCAGCGGGCACAGGTGCGGCAGGTAATGAAGGTGGCCGAGCTGTACCTGGAGCTTGCTGCACGCAGGCTATTGCCAGCAGTGCTGGCGAACGCCCCGGTGTCCGATAGTGTAAAAGGCGAAGTACGCGCGACCCTGGACAAGGGCACTGCCAGCCTTGCGCAGCTGGCTCAGTTCTCACCCTGGGTCTGTGGTGCCGAGCAGACCCTGGCGGACATCTACCTGCGCTACGCACTGGCCATGCCCAAGCTGGTGGGCCCCAGTCAGCTGCAGTGGGATGTGCTGTCGTCAGTACCCGGCCTTGCCGAGTGGGATGCCCGCATGGCGGAAGAGGCCATCTCGAAACGGATAGACGCGGACCAGGAAGCCAACATGCCGGACTTCATGGCCTACGTCAGCAAAGCCATACAACGCGCGAAATAGGCCAGCGCTACAATAACTGAGCGGCCTCGGCGCGCAGCACTGGTTTGTCGACCTTACCCGCCGCGTTCAGCGGCAGGGCACGCACGCGCCGCCAGCCCTTCGGGGTTTTGTAGCCTGCCAGCAAGCTGCGGCAGTGCGCCGCGAGTTCGGCATCGCTGGCCTCCGTTTCCAGCACAACTACCGCCGCGACCTGCTCCCCCCAGTACGGGTGCGGCAGGCCAATGACAGCGCAGTCTCTGACCGCAGGATGGCTGCGCAGCACCTCCTCCACCTCCCGCGATGCCACGTTCTCGCCACCGCTGACAATCATGTCTTTCTTGCGGTCAACGATGCTCAGGTAACCGCGGGCATCGAAACGCCCGATATCGCCGGTGTGCAGCCAACCGTCCACCAGCGTCGCAGCCGTTGCCTCGGGTTGTTGCCAATAGCCGCTCATGCACTGGAGCGCCTTGACCAGAATCTCTCCCGCTTCACCGGTGGGGCATTCACCACCGGCGTCATCCACCACCTTCAACTGCACCGTGGCCAGCGGCTTGCCGACTGTACGCAGCAATTCGGGCTGCCCCGCTACCGCACGCTGGTGATCCTCCACCGTGAGGAAGGCGGCACTGCCGGACAACTCGGTCATTCCGTAGCTCTGGCAAAGGCCCACGCCGGTGTCTGCCAGCAGGCGACGTAACAGGGTTTCCGGCATCGCCGACGCGCCATAGCCGATGGTGCGGACAGTAACGAGGTCAGCGGGGGAAAATGCGGGGCTGTCCAATAGCATCGCGATCATGGTCGGCGCCAGCGACAGAGTGGTGACCTGCAACTCTCGGCAGGCACGCAGCGTTTCCTGCGGCGAAAAAGACCGCAACAGCACCACGGCAGCGCCATACTGGTGCTGGAGCAATACATTGTGCGCCGCCACATGGAACAACGGAAACGGGTACAGATAGGTATCGCCCGGGAACACCGGCCGCGCGAGTGCCGCCGACTCCAGCCCGGCCATGAACGACCGATGGGTAAGTACCGTCCCCTTGGGCCGGCCCGTGGAACCTGAGGTATACAGAATCCACACCGGGTCATCCGCAGCGGTGGCGGGCAAGGCAGCCTGCGCCCCGTCCAGCCACTGCTCGTAGTCCTGCTGCAAATCCACAGCGAGCAGCGTTTGTGGCGCCCCGGAACCCGCACGCAGCGCCTGCAACAGATCGGAATCGGCGAACAGTAAACTAACCCCCGAAGAAGTAAGCTGATAACACCACTCGGGGGGCGCCAGGCGTGCATTCAGCGGCACCAGAATGCGCCCACTGGCAGCAGCAGCATATATCAGCTCGATGAATTCCGGACCGTTGAAAGCGAGGATACCGACCCGGTCTCCGGGGGCTCCCACGCTCGCAAGCCGCCTTGCAAGCTGAGCCACGCGCTGCTGCAGTTGCGCGTAGCTTGTTGCCTGCCCCTGCCACCAAAGCGCCGTGGCGGCCGGCTGCCGGCTCGCCTGCAGTGCCAACAGTTCGTGCAGGCGAGTTGCCTGGGGCATAACACCGCTGTTCACGCAGCGCTGCTCCACTCCTGCTGGCTGGAATGCTCACTCACAAGCTGACCTCAATGGCAGCCGTAACCTGCAGCGCCTTCTGCACAGCTTCGTCAATGGTGTTGGCGCGGGCGAGGCCAACCCCCAGACGTCGCTCGCCGCACACCTCCGGCTTGCCGAACAGACGCAGGTCCGTGTCGGGAAGGCTCAGTGCCTCCGCCAGATTGCCGTAGCGCATGTCGCTGGAGTCGCCCGCCACCAGCAGGACTGCGGAAGCCGAAGGCCCCCACTGACGAATCAGCGGAATCGGCAAACCGAGAATCGCCCGGGCATGCAGTGCAAACTCCGACAGATTCTGCGAGATCAGCGTCACCAGCCCGGTATCGTGGGGCCGCGGGGACACCTCACTGAATATCACTGCATCGCCCTTGATAAACAGCTCCACCCCAAATATCCCGTGGCCACCCAGCGCGTCCGTCACCGCCGCCGCCATCCGCTGCGCGTCGGCGAGTGCGGTTACACTCATCGCCTGCGGTTGCCAGGATTCACGGTAGTCACCCTTTTCCTGCCGGTGGCCAATGGGCTCGCAAAAGCTGGTGCCGTCGCGGTGGCGCACGGTAAGCAGGGTAATTTCATAGTCAAAATCGACAAAGCCCTCAACAATCAGCTTGCCACCACCGCTGCGTCCACCCGACTGCGCGTAGTTCCAGGCAGCCTC
Organism: Haliea sp.; assembly: GCA_030730585.1. GTDB lineage: Bacteria > Pseudomonadota > Gammaproteobacteria > Pseudomonadales > Halieaceae > Haliea. The sequence goes on from JANQUV010000026.1 coordinate 2,877, forward strand.
AACATCCTCGGGCGTACGCACCGTACTCTGCCCTTTGCCGGAGGAGGACATGATCGGTTTTACCACGCAGGGCAGCCCAATCTCGGCCACTGCCGCTTCAAAGTCAGCCCGTGTTTCTGCAAAACGGTAGGGCGAGGTGGCCAGGCCGAGTTCCTCGGCCGCCAGGCGGCGGATACCTTCGCGGTTCATGGTGAGTTGCGCGGCCCGCGCGGAAGGCACTACTTTCCAGCCCTCAGCCTCCATGGCCACAAGCTCGTCGGTGGCGATAGCTTCAATCTCTGGCACAATAAGCTGCGGGCACTCCTGCTCTATCAGCGTGCGCAGTGCAGCGCCGTCCAGCATATTCAGCACATGAGCCCGGTGTGCGACCTGCATGGCTGGCGCATTGGCATACCGGTCAACCGCGATCACTTCGCAGCCCAGACGCATGAGCTCAATCGCCACCTCCTTGCCCAGTTCGCCGCTGCCCAGCAACATGACACGCGTAGCATGAGCGGTCAGTGGAGTTCCGATGTTTATCATTGCTTACACTTCCTGCCGTCAAAACCAGCAGTTTATCATCCGTGATCAGAACTGCAGCGGATATTGCGCCGGCGCAGGCTCGCCAACACGCTCTGGCGTCGGGGCCGCGGATGCCTCAAATCCCGAAAGGCTAAGGCCGAGCAAACGTACACCCAGCGGCACCGGCAACAAGCCGGCCAGAATCGACCGTGCCAGCGCCTCAAATTCCCCTGGTTCGTGAATCGGCAGGGGCAGAGAACGCGCCCGGGTCACCTGACGGAAGTCCGCATATTTCATTTTCAAAGTGAGGGTTCGCCCCCGCGCACCCTGTTTTGCAACACGCTGCCAGACAATCTCAATAATTTCGTCCAGCGCAGCGTACAGCTCAGCACTGGATGCCATGTCGCGCGCGTAAGTGCGCTCTCCACCCACCGACTTGCGCACCCGGTCGGGACGCACGGGGCGGTCGTCTTCACCGCGGCTGGCGCGGTACAAGTACATGGCCGACTTGCCAAAATGCTGCTGTAGAAAGCCCAGGCTCTGTGCCCGCAGGTCAGCCCCGGTATGAATACCCAACTGCGCCATGCGATCAGCCGTGCGCGGCCCCACACCGTAAAAACGCCGCGCCGGCAGGGATGCCACAAAAGCCGCACCTTCGGCGGGCAGCACCACAAACTGGCCGTTGGGCTTGTTCTGGTCCGAGGCCACTTTGGCCAGGAATTTGTTATAGCTGATGCCAGCGGATGCCGTTAAACCCGTCTCTTCGAGAATGTCTTTGCGAATACTCGCCGCGACGCGGATGGCGCTGCCAATCCCCTGCCGATCCTCGGTCACGTCAAGATAGGCCTCGTCCAGCGACAGCGGCTCAACCAACCCGCTGTAACGCTCGAAGATAGCGCGAATCTGCCGGGAGACGCCCTTGTAGACCTCAAACCGCGGCTTCACAAAGATCAGCTGGGGGCACCGCCGCTTTGCCGTTACCGAGGCCATCGCCGAGCGCACGCCAAAATGGCGCGCCTCGTAACTGGCGGCAGCCACCACACCGCGCTCGGCAGAGCCACCCACCGCGACGGGCTGGCCACGCAGTGCCGGGTTATCGCGCTGCTCAACGCTGGCGAAAAACGCATCCATATCAATGTGAACGATCTTGCGCAGCACCGTGCAGGCTCCTGTGCTCTGAGGGGCAAGCGACAGGGGGCAGGTGCCTCACAGTCGGCGGCAACCGGGGTTTGCTACACTGTACCTTCAGGCCCCCCGGCCCCGGCAGAGCGATTATCCCATGGAAACGCCACAGCAACGCAAGATTCGCGAAGCCCTGAACCGTCCATCACCTCGCGACACAAGCACAATAGCCAACAGCGAACCGGAGGGAGAAACATCTCTTCAGGCGCACGCCCTGGAGCACACCGACCCGGACTATGTACCGAAAACCCTGACCCCACACGAGTGGGAAGCGTGGTACGCGGAGCACGGGGTTCCCGAATCACACCGGCAGGCGACGGACAACGAGCCGGCGGCGCCATCACTCTGGTTGCGGCTACTGCAGTTCCTGCGCCGCCCCTGAAGCCAGGCAAGCCGGCGTTAAGGCCAACAAGCTGAACCGGTTGCAAAGGCGCTCTGCGGTATAGTGCGCCCAATCGCAGAAACTCAGGACAGCACCGATGGATGACCCATCCCGCCGCACAATGATCAAGCAAGGCCTCTTGGCTGCATCCACTGTCGCGCTTGCACCCACACTGTACGGCGCCACGGCCAGGCTGCCGTTTCCCGAGTACCGTCAGTGGGATGCATTGGATATTGCCGCGCGCGTTCGCACCGGTGACATCTCTGCCGCTGAAGTAGTGGAAGCCGCCATTGCCCGGGCCAATGCCGTAAACCCCCAGCTCAACTGCATAGTAGAAACACTCTACGACCGGGCGCGCGCAGCAGCCGCGCGTCCGCTACCGGACGGGCCCTTTCGCGGCGTGCCCTTTCTGCTCAAGGACCTGGGCATGATGCTGAAAGGCACGGTCACCACCAACGGCTCGCGTTTCTACCGAGACAATATCGCTGATTACACCAGTACGCTGGTCAACCGCTACCAAGCCGCGGGGCTGGTTATTATGGGTAAAACCCACAGCCCCGAGTTCGGCGGCACCGCATCTAGCGAATCAACTCTATTTGGCGACACTCGCAACCCCTGGAACCTTGAGCACTCGGCGGGCGGGTCTTCAGGCGGCTCCGCTGCGGCAGTGGCGGCAGGTATTCTACCCATCGCCAACGCAACCGACGGCGGTGGCTCTATCCGCATTCCCGCCTCTGCCTGCGGGTTGTTTGGCCTGAAACCGAGCCGCGGCCGAGTGCCCGAAGGTCCTCGTGTTTTGTCATCTATCATGTCGGCAAGCCATGCCGTGTCCCGCAGTGTCCGGGACAGCGCCGCCTTGCTCGATGCCACCAGCGGCCCCGAACTTGGCCAGACGCTCATCGCCCCTGCCTCTGTAGGGAGTTTTTTGCAGGCCGTGCAGCAAGCGCCAGGCAGCCTGCGTATCGGCCTCATTACCACACCGATAACGCACACCCCGGTTGCCGAAGAATGCTTGATCGCTGCGCGCAACGCTGCCGCGCTCTGCGAGCAGCTGGGGCACAAAGTCGAAGAGATCACGCTACCCGTAGACCCGCGCCAGTTCTTCGGCGCCTTCGGGCCAATCATGGCCGCCTACACCGTGGAACGCGTGCATTCCCGGGAACGTGCACTGGGGCGCAAGGTCACTGAGAATGACCTGGAACCGCTCATTTGGGAGCGCTACCAGGCGGACCGCAACAACAGCTCAGAGCAGCTCTACTCGGCAATGCTGGCGCTTGAGCGGATCACCCGCCAAATGGCCGTTTTGCAGGAAACCTACGACATATTATTGTCGCCCACTTTAACGACACCACCGGTCAAACTGGGCAAGCTCAGCCTAAGTCAGGAAAAGGCACCCTATGAACAGGAAGCAATCAGCGCATCGGCGTTCACCAGTCTGTTCAATGCTACAGGGCAGCCATCCATGTCCGTGCCGCTGCACTGGAGCGTGGAGGGCTTACCGGTTGGAGTGATGTTTACCGGTCGCTATGGGGAGGAGGCCCTGCTCTTCCAGCTCGCCGGACAGCTGGAGAAAGCATCGCCCTGGTTCGACCGATTGCCAACAGTGTGAACCACGTCACCTAACGTATCTGGCGCACATTGGCGACCCTGCGGTAACCTCTTTTCTGATGTCAGATACGCGCAGCGCCATGAGTACAGTCGTTCCCGTCGAACTACGTATCCCCCCGCAGGACGGCGCTCCTTTCGCACGTTTTGGCACCACGCTGGCCGCTGCCGCCGCGTGGTGCGATGCGCTGCCCATGGCAGATCCGTCCGGAGTGGCACGCACGCTGCGCGACACACTGGTCGAACTCAATCGCGCCCCGCTGGATCCCGAGCTGCGTTACGAACTGCTGGAAACCTTGCGCCCCAGCCTGACACAAACGCTGACCCTGCTCGACCGCATGCTGATCAATCAGCCGCTGATCATGCCGCCCAGGTTGCAGGCACTGGCGGCCCTTTCCGACCATATCGGCGGCCTTGCCTGCACCGCCTACTCCGTCTGCGTGATGCACGCTGCCCGTGAGCCCGCGCGGATTACACGACGCGCGCCCGCACGGCTGGTCTGCGAGGCTCTGGAACGCGTCCTGCACTTTGCTGCACACAAAGTGACACTGGCACTCCATTTACAACTACCCATAGAATCACGCACCTGGTCAACACTGCACCAGGCCTATTTGTTGGGTGAACGCTATCGCCTGACAGACTTGCTGGTACCCGCTGCCGGCGGCGGTGAGAGCACGCCGCGCAATACCTGGCTGGTACCGCTGCTGCTGGCCTGCTGCCAAACTGGTCGATTGCTGCGCAGTGACATCAATATCCTTCATGCCGTCTTGCAGCACTCGGTGGCAAACTGTGGGGTGCGGCCCGCCAGTGAAGCACGAGGGCTTTTTGCCGTTGACCTGAACGGCGCCAGCCCCCCGGTGTATCGCAGCAGCATGGCATCAGCAGGCAAACATGTGCGACTCCTGGATACAGCCGGGTTTATCGCGCCTTTAACGAAGGTCCATGAAACCGCATGCAAGGCTCATCGTGGCGGCGTATTGGTCGGCGATACACGCATCCCGCTGCCCCTGCTGGAGCACCTGCTGGACTGCCTTGGTAGTGAACGTGAACGAGGCAGCCGCCGCGTGATTGTGCGTGAGCCACTGCAGGCGGTACTGGGCTTCGGTGCTGCACACTACCACCTCGCCGGTGAAAAAACGCTCGACGAGCTGGTAACGAAGCCTGGCGCACAGTTTGCCAAGGAGCGCACAGAAAACCTCTTTCTGGCCGAACCTAAAGGAGACGATCCTTGGGCCGCCACACACGACACAGACCGCAGTCACTCCTCGCTGAATCGCGACGGCAGTATCAATGTTCTGGCCCGTGCCAGAACGGAAAGGGCGGCCTCCCCCGAGCTACCTGCCAACTTCAAAGTTTTGCAGGTGACAACCGTAGACGCCAGCCCGGGTGGCTATTGCGTCGACTGGGGCGCGACAGCACCCGCCGCGATACGCAACGGGGAATTACTCTGCCTGCGCAGGGACCAGAAGGACCCCTGGCTATTGGGAGTGGTGCGCTGGACACGCCGCCAGCACGACAGCGGCGCCAACACCGGTGTGGAAATGTTGGCTTCCAGGGCTAAATCCTGGGCCTGCCAGCCCTTGCGCAACGGCGCCAGCAACGCCTCATCACAGAGGGTCATCATCCTGCCGCCGAGCCGGCTTTCACAGGGGCTTGAAACGATCGTTACGCCACGCACTGGCTTTGCAACCGGAAACCATCTGCTACTGCTGCGCGGAGAGGAGCAGCGCTCGATAACACTGGGCAACCAGATTGCGATAAGTGCAGTAATGAACCAGTTTGAGTTGCGGGAGGGTTTATTGGCTGAGAAGGAGCCGGCTCCCGCTGCACGGGATCTGGGGGGGATCGATTATGCGCCTTAGTAATCAAGCACGTTGCCCCCGTCGCGGCCGCTTGCCACTGTGGCGGTGAGCAGACGCGCGCGCGTATCACATCGGCGGCAAAGCAACTAAAGGATCTGGAACTGCGCACCCGCGTGACGCTCTACCTGCTGCTGATCTCTCCCGACTGCGCGGTAGAGTTGTAAGCTGCTGACCCGAAGAAGACTAGTGCAAAAACGCCTACTGCTACGCGGGCTATGCAG
>JANQUV010000027.1:0-1865 GCA_030730585.1 Haliea sp.
TGGGGTTGGTTGCTGCCGGTGATGCTCGTCAATTACCTGCTCATCGTTGCCTGCTCGCTGTTCGCGGCGTACTTGGTGTGTTGGGTGTTTGACTTCCATGTGTTCATATCGATGGCGACGATTTTTCTCATGTTCACTTCCGGGGTGTTCTGGGACCCGCGCGACCTGGACCCCGCCATGACGCACTGGGTGCTGACTCTGAACCCGATGGCCTTTCTTCTCGATGCCTACCGCCAGATCCTGCTTGGGGGTGTAGCGCCCAACGCCGGGCATCTGGCGATCGTGGGCGGTGCTGCATTGCTGGCGTCCCTCGCGGGGCTGGCCTTGTTGAGGCGTCACAGCCGGTTTATTGCACTGCGGGTGATCACTTCGTGAACGCCGCACCAATGCTTGAACTGGTCGGCGTATCCCACCACTACCTGGCACGCAAGGACAGCTTTGATCACGGGCTGCACCATGTGCTGGATAATGTGTCGTTGCGCATCATGCCGGGCGATACCCTCGGCATCGTCGGTCGCAACGGTGCGGGTAAAACGACGATGCTGCGCCTGATGGCCGGCATTATCGAGCCCCGGCAAGGCTTGATTCACCGCCGTGCCGGGGCCAGTTGCGCACTGTTGAGCCTGGGGTTGGGTTTCCAGGACTCTCTTTCAGGCCGCGACAACGCCTTGCTGTCTGCCATGCTGCAGGGTGTGAGCAAGCGCGATGCACAGGCCAGCCTCGACGAGATTCGCGAGTTCACCGAGCTGGGCGACTCCTTTGAAGAGCCCGTGAAAACCTATTCCTCGGGCATGCGTGCCCGGCTGGGGTTTGCCAGCGGCCTGCTCACTCGGGTGGATATTCTGCTGATCGACGAGGTATTGAGCGTGGGGGATGCGCAGTTCCGCGACAAGGCGCTTACCGCCATGCAGCAGCGGCTCGGCGGTGAGCAAACTGTGGTGTTTGTCTCCCATGCCGAGGGGCAGCTCAAGGCGCTGTGCGATCGCGCGGTATGGATCGAGCAGGGTCAGTTGCGCGCCGAGGGCAGCCCGGCAGAGGTTATTGCGCGGTATCGGCAGCCGGTGGTGGCGGCTGCACGGGGCGGCGATAAAATGGACTGACTTGCGGCACACCACCTAATCCGGCAGCGAGTCAACACATGGCGTGCTGGTAGTTTGAGGCTGGCTGCAGTAATGTCCCTCTGTCAAACATCGCTATACCAAGTCTTTCAAGCTCGCGCGCGACAGATAACAAGGGTCTTTAATCCATGGGAACAACCCATTTGCTGCCAGTCGTGCTTTCCGGCGGCTCAGGAACACGCACATGGCCGTGTACCAGCGGCGCAGTCGGAACCGTAGCGGAATAATGCCTGGCCTGGTCATGCTGCGGGCGCTGATAACCTATCGTGGTTTCGTCTGGAGCAGTGTGCTCCGCGAGTTCAACGGCAAGTATCGGGAGTCACTGCTGGGGGCCTTCTGGTCCGTAGCCAGCCCGTTGACTATGATCGTTATCTATACCGTTATATTCAGCCAGCTGCTGAAGCCTACCCTGCCCGGGCATAGTGATAACCCGTTCGCTTTCAGCATCTACCTGTGTATCGGCGTGGTTGCCTGGAGCCTGTTTGCGGAAATGCTGGCCCGCCTGAGCAATGTGTTTCTGGAACACGGCAATCTGATCAAGAAATCGAACTTTCCGCGCATCACCCTGCCCGCCATTGTGGCGCTGTCCTCACTGCTGAACTTTGCGATTATCTTTGGCCTGTATTTGTTGTTCCTGCTGCTGATCGGCCACTGGCCTGGCTGGGTGCTGTTGGCGGTGATCCCGGTGCTTGTTCTGCAGGTGCTGTTCACTGTCGGCCTGGGTGTTTTTCTGGGAACGCTCAATGT
>JANQUV010000027.1:1965-8499 GCA_030730585.1 Haliea sp.
CTGTAATGGGTAGTTTGACCGTAGACGGCGTCAGCAAAGCCTACAAGCGCTACCCCGGCAAGTGGTCACGGGCGCGGGAGTGGTTAACGGGCAAAATCACTCATGAGAAGACCTGGGTACTGCGCGATATCCAGTTTAACGTCAACCCGGGTGAGGCCGTAGGCATCGTTGGTGTCAATGGGGCGGGCAAGAGTACCTTGCTGAAGATTATTACCGGTACCACCCAGCCCACCAATGGCAGCGTGACTATTCAGGGGCGTGTTGCGGCGATGCTGGAACTGGGCATGGGTTTCCACCCGGACTTTACTGGCCGGCAGAACGCCTTCATGGCAGGGCAACTGCTGGGACTGCACGCCGATGAAGTGGCCGCGTGTATGCCGGAGATTGAAGCCTTCGCGGAAATTGGTGATTACATTGATCAACCTGTGCGCATGTACTCCAGTGGCATGCAGGTGCGGCTGGCGTTCAGCGTCGCCACCGCGGTGCGCCCGGATGTGCTGATTGTGGATGAAGCGCTGTCGGTGGGGGATGCCTATTTTCAGCACAAGAGTTTTAGCCGCATTCGTGAATTTCGCGAGCAGGGCACTACACTGTTGATTGTTTCCCACGACGGGGGGGCCATTCAGAGCCTCTGTGATCGGGCGGTCCTGCTGGAGAGTGGCTTTGTCATCAAAGATGGCCCACCCGCGGAGGTCATGGATTATTACAATGCGTTGATCGCCGAGCGTGAAAACGCCACCGTGGAGGTCAGGCGCCGGGATGATGGCCGCGCGCAAACCTCCTCCGGCACAGGTGAAGCTCGAGTTGAGAAGATTGACCTACAGAATGAGCGTGGCGATGTGGTCGACCACGTTAACGTTGGCGAGCCTGTCCGGCTTCAGGTGGAGGTGCGCGTGCATGCCGACCTGCCTGATCTCGTACTGGGCTATATGATCAAGGATCGCCTGGGGCAGCAGGTATTCGGTACCAATACCTACCATCTGGGTGTGGACCTTGTTGACTTGAAGCAGGGTGAGTTAGTGAACCTGTCGTTTTCCTTCCCGGCTAATCTTGGCCTGGGTTCCTATTCCATTTCCACTGCACTGCATGTAGCAGACACGCATCTTGCAGCAAACTATGAATGGCGTGATCTCGCCCTGGTTTTCAATGTGGTAAACGTCAATCGGGCCCCTTTTGTGGGGGTAAGCTGGATGCCTCCACAGGTCGAGTGTAGACGATGAGTGTTAGTGGCTTTTATCGCGCCTTCGAGGATCGCCACCGCGGCTCACGTGAAGTTATCCGGGCGCGCCTGGAGGCTTATCAATCATTTATAACCCCACTGCTTAAGCTGTATAAACCTGCACCGGCCGTTGATCTGGGCTGTGGCCGCGGGGAGTGGCTCGAGTTACTTCGTGACGGCGGTTTTGAACCCTATGGCGTAGACTTGGATGACGGCATGCTTGCAGCCTGCATCGAGCTTGGCTTGCCTGTGAGCCAGGCAGATGCAATTGAGTATCTCGCCTCGCTAGAGGACGAATCGCAGACTATAGTTTCAGGTTTTCATATTGCTGAGCATATTGCTTTTGAAGATTTGGACGCGCTGGTCAGTCATGCTCTACGAGTACTGAAACCCGGAGGGCTGCTGATTCTTGAAACACCTAATCCGGAGAATTTGGTGGTGGGAGCCTGTAACTTTTACCTGGATCCTAACCACATACGCCCCATACCGCCTGCACTGTTATATTTCCTGCCAGGTTACCATGGCTTCGCGCGGGCCCGCATTGTGCGGCTACAGGAAGACACTTTGCTGCACCAGTCCGGGGACAATGTTGATCTAATCAGCGTGCTTGGTGGGGTGAGCCCCGATTATGCGGTGGTTGCCCAGAAAACATCCGATAAAGAGACGCTGACAAACTTTGATGCCGCTTTCGACGCACCTCACGGCATTGATCTATCCCAACTTGCCGCCCGCTACGACCAGAAATTGGATCGCATGGTTAGCGCACTAGACGCACGGCTGGTAACCGTGGAAGCCCAGGCTACTGGGCTTGGCGAGGCAATGGGCCGCATAGCGACTTTGCAGGACAGGCTGGTGGACACGGCTTCAGAGGCTGCACGAGTACAAGCTGAAAGAGAGCGACTCGAACGGGACCTTGCTGAACTCGCCACGGAAATTGAAATTGCGGACAGTAAAGTCGAGGCCACTGAAGCCAGGGCAACGGAGCTGGAGCAGCGAGCGGCAATCGCAGAGGCTCGTGCTCAAGAAGCGCATGCTCGCGCCATATCGGCTGAAAGTATACAGCAAGCCCTACAAGCGCAGGTTGACCAGCTCAATGGCCATTCGCACCACTGGTGGCTACAGGCTAGTCAGTTTGAAAAGGAATGTAATGACCTGCGCCGCAGCTCGTCATGGCGGAGCACCGGCCTACTGCGATTTGTACCAGGGCTGCTCATTCACCCTGTTGCTACTCTCCGCGCGGGGGCAAATAGCATTATTCATCGCTCTATTGAAGTCTTCCAGCGCCCGCTATCCCGACTCATGAGGGCGGCGCTTCGTCGGCCCAAGCTGAGCAACCGCATCAATCAACTCTTGTTGCCGTACCCGGCACTTCATCAACAGTTGCTGGGAGTGGCGCAACGGCAGGGGCTGGATTCGGGCTCTCCGAACTCTGTGTCGCCGACAACTCCCTCCGAAAAAACCGACCCTTCCCTTGAGAGTCTTAGCCCTCACGCGCGGCAGATTCATGCAGACCTGGTGGCAGCTGTCGAAAAGCACAAAAAGGAAGCCTGATGCGTATCGTGATCGATATGCAGGGTGCGCAGGCTAGTAACTGTCAAAGAGGAATTGGTCGGTACACGCTCGCGTTTGCGAAATCGTTGGTTCGGAATAGTGGTGGCATCGAGGTATTCCTCGTATTGAACGGATGCTTGGAGGAGACCATCCTCCCGCTGCGGCAGGAGTTCGAGGGGCTGCTGCCACCGGATCGTATCCATGTCTGGTATGCGGTCGGACCCATTGACCACATGGACGAGGCCAACCTTTGGCGGCGGAACGTTGCTGAGATGACGCGCGAAGCTGCAATCGCAAGCATCAATCCATCTGTTGTTGTAGTTAGCAGCATGTTCGAAGGTTTGGGTGATGATGCAGTAACGAGTATCGGTGCCCTGACGGATGCCATACCTACCGCGACCATCCTGTTCGATCTCATTCCTGCACTTAGCCCTGAAATCTACCTTGCGAATCCCGCCGTTGCATCTTGGTACGAGAGCAAGATTGGGCATCTGCGAAAGGCTAGTTTGCTGCTGGCAATTTCCGAATCATCGCGGCAAGAGGCGCTGGACTATTTCGGTTTAGCGGCAGAGAGAGTCGTGAGCATTGGCGCAGACGCAGACCCACAATTTACAGTACGACATCTCGAAGCTTCTGATGAGCAAACGGTGCGTGCAAAATATCAACTCAAACGCCCTTTCGCGATGTACACCGGCGGCATTGACCATCGGAAAAATATTGAAGGACTCATCCGCGGCTGGGCCCTCTTGCCGGAAGCGTTACGTAGTGAGCACACATTGGCAATTGTGTGCTCGATACAGGACTTCGACCGTCGGCGGCTCCTAAATTTAGCTCAACACCATGGTCTGGCCGAAGATGAAATAAATTTTACCGGGTACGTCCCTGAAAACGATCTCATCGATCTATACAACCTCTGCAAAATATTTGTATTTCCAAGCCTGCACGAAGGGTTCGGCCTGCCCGCTCTGGAAGCTATGCGCTGCGGCAGGGCTGTTATAGCTGCGAATACGTCCAGTTTACCTGAAGTAGTTGGTAGAGAGGACGCTATGTTTGACCCTTACGATGATGCGGCGATTGCCAAAAAGATCGAACATCTACTCACAGATGATGTATTTCGCAAGCAACTAGAACGACATGCGTTGACCCAGTCCCTGCACTTTTCCTGGGACGAAACTGGTAACAGGGCAATTCAAGCACTGGAGAATTTATACTCTGTTTCGACCACAGAGCACAGCAAGTCAGTGGTTACAGCGGCTCGGCGCCCGCGCCTCGCGTACGTTTCGCCCCTGCCGCCTGCGCGAAGCGGAATCGCCGACTACAGCGCCGAGCTTCTGCCGGAATTGGCCCGGTTTTATGAAATTGATCTGATAGTCCTGCAGAAGAGCGTTAGCCTTTCGCCGAGTTTGTCTGACTTGTCCGTCCATAGCGTCGATTGGTTTTGGAAGCACGCACAAGAGTTCGATCGAATCATCTATCACTTTGGTAATTCTGATTTTCACTCACATATGTTTGCGATGCTGGCGAAACACCCAGGTATTGTCGTGCTGCATGATTTCTATCTCTCCGGTGTTGTGGCTCATATGGAGGCACACCGCGGGCATCGAAACATTTGGGTGAAAAGTCTGTATGAGGGCCATGGCTATAAGGCACTACAAGACAGATACAATGCCGCAGATACTGCCAGCGTAGTCTGGCAATATCCTTGCAGCTACGAAGTCCTGAGGAACGCACAGGGAGTAATCGTCCATTCGGAATATTCAGTAAGTCTTGCATCCCATTGGTATGGACGCAGAGACTTAGACAAGTGGGAAGTCATTCCCCTCTTGCGTGCACAGGCAACTCCTGACGAAGTCACACGAGACAAGGCTCGTTCCGAGCTTGGGCTCGACGATACGCAATTCGTCGTATGTAGTTTCGGTTTGCTCGGCAGGACAAAGCTCAATCATCGCTTGCTAAAGGCGTGGCTTGATTCGGCATTGGCAAGGGATGAGCAGTGTATTCTCGTATTTGTAGGGGAGAACGATGCGGGGAAGTATGGTGCCGATCTGGTTAAGTCCATAAGAAGTAGCGAATACAAGAACCGGATTCGAATAACAGGGTGGACCGAGCCAGAAACGTTCAAGAGCTACCTCCTCGCTGCGGATGTGGCAGTGCAGCTGCGCACACTGTCTCGCGGTGAAACATCTGCTGCGGTACTCGACTGCATGGGCTTCGGTCTTCCAACTGTTGTAAACGCAAACGGGAGCATGGCAGATATTGAAAGTGACTGTGTCTGGAAGCTGCCGGATGAATTTACAGACGAAGAATTGGCCGAAGCGCTGAGTGCACTCTATCGGGACCCGGAAAGGCGACAAGCGCTTGGGCGTTGCGCACAGGCAGCCATTCGAAAAAACCATGATCCGACGACTTGTGCGCGAACTTATTTCGAAGCTATTGAGCGCTTTTCCAAGGCCTGCAGGTCAAATATTTCTAGTTTGGTACAATCAATCGCAGCATTGGATTGCGGCAACCCTTCGGGCGATTGCTTGCTAACGGTTGCGCAGCATATTGATCGGTCTGTTCAGCCACACTTGCTGCAGCGCCAATTGTTGGTGGATGTATCCGAGTTGGTGCAGCGGGATGCCCGTAGCGGGATTCAAAGAGTTGTTCGGGAGATACTGCAGGAATGGCTTACGAAACCGTCGCCTGCATATCGAATCGAGCCGATCTATGTGGTACCAAATTCAATTGGTTATCGGTACGCCAGGAAGTTTACCCTTGGATTCATGGGCTGCCCCATAGATTCGCTTTCGGACGAGCCGGTGACATACCGAGCTGGGGACAAGTTCGTTGGGCTTGACCTGCAACCTGCCGTTGTCACATCTCATCGCGCATACTATCGCGCAATGCGTGACGCTGGCGTGAGTGTACGTTTTGTAGTGTATGACCTCCTACCCATACAGTTGCCACAGTACTTTTTAGAGGGGGCGAAACTGGCGCACGAAAAGTGGCTTGAGGTGGTAACTGAACAAGATGGTGCCATCTGTATATCGAAGTCGGTCGGCGAGTCTTTGCGTGCTTGGGTTGATAACCAAAATTCCGAGCATAGTGCCCGGCTTGAGATTGACTGGTTTCACCTGGGAGCGAATCCCACGAAGTCAGCGGGCGCTGCTGCCGGCTTGCATGAGGGTGCGCACAGCATGCTCACCCAAATACAACAACGCACCAGCTTCCTTTTGGTCGGTACCATCGAGCCTCGAAAGGGCTATGAGCAAGTATTGGATGCTTTCGAGCATTTGTGGGCAGATGGAGTGCAGGTGAATTTGGTCCTAGTAGGAAAACAGGGATGGATGGTTGAGGTACTTGTTGAGCGGCTGCGTAACCATTCTGAAGCCGGACATCGACTGTTTTGGCTGGAAAGCACCAGCGACGAATATCTTGAGCGGCTATATGGAGCCAGCGCATGCCTGATAGCCGCTTCGTACGGAGAAGGCTTTGGGCTGCCGCTTATTGAAGCGGCGCAGCACTCGCTGCCAATCATCGCACGAGACCTGCCTGTGTTCAGGGAAGTGGCAGGTGAGCATGCGTACTACTTTAACGCAGCAAAGGCAGAGGACCTGGCTCAGGCGGTCAGCGCATGGCTTGCGCTTTATCGTGAAGGGAACCAACCTCCGCCAGATAAACTGCCTTGGCTCACGTGGATGCAGAGTGCAACTCAACTCCGCCAATTCGTGCTTGGCACGGTTACCTAATTTATGCGATGAGCTCAAATGGAAAAGAACATT
>JANQUV010000028.1:0-2616 GCA_030730585.1 Haliea sp.
GCGGGGCTGCCATCAGCGGGGCTGCCATCAGCGGGGCTGCCATCAGCCGTATCGCGCATCCGCGACAAAGGGGTTGCTGGCACGCTCTTGGCCAAACGTTGACGTAGGGCCGTGGCCGGGGACAAAGGTGATGTCATCGCCCAGCGGGAACAGGGTTTCGCGGATGCTGCGAATCAGCTGATCGTGATCACCCCGGGGAAAGTCGGTGCGCCCGATGGAGCCCTGAAAAATCACATCCCCCACCCACGCAACCCGTTCTCCTGCGTGCACAAACACCACGTGCCCGGGCGTGTGCCCGGGGCAATGAAACACCTGCAAGGTCTGCGCTCCAACGGTAACCGTATCACCCTGCTGTAACCAGCGGTCGGGAACAAAGGCCTCTGCGTGCGGAAACCCTGACTTCTGGCACCACTGCGGCAGCAGGTCGATCCAGAAAGCGTCTTCCTTTTCCGGCCCCTCAATCTGCACTTCAAGACGCTGGCGCAGCACATCCGCCGCGGCGCAGTGGTCCATGTGGCCGTGGGTGAGGAGGATTTTCTCGATCGTCACCTGCATCTTCTCGGCCGCCTGCAACACTCGCTCCACGTCGCCACCGGGGTCTACCAGCGCGCCACGCCCGGTCTCCAGGCATTTGATGATCGAACAGTTCTGCTGATAGGCCGTCACCGGCACAATCGTAACCTGAATAGACATCGCTTAATTCCGACTGGATTCCAGATCAGCCCGCGGGTCGTTGAAGACCGCCATGTCGAGCTGGTTTTCGCTTTTGCCGACAATCACGGCCACTGTGGCATCACCGGTAACGTTAACCGCGGTACGCACCATGTCGAGCAAACGATCGACACCGATAATCAACGCGATGCCCTCCACAGGCAGGCCGGCCTGCTCAAGTACCAGCGCAAGAGTGACCAGGCCCACACCGGGCACCGCTGCGGTACCTATCGAGGCCAGTGTGGCAGTGAGAATCACCGTGAGATAAGCCCCCATGCTCAGGTCGACCCCGTAAACCTGGGCGATGAACACAGTGGCGACACCCTGCATAATCGCCGTGCCGTCCATATTGATGGTAGCGCCCAGCGGCACGGTGAAGCCGGCAACCGAGCTGTGCACCCCCAGCCTGCGCTCTACCGTGCGCAAGGTGACTGGCAGGGTGGCACCGGAGGATGCCGTGCTAAAGGCAAACGCCCACACCGAACGCATCTTCAGCATCATCATGCGCGGTGACACCCGCGCTATCGTCGCAAGCAAGGCACTGTAAGTCACCAGGCCGTGAAACAGCAGTACAGCGAGCACGGTGAGGAAGTAGGCGGCGAGATCCATAATCGCGCTGATACCCATCTCGGCGAACAGCTTCGCCAACAGCGCAAACACACCCCAGGGTGCGAGCTCCATCAACAAGCCCACCATTTTCATGATGACTGCTTCGGTATCGGTAAAGAAACTGGCAATACGCCGCCCCGGCTCGCCGGCGTGGGAAATGGCATAACCGAACAACAGCGCGAACACGATTACCTGCAGCATATTGCCCTCGGCCATGGCAGCGACCGGGTTAGAGGGCACAATATTGACCAGAACGTCGGTGAGCGGCGGCGGCTTGGCCACTTCAAAATGAACGTCACCCACCAAATCCACACCGGCGCCGGGGCTGACAGCAACAGCCACCAGCAAAGCGACCGTGATCGCAATCGCCGTCGTGGCAAGGTAGAACGCAATGGTCTTGACCGCGATAGGCCCCATTCGCGCGCTATCGCCCAGCGAACTAGAGCCGCATATCAATGACACCAGCACCAGCGGCACCACCAGCAGCTTCAGCGAGGCGACAAACATACGCCCCACCACGTCGAACACACCCAGTACCAACCCGTCATTGATAAGCTGCCGCCAAGAGTCACCAAGCTCGGCGCTTTGTAGCACCACATTACAGAGGGAACCGAGCAGGATGCCGGCGACCATCGCAAGAAGTATCCGTTTGGTGAGGCTCATCGACAGTCCCGCATTAGGCGACTGTGTTGGCGGATAATAACGTTATGCATCGGTATCACAGGCTCCGGGTGCATAGCGAACAACCGCCACATCCGCACAGGCATTGCAGGGTGAAGACATTGTTTCGCGCTGCCCATCTTCCCGCAGGGCACAAACCGGTTGATATTCCATAGTACAGATTTGCGGCCGAGGCTCTGTGCACACACCCTCTCCCCTGGGGATTTCTATAATAGACAGCACCTCACTCGGCGCTTCCAAGGGTGGCTCGGGGGCAGGCGGTTGATTAACACCACAGGCTGCAAGCAGCACGCTAAGGCCGAGCGCCGCGAATCGCAGCATGGCTAGTTCCTTCAATAAAACAAAGCGCAAGCGTACCACTGCCACCGGCTAAACGCAGCCGCTATGCCCGCTACGTGTTATGAGTGCTTTTCTGCCGGGTATCCAGGTACCGGAATAGACATGACGCAGCCCTGAACGGCGCACCGATGCTGGCACAGCGCTAGGCAGTGAGCCATGTAGCGACGTCAATCGAACCGGTTTACTGTGGCTTGACCTTCCCTGAATAAGGACGATTATTGCAGATCCCGCGGGAAAATCTGCTGCACGAGCTGCGCCCGACAATCAACCACCGCC
>JANQUV010000028.1:2716-8492 GCA_030730585.1 Haliea sp.
AGTCACGCACAATTTCGACGAAAAAACCAGATCGTTTTCACCGCCACGCTCACGCATAATGGCGCGCCTCGACACGACAGGACGACCGCCAACGCCATGAGCAAGACCATTTCCCAGCGTATTGCCGAAGAACTCGCCGTCAACGAAAGCCAGGTTAGCGCGGCCATCGGGCTGCTTGATGAGGGCGCGACCGTGCCGTTTATCTCCCGCTATCGCAAGGAAGTGACCGGGGGCCTGGACGATACCCAAATGCGCAACCTCGACGAGCGCTTGCGCTACTTGCGCGAGTTGGACGAGCGTCGCATCGCCATCATCAAGTCGATCGTAGAACAGGACAAATTGACGCCTGCGTTGGAGCAAGCGCTGTTGCAGGCAGACACCAAGAACCGCCTGGAAGATCTTTACCTCCCCTACAAACCCAAGCGCCGCACCAAGGCGCAAATAGCGCGCGAGGCCGGCCTCGAGCCCCTCGCTGACACACTGTTCAGCAACCCAGACCAGGACCCGGAACAGACTGCAGCCAACTACCTGAACGCAGACCAAGGCATTACGGACAGCAAAGGAGCCCTCGACGGTGCCCGCCAAATTCTGATGGAGCGCTTCGCCGAGGATGCAGACCTGCTGGCGCGCCTGCGCGCTTTCCTGCAAGACCATGCGCAGTTGGCCGCCCGACTGCTGCCGGGCAAGGAAGCAGAAGGCGCCAAGTTCCGCGACTACTTCGAACACACCGAGTCGCTGGCAACCACACCTTCACATCGCGCGCTGGCTATGTTCCGTGGCCGTAACGAAGGTTTTCTGCAGCTGAACCTGATCATAGACCCCGACGAAAAGCCCGGCGACACCCACCCCTGCGAAGCCATGATCGCGGACTACTGGAAAATTTATAACGAGGGCCGCGCCGCCGACCGCTGGCTGGCGGACACCGTGCGCTGGACCTGGCGTGTCAAACTCCTCACCCACCTGCAGACTGACTTGCTGACCCAGCTGCGCGAGCGTGCCGAACAGGAAGCCATTGGCGTCTTTGCCCGCAACCTGAAGGATCTGCTGCTGGCAGCACCGGCGGGCGCGCTGCCCACCATCGGCCTCGACCCAGGGCTGCGTACCGGGGTGAAACTGGCGGTAGTGGATGCGACGGGTAAGGTGTTGGATCACGGCGCGCTGTTTCCGCACCCGCCGCAGAAGCGCGCGCGCGAGGCCGGCGCCGAGCTGCTCCGGCTGATTCAAAAACACCAGGTAGGGCTCATTGCTATCGGCAATGGTACCGCCGGCCGCGAAACCGACAAGTTTGTGGGTGACCTGCTGCTGGAGCACCCAGAGCTGAACTGTCGCAAAGTCATGGTGAACGAATCCGGCGCCTCTATTTATTCCGCGTCTGAATTCGCAGCACGGGAATTCCCCGACCTTGACGTCACCATCCGCGGCGCCGTATCGATTGCCCGGCGCCTGCAGGATCCGCTGGCAGAACTGGTCAAAATCGATCCGAAATCTATTGGTGTTGGCCAGTACCAGCATGATGTGAGCCAGGTCCAGCTCGCCCGGCAGCTGGACGCGGTGGTCGAAGACTGCGTGAACGCGGTGGGCGTGGATGTTAATACGGCATCCGTGCCGCTGTTGGCGCGTGTGTCCGGGTTGAACCAAAACCTCGCCAGCAACATTGTCATGCTGCGCGACCAGGCCGGTAGCTTTGCCACACGCAAGGATTTACTGCAGGTGTCACGCTTCGGCGACAAAACCTTTGAGCAAGCGGCAGGCTTCCTGCGCATCAGCAATGGCAGCAATCCACTCGACGCATCCGCCGTGCACCCCGAGTCCTACCCAGTCGTTGAGGCTATCGCAGCCCGCCAGCAGCGCCCGCTGGCCAGCCTGATCGGCGATTCCAGCTTCCTGCGCGCACTGCGGCCTGCAGACTATGTTACCGAACAGGTCGGCCTCCCCACCGTTATCGACATTATTCAGGAGCTGGACAAGCCCGGGCGCGACCCCCGGCCAGAGTTCCGCATGGCGAGCTTTCAAGACGGCGTGGATAAGATTTCCGATCTGAAACCCGATATGGTGTTGGAAGGCACAGTAACCAACGTCACCAACTTCGGCGCGTTCGTCGATATTGGTGTGCATCAGGATGGGCTGGTGCATATCTCCGTGCTTGCCGATCGTTTTGTGAAGGACCCGCACGAGGTGGTAAAAGCCGGCGACGTGGTGAAAGTAAAAGTCATGGAAGTTGACCTGGAGCGCAAACGCATTGCACTGAGCATGCGGCTCAATGACAAGGCCGACGCGGCGGCGCGGCAACCGCGGGAGCGCGCGCCACAGGGCAAAACGCGCAACAGCGCAGCAAAGGCCGCTCCTCGGGACGGCGGCAAGGGAGCCTCACCGTCCACGGCCTTTGCGGCCGCCTTCGCCAAGGCCCGCACCGAGCGTTAGGCGCCGCTGCGGCGCGCCACGGTCAGAGCCCCGCACAGGATTGCGCTAACAGCGTTACTGAGCCGCAGCCCACCCAAGGTCTGCTGCGCGCAGCGTTACCTCCACCTCAGGAGAACCGGCGACCTCCGCTGCCAGCCAGGGAAGCAGCAGGTTGAACAAGCCCGGCGTAGCGTGCATCAGCGGCAGTGCAATCAGCAGGGTATCCCCGCTGTTGTTGAGCATTACTGCATGACCCGTACGCTGGGGCAGTGATGTGCTGACCATGGCTGACCACTCGAGAGCAACACCCTGACGCGCCTGCCAACGCAGCTCCAGCGCAAGGTTATTCGCTTCTGCAAAAAGTTGCTGGCACAAGGTTCGCTCATCGGTCAAACGCGGTGCCGAGCGCACCTCCGGCGGGAACTCTATGCGTAAACCTCGCTGCTCGCACACCTTGCTGTCAGGCGTAAAGCTCCAGGCAGGGTTGCCCGACTCGGCAGACATTGGTATCGGCTGCGGGCTGTTAGCGGCTGGAGAGCCGGACAAAATGCGCACACAGTCGTTACGAGCACAAAAAGCGGCCGCTATACTGGCTTCAAGCACGGGCTGCTGGTCGTGCCGAGGATGCGTAATCATGGCACGTTGTAGGCCTGATTTAACGCTAAGATCCTCGAGCGGGTGTAAAACCAGTTGGACGTCACCACTGGCCTGCACCGCACGCTGTAACCGCAGCACATCGCCTGCGTAATTTTCGACCGACGCCGCCCATCCGATGAGGTCTGCTGAGCCTTGCGTGGCGTCTCTGGCCTGCCGACGGGCCAGGCTGGCTTCGGCGAGCAGCACCTCCGCTAGCTCCACCAACGCAATATCAGCAAACTGGCGCTTGCCCGCCACGTCCTGTTCGAGCTGCTCGGTCAACCGCTTATAGCGTGAGCCCTCTGCCGCGACTGACGCCTGTGCTACCAGCAGACACAATAATAACCACAGTGACAAAAGCACGATTCGAGGAGGGGCCTTGCGTATTCTTAGAACAAAACACAGCATCGCTATGACGCATTCGCCATGGGGATCGCCAGCTCGTGAGGCGCAGCGCCTACTCGTCACCACGTTTGATGGACCTGCGCTGAGCCTTCAGCGTACCTCGCTGCTGCTTTTTATCCAGACGCTTGCGCTTCGAAGAGAGCGTTGGCCGAGTGGCTCTGCGCGCCTTCCGCGGTCGACAACACTCGGCGATCAAGCTGGCCAACCGCGCCAGCGCATCTTCACGGTTCTTGACCTGGCTCCTGAAAGTCTGTGCCTTGATGGTCACCACGCCGTCTTCAGAAATACGGCTGTCGCGCCGATCCAGTAGGGCAGCAATGCACGCCTCCGGCAAGGAGGAAGCCACCGCGTTAAACTGCAGGTGAATCGCAGAGGAGACTTTATTCACGTTCTGTCCACCGCTGCCCTGCGCGCGGATGGCGGTTAACTCAATCTCTTCCAAAGGTATGGCCAGAGTGGGACTAATCTGCAACATCGCTCACCTTGATTCACCATAGCAGGTTCACCAACTGCCACTGGCCCTGGCACCCGCCAAGCGCACGCGCAGCAAAAACAGCTTCGCCGCGTACAACCGTCTCAGCGACCCTGAAACCATGTCGCAAATTCATCGAATTCGACAACACCGCTACCGTCACTATCGATCGCCTGAAAGCCTATTTTGGGGTCTTCGCCTACTGCCAGGGCATCAAGCCCTTCCAGCAACGCCACGAATTCGGCCAACTCAATTTTACCATCGCCATTGCTGTCAAAATGGTCGAAGTTCTCACGCAATTCCTGTTCCGACACCTCAGACATCACAAACTCCTCTCCGGTTGAGCTGCTATAGTGACATTAAATACGCGGTTGCGGTAAGCCCCGCGTTGGCCGCAGCCCCCAACAAGCACCACGGTAAGGCGGGGAACTATAATAGGCAGCGAGTGCAAAATACTGGACGCCACGCAGACATAAATCGCTGTTAAATAGGAATGATTCGCGTTATGGTGCCAGCTTGCCGCTTGGTAGCCCGCCCTGCCCAGCAACCACCACCCTCTGATGACGCGATCGATGGAAACGAAGGCAACTCCCACTAGTTTGCAAACACTCTGGTCACTGCGTCGCGGCGAGCATTGTGCGATCGTAGGTTATGACGACCTCCTGGCGGAAGCCTACAAGGTACGAATGATGGAATTCGGCTTTTATCCAGGAGAGGCAGTGTCCTGCCTGCAGTCGCCCGGCTTCGGTGCACCCAAAGTTTACCGGGTCAACAACACTATTTATTCGCTGGATGATGAAATCGCCGATCATATCCTCGTAGAGCCCTTCACGGCGTGACGAGAGTCTTGCTGATCGGCAGCCCGAATTCGGGTAAGAGCCTACTTTTTAACCGCCTCACAGGGCTGTCTCAAAAGGTCGCCAACTTTCCCGGCATCACCGTGGATGTCGCGTCCGGCAAGCTGCAGGGCTTGCGCGACGTCGACCTTGTCGATTTCCCCGGAACCTACTCACTAAAAGCAATTTCCGCCGAAGAAAAGGTGGCCGTTGCACAGTTCGAAAAAGCGCTGGAAGACGTTGAGGTGGAGCACGTGCTCTGCGTCATTGATGCTACCCGGCTGGAAAAGAGCTTGTTCTTCACGCTCCAAGTGATTCGCGAGTGCGAACGGCACGGCAAGCCTGTCACGGTGTTAGCCAATATGATTGATGTGCTGGAAGCCAACGACCTGAGCATTGACCTGTTGGCGTTGGAAGCCGCTATTTACACCCGCGTACTCCCTATTTCTGCCCGCTCGGGTAAAGGCCTGGCGGAAATCTCCGAACAGATCAGCGCAACGCGCCTCAAGGAGACGCCACTACAACGTCCACACCTCACAGATACGCCCGACGAGCTCTTGCGCGGTACCGCGCATCAACTGGCGCAGCGCCTGGGCCCTCGGGGCGACGTTTTGGTGCGCACGCAAAATCGTCTGGACGGTTTTTTTCTGCACTCGCTGACCGGCGGGGTCGCATTCTTCGGGATCATGTATTTACTTTTCCAGTCGATTTTCACCTGGTCTACGCCGGCAATGGATGCCATTGAGAGTTCCTTGGCGTGGATAGCGGACGCGATCGTCCCCTTAATCGGTAACTCAATTATCAGGGATTTCACCGCCGATGCACTGTTCAGCGGTATTGGGGCCTTTCTGGTGTTTGTACCCCAGATCTTTGTACTGACTTTTGTGATCGGCCTGCTGGAAGACTCCGGCTATATGGCGCGCGCCACACTCATCTGCCATAAGCCGCTTCGTTTCTTCGGGCTGACTGGCAAGAGTTTTGTACCCATGCTCTCAGGGGTCGCCTGCGCTATTCCCGGAATTTATGC
>JANQUV010000029.1:0-5190 GCA_030730585.1 Haliea sp.
GTGGTGTCTAAACGTGTTTCGGTGAGTCCTGGAAGCCTTGACATGGTAGAGGTCGGCGGTTCGAATCCGCCTGGTCCTACCAAAACTAAAAGAGCCTCGCGATAGCGGGGCTTTTTGGTTTTAGAAGAATAGGTTTGGGTGAGAATCGCGTGGTTCGACAAAATGCGACCACAGGAGCATTTTGGTCGCCAAAGTGAAGCGGCGGCGCCCCGAAGGGGTGAGAGTGCGCGAGGCAAGTGCACTCGAAACCATCCGCCTGGTCCTACCAAAACTAAAAGAGCCTCGCGATAGCGGGGCTTTTTGGTTTTTGGGGGTTCGGGTTCGGGTTCGGGTTCGGTGAGACCGACGACAGCGGCTCGACAAAATTCGACGACAAGAGTATTTTTGTCGCGAGGGCGCAACGGCGGCGCCCCGAAGGGGTGAGAACGGGCGGCGCCCCGAAGGGGTGAGAACGCGCGAGGCAAGCGCGCTCGAAACAATCCGCCTGGTCCTACCAAAGAGGAATTTTCGCAATGTTCGAAACCCTGTCGCAACAGCGTGGCGTCATCAAGGCCGATGCTAATACTGTCAATTCACCGCCGTCAGCGTTAGTAAGGATGGGTGTGTGGATCACGCATTCGATATTGCTGAGTATAGGGCTTACTCTTTGGCAGCCCACACTAGCGAGCGCGAGCGTAGGTAATGACGATTTACTTTGCGCCTGGCCGATTCAGACAACCCCCGACAAAGCCAATATCTTTTATCCTGATGCCAATGCAACCTACTGGACAATGCCGTTTTTTGCTCAGTCCGATCTTGAGATTACTATCAAAGGAGACTTCCCCAATAGTCGTTATTTCGGCATAGATGTCTATGGAAGTGACTCTCTTAGTTTTGCCATGAATGGTGTGGGCAGTACCCTCGCAGATTATCAAATTGGCGCAGATCCTGGTGGTGTTAATCCATGGCAGACAAGCAATGGCATCGGGTCAGGTAGCTACACTATCAATGTAAATAATAATGTTGCGGCTGGTCAGCCCAATGTCTTGCCGCTTTCACCCACTCCGTTGCCAGTCTCGTTAATACCAGGGCTTCCTGATAACACGGGCTACCTGATGCTGAGGGTATATCTGCCGAGGGAGGGGGATTCAAATGATACTGCTTATGTCAGATTGCCCACGGTGACGATAAAGCTTACCGATACCAATGTTGTTCATGAGCTAGTGCCCTGTGATTCCTCGCAAAGCGATGGTGGTCAGCTTGGCTCAAATGGAGCCATTGGCCTGCTGATAAAAGAGCAATTGGTGGCTGGCCAAGGAGGTCCCTGTGAGCAAGATGGTTCATGCCCTGAGCTGTTAAGTTTTGCTGCTGCTGGAGGGTTGACCACGCCATTTCCAAATGGGATCGCAGGGTATGTTGCTGCTCTTTATCAGCCTGCCCCGGGTTATATTGGTGTGGTTGAGGCGCGTATGCCATCAAGCTCACGCGCCTATGCAGATGGACCTGCGCCATGGCCTGAGGATGGAACGGACCTGCGATATTGGTCATTCTGTAATTATCTGTATCAATTTCCATTCCCAGTCATTGGAGCTGAAGGCACCTCAGGCTGCGTTGCAGACTACCAAACACACATGGTGGGAGATCTAGCCACTTTGGTCCTCTCTTCGTTTGAAGACCGTCCGGCATCGACTTTAGTAAGCGGATCTACATTAGCCTGGCTGCCGACGTCGCCAAGCTATCCAGCGGTTAAAGAGGTGGTTGCAATTAGGAATATGCTGCCTAGCGCTTCGTTTCAGCAATCGGTAACGAACATTTCCCAATATGGAAACCCCGTCCTGGCCAAGCAAGTGATGGGGATCTACTATCCTGTGATGACTCAGTGCACCGTTGAAACGTTTGATCTTTTAGGGGTCGAAGGTTGTTTTGCCAACCCCGCTAGCCCGACTACCATCATAGCCGTTCCCTCAATGCCCGACTGGCAACTTTGGCTGGCAGCACTCCTGCTTCTAGGCATGGCGAAATCACAATTTCGGGTAATTAAAGGCAAGGGCGACCACTGATTAACATTGATTATGATGCCGACTTTAATTCGAGTGGGTATTCTTTCTTTCAACGGCCAATTTTATCCAGCAGGCTGTAAAACAGCAGGCCAGCAACGAAGCCTGATCAGGTGCCTGCCCAGATTGAACAGATTACTGACGGCAATCGAAGCTGCAGATAAGAGGCAACACCGCTCTTTATCGGTTGCCACAACCAAATTCATCCATTAGTTTTAGTACGTCTACGCGTGTCTAGGTGCGGCCTATCGGCCTTGACATGGTAGAGGTCGGCGGTTCGAATCCGCCTGGTCCTACCACCTTCCTCGCAGCTGCTGGCCCTCTCACCACCAGGGATAAAAGTCTGGCATGGCAGACGCTTTGCCCGTAAATACCGGGTCGCGCTTTTCACGAAAGCTGGCCACGCCTTCTTTGCCGTCACCCATGCCTGCGTAAAACATCGCAATGGAGTCCACCTCGTGCGCAACGCGCGGGTGCTCAGCCGCTGCGTTGCGGTACAGCATCTGCCGGGTAAGGGCGATGGCGACGGGTGAGCGGTTGGTGACAATGCGCTGGGCCAGCGCGTGTGCTGCGGATAGCAATTCGTCAGGCGGGTAGACGGCCTTTACCAAGCGCCCCTGAAGTGCTTCCTGCGCATCAAAGACATCTGCGGTATATACCCACTCCAGGGCTTGTTGGATACCCACAATGCGCGGCAAGAACCAGCTTGAACAGGCCTCGGGCACAATGCCCAGCTTGCCAAAGACAAAGCCGATGCGCGCCCGGTCTGAAGCCAGGCGAATGTCCATGGCCAGGGTCATAGTGGCGCCGATGCCGACAGCGGGGCCATTGATGGCGCCGATAACCGGTTTTTTACACTCGAAGATGGCCAGCGTGACTCTGCCTCCGGTGTCGCGTACGCCATTAATGATGGCGGCTTCTTCGCCGCGTTCGCGCACATCGGCTAGGGTAGGCTGGAGCGCCTCATTGAGGCCAAAAGCATTGCCGCCACCGTCTCCAGCCAGGTCCATGCCGGCGCAAAAGGCGCGGCCAGCGCCGGTGACCACAATCGCGCCGATGTCATCGTCGTCATTGGCACGGCCAAAAAAGTCGATCAGTTCCTTGGCCATCTCCACCGTGAAGGCGTTGAGGTTGTCGGGACGGTTCAGGGTTAAGGTGCAAACCGTGTCCTGCGTACTAACGATCAATGTCTGGTAGTGGTACACGCGATACTCCTAGAGAAAGGGGCCGTCAACGCAGCCGCGGCGGCCATCGGGCGCGGCGCAGGCACCGCAGATGCCAACCCCACACTTGGTCAGGTAATCGATGGCACTGGATATTTGCTCGGGCCGGCAGAACTCACGCTGCACGGCTTCTGCTGCATGCACCATCGGTTCCGGGCCACAATTGTAGAACATGAGTGTGTCACGTTCTGCCGGGCTCATGCCCTGCAGGCGTTCACGCAGCAGTTCGGTAACGCGGCCATGGTAGCCTGCACTGCCGTCATCGGTTGCGATGTGCAGGTCGGCAATGGCCGCACACTCATCGGCAAAGTAGAGGCGGTCCTGGCTGCGTGCGCCGGCAAAGATCTCGGCATTGCCGAAGTCGCGGGCGATCTGGTACACCGCTGCCAACCCGGTGCCGCCGGCGACCGCCATGATATGGGCGCCTTCAGGCGGGTCGACAGGAATACCGTGCGGCCCGCGTACGTAGGCTTCAGTACCCACCGGCAGGTCCATCAGCGTGTGGGTAAACTCGCCCAGGTCAATCACCACCAGGGAGAAGGGGTCGTCGGTGAGTGCGGAGAAGGGTTTCTCGCCCAGGCCCGGAATCCACAGGAAGACGAACTCACCGGCTTGTACGTTAATTTTCCGGTCGAAGGTGAGAATTGCGATGTCTTCACACACACGTTGATTGCTGACCAGCGACACCGTGCGGAACTGCATGTCGATATCGTAGCGCACCAGGTTTTCGGCGCGGTTGCTGTCGTTGTCGAGGTCGCGCTGCAGGGTGCGGAAGTACTCCACCATGTCCTCGGTGGTCATGCCCACCAGAGCCGAACCGACGCCAACCACCGTGGCACCGGCCTGCATAAACGCGCGCACGTCATCGGCACTGCTCACACCGCCGCAGCCGATAACCGGCAGGCCGGTGGCTGCGACCACTTCACGCACGCATTTCAGGCCGATAGGTAATACGCCCTTGCCCGACATGCCCCCTGCGCCATTGCTCAATACGGCGTGCCCGTGTGCCGAGGTGTAGCCTGGCCCCATGGTGTTAATGGCACAAATGCCGTCGGCGCCGCCCGCTGCTGCCGCTTGCGCGATTTCCGCGATATTCGGTGTGTTGGGGGTGAGCTTGGGAATCACCGGAATGTCGACGACGGCTTTGACCGCGGCGGTGATTGCCCGCACCATTTCAGGGTCCTGCCCCATCGCCATGCCGTAGCCTGTTGCGTGGGGGCAGGACAGGTTCAGCTCCAAGCCGTCTGAGACCGGCGCAAGCAGCTTTGCCACTTCAACAAACTCCTCAAGGCTGCCGCCAAAAATCGAGGTAAGCAGAAAGCGGTCTTTCGGTACGCGCAGCTGGCTCAGCAGCGCCACCGATTCGTGGGCTCCCGGGTTGGTCAGGCCCACGGCGTTCACAAAACAGCCCGGCGCATACTGGCTGAGTACGGGTTCCCGATTGCCCAAGCGCGGCGCCAGGCCAATACTCTTGGTGGTGACCACGCCCACTTCCGGCATGTGATCAAACACATACTGAATGATGGAGGTGGCGGTGGTCACGATGCCCGAGGGGATTGTGAACGGCCCGGAAAGGGTTTTACCGAAAAATTGCGTAGTCAAAGTGACACTCTAAACAAGGTTGGAGTTGCAGAGATTATACTGCCTTGCAAACCCCGAGTCGAAAGATCGGCGGCGGCTGGCAACCTCACGTTCCACAGAATGTCTTGTACACCTGTTGTCCAGCCTCGGGCGGCAATGCCAGCGCCCGGTCTTTAGCCTCCCAGTGCCAGGGGTTTGACAGCCGTTCGACCAGCGTATTGAAAGGCGCGAAGTCTCCCTTATCTGTTGCGGCGGTAATGGCCGCCTCCACCAGATGATTGCGCGCAATAAACACCGGGTTAGCCTGATACATGGCCGCTTGCTGAGCTTCCGGTGAGCGCTGCTCCAGC
>JANQUV010000029.1:5290-8428 GCA_030730585.1 Haliea sp.
GCCAGGCTGGCCAGGTTCCAATGGGCAATACCCGGTTGGTTGCGATACGCGTAGCGGCCCGCGTGGTCTATAGAGCTGAAGACGGTATCCGGATTAAAGGCGTCCATGAAGGCGCAAGGGCCATAGTCAATGGTTTCGCCGCTTAGCAGCATGTTGTCGGTGTTCATGACGCCATGAATAAAGCCCAGTAATTGCCAGTGAGACACCAAGTTGGCCTGCGCGCGCACGACACATTCCAACAGTGCCAGCGCCTGGTTTGCAGCCTCGGCGTGCTGCGCAAAGTGGCGCCGCAAGGCGTAATCGACCAGCGTGTGCAGTGCTTCCTTATCCTTGCGAGCGGCAAAGTATTCGACGCTGCCGATGCGCAGGTGGCTGGCGGCTACCCGCGCCAGAATTGCTCCGGGTAGCATGCGATCACGCATCACCGGCTCGCCGCTGGCGACGGCGGCCAACGCTCGGGTAGTGGGCACTCCCAGCGCAGCCATGGCTTCGCTGACGATATATTCACGCAGCACCGGGCCCAAGGGTGAGCGTCCATCGCCTCCGCGCGACCAGCGAGTGGGCCCTGCGCCTTTGAGCTGCAGGTCGAAGAGCTGGCCGCTTTGATTGCGCAGTTCGCCCAGAAGAATAGCGCGGCCGTCCCCCAGCTGTGGGTTGAAGCCGCCAAACTGGTGGCCCGCATAGGCGGCCGCCAGTGGCTGAGAATTGGGCGCTACCGTGTTGCCGGCAAGCCACGCGGTGCCCGCAGCGGATGCAAGCCATTCCGGGTCCAGGCCCAGCTGCTTTGCCAGCGGGCGATTTACGCGTATGGGTGCAGGTGCTGCGACAGGAGTGGGCGCCAGGGCTTGATAAAAGCGCTCGGGCAGGTCGGCAAATGTGTGTTCAAAGGTGGGTGGTGCTCCAGTGTTGGCCATGGGCGAGTTTCTCCGCGTCAGGCTTTGGCGGCTGCAACACCGGCTTGACGAATGTGTTTGGGTACGCGCAACAGCAGTACCATGGGAATTGCGGCCAGGTTGACCCACATCAGCAGGTAGAAGTCGTTAACGTACGCAATTTCTGCCGCTTGCCGGGTGACCGCGGTAATCACTTCGCCGGGCAGTGCGGCTAGCATGCTGGGGTTCTGCAAGTCCGTCGGCACCCCGGATTCCAGCGTAAGCCGTGCCGCCAATTCCTGTTGGTTAATCCATATATTGCGCGTCAATAGTGCCATGATCACCGACACACCGATACTGCTGCCCAGGTTTCGTGACAGGCTGAACAGTGCGGCGCCCTCATCGCGCAAGTGTGGCGCCAGCGTGGCGTAGGCCAGCGTGGTGCTGGGGATAAACACCAGGCCCAGACCGAGGCCCTGCAAAAAGCCGCTAATGGCGAGTGTTTGCTGGCTCACTTGCAAGGTGAAGCGTGACATTTCTCCCAAGGTTATGCTGGCTACGCCCATGCCGATGATGATCAGCAGCCTGGGGTCAACCCAGCGCATGAGCCTTGCTACCACCATCATGCCGAGCATGGTGCCCACCCCGCGCGGCATGAGTACGAGCCCCGTGGTCACCGCCGGGTAACCCTTCCACAGTTGCAAGAACGGCGGTAGCAGTGCCATGGTGGCGAGCAGCACGATGCCCACCAGGAAAATGAAGAGTACGCCGGTGACGTAGTTGCGATCGCGGAACAGTTCGGGCGAGACGAAGCGCTGGTCGCTGGTGAAGGTGTGCACTGCAAACAGATATAGCGCCAAACCGATCATCACCGCATACACTTTGATTTCCAGCGCTTCGAACCAGAGCAGGTGGCCGCCCCGGTCCAGCAGCAGTTGCAGAGCACCCACGGCCACTGCCAAGAGCCCGAAGCCTATTAGATCAAAGCGTTTTACCACCGTTTCGGTCTTGGGTACGAACCAGTAAATACCGACCAGCGAGGCGATGCCCAGCGGCACGTTGATATAAAACACATACCGCCAGGAGTAGGTGTCCGTCAGCCAGCCGCCCAGGGTAGGGCCCAGAATAGGCCCAATCATGATGCCCATGCCCCAAATGCTCATGGCCGAGGCGTGCTTTTCCTTGGGAAAGGTGTCCAGCAAAATCGATTGCGACAGTGGCGCCAGAGAGGCGCCAAAGGCGCCCTGGAAAATACGCCACATCACCATTTCATTGAGGCTGGTGGCCTGGCCGCAGAGCATGGAGGTGAGTGTGAAGCCTGCCACCGACCACAGCAGTACCGAGCGTCGACCGAAGCGCTGCGCCATATAGCCAACCGGCAGCGTCATGATGGCGGCGGTCACAATGTAGGAAGTGAGGATCCAGATGACCTGGTCGCTGCTTGCTCCCAGGCTGCCCTGCATATGCGGCAACGCCACGTTGGCGATGGTGGTATCTACCACTTGAATAATGGTGGCCGGCATTACGCTGGCGGCCACCAGCCACGGCACTACAGTGCGTGGGCTCACAGTGGGTTGGCAACTACCTGACGGCCTTCGCCAGCGGGTTCTGTCGCCGTCGATTGCACCTTCATTGCAGCGGTTTCAGGCGGCGTCTCAATACGAACTTCGGCGCTCATGCCGGCACGCAGCACCGCGCCCTGCGGCGGGCTTTCCAGGCGCAAACGTACGGGAATGCGCTGCACCACTTTCACCCAGTTGCCACTCGCGTTCTGTGCTGGAATGATGGCGAATTCCGAGCCGCTGGCCGGGCTCACCGTTTCGACTTTTGCGCGCAGCACCTGGTCGGGATAGGCATCAATAGTGACTTCCGCCGTTTGCCCCGGACGCACGTGCGTCAGCTGAGTCTCTTTCAGGTTGGCTTCAATCCACATGTCATTCGTGGCCATCAGCGTGACCACCGTAAACCCGGCCATCACCATCTCGCCCAGCTGCGGCACTTCATTGGCCACCGTGCCGGCGACCGGCGCCACAATGCGAGTGCGCGATAGCTGATAGCGGGCCCTG
The DNA here is from genome assembly GCA_030730585.1 of Haliea sp. Lineage (GTDB taxonomy): Bacteria > Pseudomonadota > Gammaproteobacteria > Pseudomonadales > Halieaceae > Haliea. Next base: position 8,229 of record JANQUV010000029.1, read on the forward strand.
TCCAGCTGCGCCTGAGCGACCAGGATATCCGCCTGAGCTTCCAGTGGAACGTCCGGGCTGCCGCCGAGCGCGGCCCGCAGGCCCGCGAGCTTCTGTTGGTTGATGGCAATTTGCGCCTGCGCGCGCGTCAGCTGCTGACGCGATTCATCCAGTACCGACTCCGATATTGCGGAAGGCCCCATGCGCTGGTTGCGGGTGAG
>JANQUV010000030.1:0-1694 GCA_030730585.1 Haliea sp.
ACGGGCAACAATCCCGCCATCAATTCGTTCCTCACGCTACACATCCTGCTCGCGCCCCACTAGACTGAACGATATCTGCAACGAATCGCTTTCACAGCAGCATTCGCCGACAAATTTTCTGCGTGGCGCGGCAAGCGGAGCCTTTAACCTGACTCGAGGAGACAAAATCACGTGGCCTACGACCTAACCGGCAAAATCAAACTCATTCAAGAGCCGCAAACCTTTAACAGCGGCTTCACCAAGCGCGAAATGGTGGTGACGGTTGAAGATGGCAAGTACCCGCAGGAGATCAGCCTGGAATTCGTGCAGGACAAAGCTGCCCTGCTTGACGGCCTGCAGCCGGGGCAGGAAGTTACCGTGACCTTTGACATCCGTGGCCGGGAATACAACGGCCGTTACTTCAATAATTTACAGGGCTGGAAGATCAGTGCGGCTGAAGCATATTCCGCTCCACCTCAGAACGCTAACGATTACCAGGGTATGCCTGATCAGGCGGGAGACCCCGGTTACAGCGATGACGACATCCCGTTCTGACAGGCGCATGATAGGCTTGTCAGGAGCCGCCAGAGAATAAAATAATGAGTGCCGCTACAAGTTCTACCGCCAGCGATAGAGTGTTCCCCGAAATTGATTTTGCGACCGATCCGCTGCCAGATTTCCATGAGCGCATGGCTGTGCTGCGTGAAGCCGGGCACAGGGTAGTGCCGGTGAATTACTTGGGCGAAACCGGTTGGGTCATCCTGCGCCATGCAGACGTTACCGCGCTGTACCGCAATGAGACGGGGGTACCAGCTGCCGCTGCGTACCGCCGTCACTCAGAGCCCGCGCAAGGTAAAACGCTACTGTGCATGGAGGGTGACGAACACCGGGTCAATCGCCTGTTAGTGTCTGGTGCCTTTCATCCCGCGGCGATTCGCCGTTGTATAGACACCCTGCTGCGGCCCCTGGCCGATGAACTGATCGACAGCCTCGCGGGGCACACAGGGGTGGATCTGGTTGCGGCCTATACGCATCGCTATCCGTTCAAGGTGATTACCGGCCTGTTGGGGATTCCTGTGGAAGACGAGCCGGTGCTCCACCAGTGGCTGGATGGTCTGTTTCAGTATCCTTGGAACCCGCAGGTGGCACTGGATGCGCGCGCGGCTATTACCGCGTATCTGGCGCCGATTGTGCAGCAGCGGCGCGCGTACCCTCGCGATGACCTGTTGTCCCTGCTGGCTCTGGCTGAGGTGGAGGGTTGCAAGCTGTCGGATGAGGAGATTTTTTCCTTTGTGCGGCTGATTTTTCCAGCCGGGTCAGACACCACGTACCTGTCGCTGGGAAGCCTGATTTGGGCAGTGCTGCGCGACAGGGGATTGTATGCGCAGTTGCAGGCGGATACCGGTTTACACCACGCCGCTGTAGATGAGGGGCTGAGGCTATTTGGTGCGGTGTGCTTGCAGCCGCGCTATACCGAGCGCGAGATTACGGTCGCGGGTGTCACAATCCCCGCCCATTCACCGCTGCTATACGGCAATGCTACGGCCAATCGCGACCCGGACGTGTTTGCCGATGCGGACACGTTTCGGCTCGATCGCGGTACACATCGTAAATCTGTCACCTTTGGTGGCGGCCCGCATTTCTGCCTGGGCTCGCACCTGGCGCGGGCGGAAATTGAGGTGTCTTTGGCTGCACTGCTGGCCAGGCTGCCTGGG
>JANQUV010000030.1:1794-8817 GCA_030730585.1 Haliea sp.
ATATTTTCCGCGTGATGCATGTCGACAATGTGCTCGTGGCACCCCAGAGCGACAAAGATGGCGACGAAGTCTTCGCGGTTGGCGAACTGGCCTATATGCCCAAAGCTGATGTCTATAGGGCCCGCGAGGAAGCAGGCGGTTACCGCCTCGGGTGCTTTGTCATCGCAGGCATTGAGATAGCGGTACTTGAGTTCTCGAATCGATTGTTTGTCCAGTAGGGCTTGCAGTGCGGACTGTGTGTCGGCGGTATGGGCGGGCATGGTGAGCTCCTGTGGCTGAATGCAATAGTGCGCCAAGCCTACCTCAAGCATGGCCTGCGGTAAGTCATGTCAGTGCGTGAGTGGCATCTTGGAAGGCGCTCCGGCAACATCTTGAACCAGCTGGGGCACCAGGTAGCCTGGCAGGCGTGCGGCTATCTCGCGCTGCAAGGCGCGGCTATGTTCTGCGCTCACTTCAAAGTGTGCCGCGCCCTGTACACGGTCGAGCTGGTGCAAGTAATAGGGCAAAGCGCCCGCGGCGAATAGTCGTTCGCTCAGCGCCACCAGTGCATCCGCGCTGTCGTTGACGCCTTTGAGTAGCACAGACTGATTAAACAGGGTGATGCCGGCGGTGCGCAGCCGGCTAAAGGCTTCTGCTACCTCATCATCAATCTCGTTGGCGTGGTTGCTGTGCACCACCATAACGCTTTGAAGTCGCGGGTGGCGCAGAGCCTCCAGCAAGCCTTGAGTGACTCGGCTGGGGATCACGATAGGTAAGCGGGTATGCACGCGCAGGCGCCGAACATGCCCGATAGCGCCAATCAAGCTGACCAGTTCGGCCAGTTGGCTGTCGCCGGCAACCAGTGGGTCACCGCCACTGAGAATCACTTCGCTGATGCTGCTATCGTTGGCGATATAGGCCAGTGCGGCTGGCCACTCACTGCGGCTGTTCTGGTTGTCCGCGTAGGGAAAGTGTCGCCGAAAGCAGTAACGACAGTGAATGGCGCAACTGCCTGTCACGATCAGCAACACGCGCCCCGAATACTTGTGCAGTATCCCGGGGTGCGGGTTCGCTGTGCCGGTCTCACCGGTGGGGTCTGCACTGAACCCGTCTGATGTTTGCATCTCTTGTGCGCCGGCCAATACCTGCAGCAGCAACGGGTCTTTCGCATCACCCACGCGCATGCGTGCTACAAAAGCGCGCGGCACCCGCAGCGGAAAAGCCTGCATGGCCTCGTCACTCCAACCGAGTGCCTCGGGCGTGAGCGCCAGGGCGGCGCACAGGTCTTTGGCTTGCGTCACCAGATCACCCATAGCCGAGCGCCAGTCTGCTACTGGCTGCGCTTGGGTTAGAGATATTAAGGATGACATTGGAAGCTCGCTAATAAAATAAGGGTTTCAGCCTAGCCGGTCGCGCAGGCTGTAGAACAGCATACCAGCGACTAGCCCCGGCCAGCGCAGCAGGGTGCCGCCCGGGAAGCGTGGCGATGGCACCCCGGCCATCACATCAAAACGTTCGGCGCTGCCGCTGATCACTTCCGCGAGCAGCTTGCCCGCCAAGGTTGCCGTGGGCACGCCGTGGCCTGAGTAGCCATGCGCATAGAATACGCCCTGCGATAGCCGCCCGAAATCGGGCATACGGTTGAGAGTGATGGCGAGTGTGCCGCCCCAGCCATAGTCGATGCGGGTTTGCGCCAGTTCTGGATAGATGCGCAGCAGGTACTTGCGCACAAAGCCCTTGATATCCGCCGGGAAACGCCGGCTGTAGGACTCGCCGCCACCGAACAGCAGCCGCCGGTCGGCTGACAGTTTCCAGTAGTTGACCACAAACAAGGTGTCCGACATGGAGCAGTCGTCGCGAATCAACTGGGCTGCCAGCGCCTCTGGCAGCGGTTCGGTGGCCAGCATATAGTTGTTGATGGGCATAATACGCCCGGCGGCGCGAGGTTCCAGGCGCTCAAGGTAGCCATTGCAGGCCAACACCAGAAAATTACAGGCCACGCTGCCATCGGCGGTGGACACGGTGACTTTGCCGTTTTCCCGATAGTGGGTAACGCGGCTGCCTTCATGCAAACTGGCTCCCAGGTCGCGCGCGGCGCGCGCCAGGCCTAGGGCATAGTTGAGCGGGTGCAGGTGGCGTGCACCGCTGTCTAGCGTTGCGCCGTGGAAGCCTTGGCCGGAGGTCATCCCCGCGAGTTCATCCGGTTCCACATACCGGATGTCGTCGTAGCCGTATATCCTGTTCAGGTGGTCGACATCGGCTGCGAGCTCGGTGGCATCGCCGGGCTTGGAGGCCACATGCAGGTTGCCACTGCGGAGGTCGCAGTCGATGTTGTGTTCAGCAATCAGGTCGCAAACGGTCTCCACCGCCTCCAGGCCAAGCTGCCAGAGGGACTGTGCCTGTGCCCGGCCCACCCATTTTTCCAGTTGATCCTGCCTGGCACGCTGCCCTGTGCCCACGTGGCCGCCATTACGCCCGGAGGCGCCCCAACCGATGCCGTTGGCTTCCAACAAAACGACGCTATAGCCGCGCTGGCGGAGGTGGATCGCTGCCGACAGGCCGGTGTACCCACCACCGACAATGCACACGTCTGCCTTGGCGCTGCCACTCAGCGGCGGGAAGGACAGGCGCTGGTTGGCGGTGGCGGCGTACCAGGAGTCAACGTGGGGTTCAGCTTGCATGCGCTGATTATACGTAATCTTGCCCTAAACACGCAGCTTGTCTGTATATGCGGCAGGCCTCCCCTTGCGGCGCTGATTGCACTACTGCGATACTCGGTGCTTGTTCTATGTGGATCGTGTATGAAAACCGACACTCAGGCCATTCACGAATGGCTGAAGCAGCACAAAATTTCAGAAGTGGAGTGCCTTGTTCCTGACATGACGGGCAATGCTCGGGGCAAGTTTATCCCTGCGCACCAGTTTTTGAGCATGGGCAACCCCAAGCTGCCGGAAAGCATCATGATTCAAACCGTGACCGGCGAGTATTCAGATGATCATTGGGATTTTGTCGAGCCGACCGATGCCGACATGATTCTCAAGCCGGACCCGGCAACACTGCGGCTGGTGCCGTGGGCGCGCGAGCCGACCGCGCAGATCATCCATGATTGCTACAAGCGGTCAGGCGAGCGTCACCCTCTGTCGACGCGCAATGTGTTGCGCCACATTCTCGACCTCTATGCCGCCGAAGGCTGGCAGCCGGTGGTAGCACCCGAGGTTGAGTTTTATCTGGTGGCCAAAAATACCGACCCGGACTACGAATTGATGCCCCCGAAAGGGCGCTCGGGGCGGCGCGAATCCGCGCGTCTTTCGTACAGCATCGATGCGGTCACCGAGTTCGAGGATTTCGTTGAAGACATGTACGACTACGCCAGCGAGCAGAACCTGCAGGTCGACACGCTGATCCATGAAAACGGCGCGGCGCAAATGGAAATCAACTTCCTCCACGGGGACGCGATGGCGCTCGCCGATCAGGTGTTTGTGTTCAAGCGCACCGTGCGTGAAACCGCGCACAAGCACGGCATGTATGCCACATTTATGGCCAAGCCGATGCAGCGCGAGCCGGGCAGTGCGATGCACATTCATCAGAGTGTGTTGTGTGCCGCCACCGGGGAAAATATTTTCAGCGACAAAGACGGCAACCACACACCGCTGTTTCTGTCCTATATCGCGGGCCTGCAGCGCTACACGCCTGAGCTGATTAGCCTGTACGCGCCCAACGTGAATTCTTACCGCCGCCTTGCGCCGGATATCTCCGCGCCGATCAACCTCAACTGGGGCATGGATAACCGCACCACGGCGTTTCGTGTGCCGTGGGGGCCGCCTGACGCCACCCGGGTGGAAAATCGCTTTCCTGGCGCGGACGCCAACCCCTACTTGGCGATTGCGGCTACGTTGGCCAGCGGGTACCTGGGGATGAAGCAAGGCCTGAGCCCCACGGCTCCACACCAGGGCACGGCGAACGAAGATGATGTGGCGGTGGCTCGTACGCTGGAAGAGGGCCTGCGGAATTTGCACAACACCGCAGAGCTACAGGATATGTTTGGTGATCTTTTTCTGCGCGCCTACGCGGCGGTGAAACTGGACGAATTCGAGGAGTTCAACCGGGTGATCAGTTCTTGGGAGCGCGAACATCTGCTGCTCCAGGTATGAGCGCGCGCCCAGGGTAGCGGAGACTGACTGCCGCTTAGAGTGGTAGCCGCTCAGAATGGCCTAGAGCTTTTCGTCCAAGCCGATGTGTTCGATGCGCGGATAAGCGCGCCAGTGGAAAATTTGCTGGTGCTCACAAATCATGCAGCGATGGTCTATCTCGCCGGTTTTAGCGTCCATATCGCCGCAGGCCGTCATCATGCCCTTGCCGCAGGCATCACAGACATAGTTGACTTCAATTGGCCGGACTTCGCGTTTTAGCTCTGGCATAACTTAAGCACTCCCCCGTAATAACACTATTGACACCGCACCTAGGCTAGCGCGACGGCCAGTGTATCTGAAGTGCTCGCCTCGCGCGCCAGAATAACACCGCGCAGCCAACTGCCGCCGTCCGCGTCGCGCAGTATATCGCCCACCCCGCCGGGGTGGCGGATGCGCAAGGTGCAGTCACCGCTTGCGGTAGTAGCCGGGGTGGGCAAGTTCATTGCAGACAGCGCCCGCTGCAGTTCGTCGGCGGCAAAGTCGAAGCGTTCGCAGATATCTTGCTCAGGCCCTACCCGCGGGCACAGGGCCTGGTCCAGTGCCAGGGCCTGTAGCACCGGTTGAGGGTCCTGCCCGTGTGCCTGGCAGTGCGCGCTGATGACGCTGTGCAGCGTGGTGTAGAGCTGCTCGGGTGCGGCGAGTGCGGCCAGATAAATCTGGTTGCGCTGCTCGTAAACCGCCATGCGGTCGCTGTGATCCAGTGAGGGCAGTACTGCGCTTAAGCTACTGATGATTTCCCGCAGGCACTCGCGCAGTAGCGGCGACACGGGCACGCTGCCCTGCAGGGCCAGCAGCCGTGTGGTTAAAGGCATAATGTGCCCGTGCACCAGCACGATGTGCGCGCTGATCATGAAGTAACCCTCTTCGCCCTCGTCGCGGGAGAAACTGTGGCAGCCCACCACGTATTCTCCCTTGGCCTTGCCATAGCCTGCCACGGGTATGGCTTCAATACGGTACTCTTCACGCCGCGCGTAGAATTCCGTGCCCGGCAGCAAGGTGTAGCCAAAAATGTTGATGCTTGGGAAAGTGGCGAGCAGCGTATCAAGGTTGCGCTCAAAATCCGCCAGATTGTCGCCGGGCAGGCCCCAGATCAATTCTGCGGCAATCGGCACGCCCTCTTCGGACATTTGCCGGCCAATAGGTTGGTATTCGTTGGCACTCATGTTCTGCCGGTTACTGAGCCTCAGTGCCTCGGGTGTGAGCGTCTGCAGCGCTAACTGGTAGTGCGGTAATAGCTGGTTGCGGTGCAGCAGCAGGGCAATTTCCTGCACCTGGCGGCTGTGCTTTTTTGACCAGGACGTGGCAAAGCTGCGCGGTAAGCCGGTGCGCTCCTTCATTTCGATAATCATCTGGGCTTTTTCCAGGTCCTGTTTCAATGCGCCAAAGTTGGAATCCGCCAGCCAGATATTGGCAATACCGGCGGCGGTGATCTTCTCCCAATCGTCGCGCACTCTGGCCAATGACCATTGGTACATTTTGCTGCCAATGGCGCCAGTGCCCCATTCGCAAAAAGCGCATTTGAACGGACAGCCGCGGCTGGTCTCATAGGCGATGGCTGCGTAGCGCGGCGTGCCGTCCGGGTGAGTCAGTTCCAGTACGTCCAGTGGCGAGGGAAATCGGTCCAGCTCACGGCAGCGCTCGCGGGCAGGGGTGCGAATCAATGTGTTGTCCTTCAGGTAGGCGAGGCCATTGATGTGCTGCCAGTCATCGGGTGTTTCGCTATCGAGGAATTGCAGAAAAGTGACCTCGGCCTCGCCGAGGAAGATGACGTCCAATGCCTCTTCACCCAGATAATCTTCCGCTTGCTGCACGTGGGGGCCGCCAGCTAGCAGTGTGAGCTCTGGTGCAAGCCGGCGTAGCTGATGCGCCAGCTCAAGAAACTCAGCGGCATTCCAGGTATACACGCTGAAGCCCAGTAGCGGGCGCAGGCCTGCCTCGGCGGCCGCGCGTATCTGCTGTGGCCCAGCCTTTGACCAGCTCGTGAGCCAGGCTTCGATGTCTTCAATGTGCTGAAAATGCACCAGCTCAATCGACGTATCGGCGCTGTGTTTGCCGTACTGACGATAATAGGAGGCTAAGCCTGCGGTGGTGGTGGGTGGTGCATTGAACTGTTCTGAGTCCATGCTCAGTAGCCAGACGGGGCGTTGCACGTGCCGTGCTCCAACAAAAGAATGAAGAAGCAATGTAGCGAATTGCTGCCGGTTTGCCCACCTGCATTTACTGGCGGTGGGCCAGCCTTTGCGGGCCTGACCGAAGGTGGGTGCTGACGGCCCGCTTGGCGCCGCTAGAAGTCGCCCAGCTCCAGGTCATAGTAGCCTAGCTCTTCGCGTAGGCGACGCTGCTCAAGCCGCTGCTCAGCGCGGCGGCGTTTGTCCGCCAGGCGCTGCTTGTCGGTTGACGCCGGGCCGGCTTCGTCAAAATCTTCATCGCTCATATCGAGCAGAGCGGGTTCGAAGATATCATCAAGGCCGTCACTGCTTGCCTGCTCTTGGTTACGTTCAGTCATAAACCACCTCCTGATGATTTACAGCCCTAATTTCGGCGCAATATCACCCAGCAATTTCGGCGAGTAAATCAAAATTTTATGGCATTTATAACAAAAGCCAAGCTCAGGCAAGCTCCCCTCGGGTGGTTTGATGGTGTGGTGGCCCGCGCCCTTCCCGGGCGTTCCCTGTACGCGAGGCTACGTCCTTGTAGTCTGTCATCCTTGACGTGGTTGCTAACGGGCCACCATGGCAGGAATTTAGCAAAGGTCATGCCAACCCCCAGCCCCCCGCGCTTTGCGGGTAATCTGCTTGCTGAGCCGTCCAGACGCAAGCTCGGACGCGTCCGTGTACGTCCGTGGTCAGCCTTG
>JANQUV010000030.1:8917-39204 GCA_030730585.1 Haliea sp.
CCATTATCGCGAGGAGCTGCAGCAGAGGGAAGTGGCTTGTGCTTGCTTGCCCTTGCGCAGGCCACTGGTTAGAGTGCGATTTGGTATCTCGAATCGCTCATACAAGGCTGAATAATGACGCTGCTGCAGACCCCCCTCGACGCATTACACCGTGAACTCGGCGCTCGCATGGTGCCCTTTGCGGGCTATGACATGCCCGTGCAGTATTCCGAAGGCATTATTCGCGAGCATTTGCATACGCGGCAGGCGGCGGGCCTTTTTGATGTGTCACATATGGGCCAGCTGGTGCTGCGAGGGCCGGGCAGTGCGGAGCTGCTGGAGTCGTTGGTGCCTGCGGATGTGGTCGGGCTGGGTGAGCACTGCCAAACCTACGCGCTGCTCACCACGCCGGATGGCACGGTGCTGGACGACCTGATTATTACCCGCTGGGGCCCGGAAACGTTTTTTCTGGTCGTGAATGCAGCGTGCAAGACGGAAGATATCGCGCACCTACGGCGGCATCTCAGCGGGCAGACCCTTGAGGTGATGGGCAGCCAGGCTTTGCTGGCGCTACAAGGCCCGACAGCGCGCGCGGTGATGAGCCGCTTGTGCCCTCAGCTGGAGCAGCTTACGTTTATGCGTGGCCTGTCGGTGACACTGGACGGTGTTGAGATGTACGTGACCTGTTCTGGCTACACGGGCGAAGATGGTTTTGAGCTCTCCCTGCCCGGCGCTGATGCCGAGATGATTGCCCGTAAGCTGCTGGCGCAGCCAGAAGTGGCGCCGATTGGTTTGGGCGCGCGGGATTCTCTGCGCTTGGAGGCAGGGCTGTGTCTGTATGGCCATGAGTTGAGCCAGGATATTGATTTGGTGCGCGCGGGCTTGTTTTGGTCTGTTGGCAAGGCCCGTCGGCCAGGCGCTGAACGTGAAGGGGGTTTTCCTGGCGCAGACAGGGTGTTTCATCTCATGGAACATAAGCCCGCCTTGCGCAGAGTGGGTTTGCAGGTAGAGGGCAAGCGCCCAGTGCGCGAGGGTCAGGCAGTGTTGGACGCGCAGGGCAAGCAGGTGGGCGAGGTGTGCTCAGCGGGATTTGGCGCCACGGTGGGCGGCCCCATTGCGATGGCCTACGTGGAGCGTGCATTGGGCGAGCCGGGTACGGCTCTTGCCGTGGATGTGCGTGGTAAAGCGCTGCCGGTCACAGTGGCCACCATGCCCTTTGTGCCCCAGCGCTACTTCCGTGGCTAGGCTGCGCTCAGTGTGTTCAGTGAGCCCAATCGCGTAGCGCGCGGAACTGCTGTGATAGATAGTCCATTTGGTCTGCCAGCACGCGATCGCGAGCCAGGAAGTGCCACTCCCAGGTGTTGGGCCTGAAGGGGACGGCAAGCAGTGGCATGCCCGCTTCTTCGGGGGTGCGGTTGTCCTTGGCCCAGTTGCAGCGGCGGCAAGCCGCTACCACATTTTCCCAGCGGTCGTCCCCGCCGCGTGATGTGGGTAGCACATGGTCCCGGGTCAATTCGGCCCGCGAGAATTGCAGGCCGCAATACAAGCAGCGGTGGTCATCGCGCCGGAACAGCGTGCGGTTGCACAGGGGCAGGCTGAATCGCGGTCTCACTCGCCCTTGTAGCGCAATAATGGGCTGCAAGTCGATACGTGAACGCTGGCCGCTGAGCCGCTGCACGCCCCCGAGCATGGGGGGCAGGGGATTGCCTATGCCGTAGACAACATCGCCGCGTGCGTACGCAGACACCGCTTCCTGTGGGCTAAGCCAACCTCTAGGTTGGCCTGCGACGTCCAGTTTCAGGATGTTTTGCATGGGTCGCCACTCCGTATGTTTGCCTAAAACTACTGAAGAAGCGTGACATTTACAATCGTGCAGAATACCGGTTGTGGGTTCGGTTCAGCAGGCGGTTCAGGCGGCTTTAACCAAAACGTCGCTGCACAGGGCAGCGCCGTGTGCTCGCGACAGAGGCAACAACAGCGGCGCTGCAGTCGGCCTGCGGTGCGCGGTATACTCGCCCGCGTTGCGCACAGGGAAACAGGGAATCGGCCAATGACGGAGTGGATGGATTGGGCGCCGCTGGTAATAACCATGTTGGCGACCGGCGTGGCGGCGGGCGTGATGGCGGGCCTGCTTGGTGTGGGTGGCGGCATTATTATTGTGCCGGTGCTCGATACCGCCCTTGGTGTTCTGGACGTTGACCCGGCCATTAGAATGCACATTGCGATCGCGACCTCGTTGGCCACCATTGTGCTGACATCGCTGTCATCGGCGCGGGCGCATCATCAGCGCGGCGCTGTGGACTTCGTTTTAGCGCGCCGCTGGGGGCCGCTGATCTTTGCAGGTGCAGTGTTTGGTGCCTGGCTGGCATCGCGGCTGCATGGCAATGTGCTGGCGCTGTTGTTTGGCAGCGTTGCTGTGCTACTTGGCTTGCGCATGTTGTTATTCGGCGGCCGCAACCCGGTGCCGGGTAAGGCGCTGCCGCCGGGTGGCCTTGCGCGACTGTTGCCGCTGGGTATTGGCAGTTTGTCGGCAATGATGGGAATTGGTGGCGGCACTTTCAGTGTTCCGGTGCTGACCTTGCTCGGTCACAGCATTCATCGTGCGGTGGGCACATCGGCCTTGTTTGGTTTGTTGATCAGCCTGCCTGGCGCGCTGGCTTACATAGCAGCCGGGTGGGGGGACGCTCGCCTGCCTGCCGGCAGCCTGGGCTTCGTTAGTTTGCCGGGCTTGGCCTGCATCGCGCCCATGACGGTGCTGGCCGCGCCGCTTGGCGCGCGGCTGGCGCATCGCCTGAGCGCACGTCAGCTCAATTTCGCTTTTGGCCTGTTCCTGGTGTTGGTCGCAACACGGATGTTGTACCGGGCGCTGTAGCAACCTGCCCCTGAGGCAGGCGCCGGCCCGGTGCGTTCAGCGCAACAGCAGCAGTGTCATTTCGGCCTGGCTCAACATGCGCGTGGTGTTGCTGCCGACGAAAAACTGACGGATGCGCGAATGGCCCCAGGCTCCCATCACCATTAAGTCCACCTGCTGCTCGCGGTGATAGCGGTTCAGCGCGCCTTGTACTTCACCTTCCAGCGTTGCTACGGTGACCTGAAAGCCGGCGTCCATCAGCACAGTGTGTGCCTGGGTCACTTGGCGTTGCTGCTCGTCTGACAGCGGCCCTACCGACACCAGGTGGCAGGGTAGGCCCGCTAGCAAGGGGCTGCCGGCAACGCTGTTAAGTGCTTTTTGCGCGGTGGCGCTGCCGTCAAAAGCGATCATGAAGCTGCGCGGTGGCCGGAATGCTTGCAGGGTCACCAGAATGGGCCGGTGAATACGGCGCACAACGCTTTCAAGGTGAGAACCAATAGCATGCGCTTCGGCGGCGTGATCCTCGCCTTGACGGCCGAGAATCACCAGGCGTGTGTCTGCCTCAAGGTCCGCCAGGGTGCCGACCAGGTCGCCGTGGCGCTGGCGCTGGGTGACGTTAGCCGCGCCCGCTTCCCGGGCGGTGGTTTCGGCGGCTTGCAGCAGATGCTTGCCGTGCTCCAGGGCCACTTTCTCGCGCCGTTCATCCAGTGCAGTCAGCTCCTCTAACAGCTGCTCACGGCTACCCAGCCCAATCGTGCCAGACAGGTCAGCGGCAGGCGGAGCCGGAGGCTTCTCCAGGGCGTGCAGCAGGGTTAGAGGTTGCTCCAGGCGCTGGCTGGCCCAGGCGCCGGCAAGGCTGATTGCCCCAGTGCTGGCCGAGCCGTCTATGCAGGCGATGATAGTGTGCATGGCCTCTCCTTGAGACTTAGTGCCCACCGAGCAGCGGGTCGCTGGCGTCGGGTTTGTCGTGCACGCCGAAGCGGTCGACGATGGTCGCGCTGGCGGTGTTCATGCCGATGACCTCCACGTCGGCGCCTTCGCGGCGAAACTTGATCACCACTTTGTCGAGCGCCGACACGGAGGTGATGTCCCAAAAATGCGCGCCGGTCACATCGATAGTGACACGCTCGAGTGCTTCCTTGAAGTCAAAGCCGGCGACAAAGCCGTCTGCGGTCGCAAAGAATACCTGCCCGAAAACGGTGTAAATCCGGTGGCCATCGCTTTCATCAGCCGACTGAATCAGCATGAAACGGCTGATTTTGTTGGCGAAGAACAGCGCTGCCAAGAGTACGCCCACCAGTACACCCAAGGCTAAGTTGTGTGTACTCACTACCACGACCACTGTTGAAACCATCACAATGCTGGAAGACAGTGGGTGTGACTTAAGGTTGCGCAGTGAGTCCCAGGAGAAGGTGCCGATAGACACCATGATCATCACCGCCACCAATGCGGCCATGGGGATCTGGCTGATCCAGTCATCCAGAAAGACCACCATGATCAGCAGCAGCAAGCCCGCTGTAAAACAGGACAGGCGCCCGCGGCCGCCGGACTTCACGTTGATGACGGACTGGCCGATCATCGCGCACCCTGCCATGCCGCCAAGCAGGCCAGAGCCAATATTGGCGATACCCTGGCCCTTGCACTCGCGGTTCTTGTCGCTTTCGGTGTCGGTGAGGTCATCGATAATCGTGGCGGTCATCATTGACTCCAGCAGGCCAACCACAGCCAGCGCCGCCGCGTAGGGGAAAATGATGCTCAGCGTTTCCAGGGTTAGCGGCACATCCGGCCAGAGGAAAACCGGCAGGGTATCGGGCAGGTCGCTCATGTCGCCCACGGTGCGAATATCCAGCCCCAGCAGCAGGGCGACGGCGGTCAGCGCCAGGATGCACACCAGCGGCGACGGTATCAGCCGCCCGACGACCGGCAGCCAGGGGAATCCGTAAATGATGCCCAGCCCGCCCGCGGTCATGGCATACACATGCCAGGTGACGCCGGTGAGCTCTGGCAGCTGTGCCATGAAAATCAAAATGGCGAGGGCGTTGACGAACCCGGTGACGACCGAGCGAGAGACAAAGCGCATCAGCGACCCCAGCTTCAGGTAGCCCGCCAGAATTTGCAACACACCGGTCAATACGGTAGCCGCCAGCAGGTACTCCAGCCCGTGTTCCTTGACCAGCGTGATCATCAACAGGGCCATGGCCCCGGTGGCGGCCGAGATCATGCCAGGCCGGCCGCCGGTAAAAGCAATGACGACGGCAATGCAAAAGGAGGCGTAGAGGCCAACCTTTGGGTCAACGCCGGCGATGATCGAAAAGGCAATGGCTTCAGGAATCAAGGCGAGCGCCACGACCAGGCCGGCCAGCAGGTCGCCGCGCACGTTGCCTAGCCAATCCTGTTTTAAGGTGTCCAGCATGTTGGGTGTCTTCTTGAAAGCGGTGAACGGCGGCCAATACACTCTTAGCCCGGGCGGTAGGGCTCAGGGCGGTGTGCGGCAGCAGTGGAAGGGGGCGGATTATCCGGCAAGCAGACCGTCGTGGCCACCACGATGTGAACTTGTACCGGGATCAGCGGCAGTCCTTTAACGGCGGCGAACGCGCTGCCGGGTCTTGCCCTTAGCGCTCGCCGTCGTGATGGGTGGGCGGCGGCGCGGGTGTCTCCTCCCGCCCCTGCTGTATGGCCAGCGTCAATAAATGCAGCTGGGCCTGCACCTCATTGAGCTGTTGTGCAATGAGGTCGCGCTCGTCGTGTGCTTGCTGAGCCTCACGCGCGTTCTGCTCTGCCGTCATCACCCCCAGCACCGCGCCCACCATCATATTGAGGAAAATGAAGGCGGTGAGAAAAATGAAGGTGAGATAATAGAACCAGCTGAGCGGGTACACGTCCATGGTGGCGTACATGACATCGGTCCAATCCTCGAACGTTGCCACCCGGAACAGAGTGAGCATGGAGATGGCCACGTCGCCCCACAGCGTTTCATCTACCGGGGCAAACAGCATGGAACCGATAGCGGCGTAGATGTAAAAGATAATAAACATGAGCAGGGCGATATAGCCCATGCGCGGTATCGCCTTGAGCAGTGAATTGATCAGGAACCGCAGCTCAGGCACCACGGACACCAAGCGCAGTACGCGGAACACTCTGAGCAGGCGGCCGAGTAGCACGGCTTGCGAGTTATCCAGCGGCACCAGCCTGCCGATCACCACAAGGGTATCGAAGATGTTCCAGCCGTCGCGGAAAAAGCGCCGCTTGTCCGGGCAGGCGATAAAACGCAGCAAAATCTCAATGAGGAAAAACACCGTGATGGCAGTATCGAGAATTCTCAGGGTCCGTTCTGCCAGCGGCGGCAGGTCGTAGGTTTTTGCGCCGATAGTCAGTGCCGATAGCACAATGATGCCAATCACCGCGCCCTGAAAGAGGTGGCTGGACTCAATGCGCCGCAGAAGGCTGGAGCCGGTGGATGATAGGGTAGCGCTGGACATGAACGTTGCCTGCGAAAAGCGGAAAGCGGAAAGCGGAGATTCTAGTGCGCGGAGCGCGCCATGAACAGGTGCAATACCGGCGCTGGAATGGCGCGGGTATGCCCGTGCCTAGCCCGCACTGCCCGTTCGCCAATCATTGGCTGCAGCTGTCGATGTCACCCTGTAATAGCCCGAGCTTACGGGCGGTTTGCTCAATGTCTTCTTTTGGCGCGCTGGCGGTGTCTTCGCGTGCCAGCCTTGCGCAGATGGGATGATTGTGCTTGATTAGCTCACGGTAACGCGTAAACGCCGCGACTAGGGCTATACTCGTGAACAGGGCGCGGTGCGTTGCCCGTTATGGTAAGGGAGTGAGTAGCGTATGCATCAACTGAGTGGGCTCGACGCCACCTTTCTCTATGCAGAGATGAACAATTCACCGATGCATATTGCGCCGTTGCTCATCTATGATCCCTCCACAACGGGGCAAGATGTTGTTCGCTTCAAGGATATTCTCGACACCTTCGCCGAGCGGCTGGACCGCTCGTCGGTATTCCGGCGCAAGTTGGCAATGGTGCCGTTTAACCTGGACCAGCCCTACTGGGTTGATGACGACCGTTTCGACCTTGAGTTTCACGTGCGGCATATTGCCCTGCCCAAACCTGGCGATTGGCGCCAGCTGTCAATTTTAACCGCACGGCTGCACGCTCGCCCCTTGGACCGCTCACGTCCGCTGTGGGAAGCTTATATTATTGAGGGTTTGGACAACGTTGCGGGTTTGCCGCCGGGTTGTTACGCCATGCTGTTGAAAGTGCACCACGCAGCAATTGATGGCGCCTCGGGGGTAGAGCTGATTTCAGCACTGCACGACCTGTCAGTGGTGCCGCCTGTGTTGCGCCGTGCCGCCCGCCCGGTGGCGGACTCACCCCCTAGCCAGGCAGAAATGCTCTGGCGCGCCTATAAAAACAATATGAAGGCGCCGTTTCGCTTGGCTCGTTTGGCCCGTCAAGGTATTCCTGCCTGGCGCCGTGTGCACGAAGGTGTGAAGGCAAAGAAATTCCGTATATTGGGTGACAAGGAGCGCACCCGTTTCAACGCGGCCGTCTCTCCCCATCGCGTGTTCGGCGCTGTTGATTTTGACCTTGCGGTTATTCGCAAGGCGCGCGAGGCAGTGCCCGGGGCCACGGTAAACGACGCTATTCTCAGCATCGTCGGCGGCGCGCTGCGCCAGTACCTGATAGACAAGGGGGAGTTGCCAGTAAAGAGCTTGGTGGCCGGTGCGCCGGTCAATGTGCGCCGCCAGGATGAGGCGCAAAGCGGCGGCAATCAGGTGTCCATGATGAGCATTCCGCTGGGTTCGGATGTTGCTGACCCGCTACAGCGCCTGCACAGCGTGCATAGCGACGCGCAGGGCTCCAAGGCCTATCACGAGGCAGTCGGCGCCCGCTTTATGACCGATATGACCCATAGCCTGCCGGCTGAGCTTGCCGCACTGGGTGTTCGGGCGGCCCTGAGTTCAGGCCTGATGGCGGGCATGAAGCCTATTTTCAATACTATTGTGACCAATGTGCCCGGCCCACAGGTGCCGCTGTATATGCGTGGTGCTCATGTGGTGCGCAGCTACGGCTTAGGGCCCTGTATCGACAATATGGGGCTGTTTCACGCCGTGACCAGTTATGACGGCCAAATTGCGGTGTCATTTCAGGCCTGTCGCGCGATGATGCCTGACCCGGGTTTTTATGAGGAGTGCTTGCAGCAAGCCTATGAGGATTTGCAGGCTGCGCTGGCGTCGCCCGCTGGTTCACCGGCCAAACACAAGGTGGCTGTCACCCAATCCAAGAAGGCGGCCACCAAATCCAAGAAGGTCGTGGCGAAATCCAAGAAGGTGATGGCAAAAACCAAATCGGCAGTGTCAAAACCCATGTTGGTTCCACCGACAGTCCGCACTGCCAAATCGCAACCCAAGGAGGTGGCTGCGAAACGTAGAGTGGCCCCGTCAAAAACAAAGCAAACAAAATCCTCCACGGCGCAGCAGGCAACAGCGAGGCCGGGTAAGGCCTAAATAACGTGGCACATTGACTGCGGCCTCAAAAAAGTGGGGCTGACCAGGCGCGGCGCTTAGCCTGCGCCTTTGTGGTCGGGCGCATGCAGTGGCGCCGATAACGTGCCATCACGCGCAATGCGCCAGGGCGCACCCTCACACACGGCATAGTTGGCGCAGTCGGGCGTGCAGCCGCGGCACGGGAGCCGAAGGTATTGTGATTCGTGTGAGTGCTGCGGGGTTTGCGGGTCAGTGGCGGCCATCAGAATCTCTCTTTGCTGTTAGCGCAGTATACGCCATGCGCGCGGCTACCGATCAAATGCGTGGATCAGCCGTTTCGAGCAACGAGATGACAGGCGGCAAAGTGTTGTTCGTCGAGCGCCAATAGGGCTGGTTCCGTTGCGCTGCAGCGCGGCTCAGCGCGGGGGCAGCGAGGATGAAAGCTGCAGCCATCGGGTGGGTTGATCGGCGAAGGTACATCGCCACGCAACACTTCGCGCTGCGCCTTGCGGTGCGGGTTGGGCACCGGGATGGCGGCTATCAGGCTTTGCGTATAGGGGTGGCTGGCCGCGTGGTAGATGGTTTCGCTGGGGGCCGTTTCCACGATTTTTCCCAGGTACATAATGGCCACGCGGTCAGAGACATGCTTGACCACCGCCAGATCATGCGCAATGAACAGGTAGGCGAGGTTGAATTCGCGCTGCAGGTCTACCAGCAGGTTGAGGATCTGGCTCTGAATTGACACGTCCAGTGCCGACACGGGTTCATCGCAAATCACCAGCTTCGGGTTCAGGGCAATGGCGCGTGCAATGCCGATGCGCTGGCGCTGGCCCCCGGAAAACTCAAAAGGAAAACGTGTTGCTGAGCGGGCCGGCAGGCCAACCGTGTTTAACAGTTCGGCCACGCGCTTGCGGCGCCAGAGGCGGTCGCCGATGCGGTGTACGAGGAACGGTTCCTCGAGAATGTCTCCCACTGTATGTCGCGCATTCAGTGATTCCATGGGGTCCTGGAAAATCATCTGAATATCCTGACGCAGCGGCCGCAGGGCGCGCGAAGGCATTCTGGTAATATCCTGCCCGGCGAAATGAATGCTGCCGCCGGTCGGTTCGTACAGCCGCGTGATGCAGCGCCCCAGTGTGGATTTACCGCAGCCGGATTCGCCTACCAGCCCCAGGGTTTCACCGGGGTTAATGTTGAACGAAACGCCATCCACGGCACGGTTGAATGCCCTGGCGCGCATGAACAGGCCTTCGCGCACCGGAAAGTGCATTTGCAGATTGCTCACTTCCAACAATGGCGCGCTCACAGTGACTGCCACCGGAGGCAGCTTACCTGATGACCGGGCGCTACAGATTCAGGTGGTGGTACCCGCTCTCGGCAGGGGTCCTCGGCGTATTCGCAGCGATTCTCAAAGCGGCAGCCAATGGGTAGATCGCGCAGCCCCGGCACCATGCCTTCTATGACTCCGAGGCGCGATTTCGGCGGCGTCTCTAAGCGAGGTATAGAAGCCAGCAGCCCTTGAGTGTAGGGGTGTGCAGGGCGATCAAAAATATCGAAGACGCTGCCCTGTTCAGCGACCTTGCCAGCATACATCACCACCACCTGCTCGCAGGTTTCGGCAATCACACCCAGGTCATGGGTGATCATGACGACTGCCATGCCCATGCGGCTTTGCAATTCCCCAATCAGCTCCAGAATTTGTGCCTGAATGGTCACGTCCAGCGCGGTGGTCGGCTCATCCGCAATCAGCACATCCGGTTCGCAGGCCAGCGCCATGGCGATCACCACGCGCTGGCGCATGCCGCCGGAAAGCTGGTGCGGGTATTCACCCAGGCGCAGGTCCGGCGAGGGTATGCCCACGCGGTCGAGCATGTCGGCGGCGGCGCGCAGCGCGTTGGACGGTGTACAAATCCCGTGCAACAACATGCCCTCGGTGAGCTGACGGCCAATGGTGTGTACCGGGTTGAGGGCGGTCATCGGCTCCTGAAACACCATGCCAATGCGCCGCCCCCGAATTTTTTCCATAGCCGGAATGGCCAGCTGGGTGAGGTCGCTACCCTGAAACACGATGCTGCCGCCCGCGATGCGGCCCATGGGCTGGGGCAGCAGGCGCATGATGGACAGCGCAGTGACGCTTTTGCCGCAGCCGGATTCGCCCACAATGCCCAGCGTAGCCCCGGCATCCAACTGGAAGCTGACCCCGTCAACCGCGCGCACCAGCCCTTCGTCGGTGGCGAACTCGGTGATCAGGTTGTCGACTTCAAGCAGTGCCACCGCCCGCTACTCCTTCCACTGGTCGTAAACCGGAATAACCGGTCCGAAGCGCTTACCCTCGCGGCGTGCGGCCTCTGTTTCGGCTTTCAGGTCGGTGTCGATCCAGTGCACAAACGCCTCGCCCGGCCCCTGCGCGTGCTTGTAGGAGAAGCCTTCTGGATAACGCAACCAGCGCCAATGGCCGATGCGGAAGAAGCCTTGATAAAAACCCGGAATAAAAGACGCATGTTCGTAGTGCAGTTCGGTCATCTGGTGTGCAAGCCGAACCATCTCGTCGCGATCACTGGAGCGGCGATAGCGCTCAATGAGTTCATCCATTTCTGGTATGGCCAGGCTTTCCAGGTTGTTGGTCTGGGTTTTCAGCTTGCGCTCAGGGTTGATGCTGCCATCTTCAAGAAACGCATTATCGTAGGCATTGGCTGAATGGTAGTGCTCCCAGAAGCGCGGGTATTGCTCCAGAAACACGCCGAAGGCGGTGAAGAAAATGTCGTGCTGCTTCTCCTGCACTTTCTTCCAGCCAACGGTGCCGTCGAGCACTTCTATGCGTAAATCCAACCCGGCTTTCGCGGCCTCCTCGCGCAGAATGGTTAACACATCGCGCAGGCTTTCATAGCCGGTGGACAGCGTGAATGCGAGCCGCTGCCCCTCGGCGTTGACCAGAATGCCGTCTGCCCCGCGCTCGGTGAACCCGGCGGCGGCAAAGTGTTTCTGCGCCTGATCGATATCGAAGGCCCGCGCCTTAAGCGTAGGGTGCGAAAACTCACCAAAACCTTCATGCGACGTGTTCATGCGCGTGTTGTCGCCGCGGAAAAATTTGTCGATCACCAGGTCCCAGTTGGTCGCATAGTTGATGCCCTGGCGCAGGTCGCGGTTGTCCAGCAGTGGCTGGGCGGTGTTGATCCAGAGGCCAAAGTTGGGGCGCGGCCGCTGGTTGTAGAACATCACTTTGTGGATGTATCCCGCCTGCACGTCCGGGTCGCTGTCGGGGAGCTTTTCGTACCAGTACTCCGCTAGCCCCAGGCCGAATTGGTCAATGTCACCGCGCTTAAAAGCCTCAAAGGTTTTGGCATCATCGCGAATGACCGTGAACTGAATGCGGTCGGGGTTAAAACGGTAGCGCCAGGACCTTTTGTCTTTCGCCCACCAGTCTTTGTTGCGGGTCAGTGAGATGGAGCGGCCTTTGCGCACGTTTTCGGGGAGCACCACGTAAGCCCCGGTGGTGGGCTCGAATTGCCACTGGTAGCGTTCGGTGAAATCATCGCCGATGTCTTTGTAGAAGTGCTCTGGAATGGGCCTTAACAGCAGCACACGCTCGTCCAGATCCGGTTTCATCTCTGCTGTGGTGATGGAGAGGGTGTGGTCATCATAGCGCGTTATGTTGGTGTAGGTGGTGCTGTAGAAGTTGTTGAACCAGGGCGCCATGATGTAAGGCGAGCGATAGAACCAGAACATAAACAGGTAGTCATCGGCAGTAACCGCTTCGCCGTCGGAAAACGTCGCCGCCGGGTCCAGCTTTACATACACGGTACGCGTGGCCTCATCAATGGCCCAGGATTCAGCAAGCCCGGGGTAGAGTTCCTGTGTGTCCGGGTGTACGTGGGCCATCCCCATGCTGGTGTCATCTAACAGGAAGGCACGAAAGCCACCGTTGGAGTCGGGCCCGACGGTGCGCAGTGTGCGCGGAAAATCCTGCAGTGCAGCGTGCTGGGTGCCGCCTTTTTTGGCCTCGGGCGAACCGACTTCAGGCAGGTGGCTGTTATTTTCCCATACCAGGCCTGGCGGTAAGTCGGCCGGCGTTTTAAAGCTGAAGAAATCAGGGTGCGCGGTGTAGTAGGCCTCCACTTCGGCGCGCACATCTTTTGCTCCGCTTTTAGCGCTGCCACCATCCGCTTCGTTGTTCGGTGAATCTCCGCAGCCTGTGAGGCACAGGCCCAGCAGCAGGCAGAATAGGGGCTTTTTCATGATGGCGGTGTCCTCATGTGCGCTAACGCTAGCGGTAAACGGAAAAAGTTTTTGGGTCGAACGATTCGCGAATCGCCTCACCGATAAAAGTCACTAGAGTGAGCAAGGCGACCAGCGTGCCAAAGGCTGAAATCACAATCCAGGGTGCCGTGCGCAGGTTGGCAGTGCCCTGTTTGAGTAGTTCACCCAGGCTGGGTGTGGGCACCGGCAGGCCAAAGCCCAGAAAATCGAGTGCGGTGATGGCTGATATGGCGGCGACCACGGTAAACGGCATAAAGGTGATCAGCGTCGACAGCACGTTGGGCATAATATGGCGGAAGATGATGCGTGCATTGGAGGCGCCAATAATGCGCGCGGCGGCCACATAGTCACGGGCCTTTTCTTTGTAGGTTTCGGTGCGCATGTAGTAGGTCATGCCGGTCCAGGAAAATAGGACCATCACCAGTAACAGAATACCGATGCGGGTTGGCACGGCGACCGTGGTCGGAATCACTGAAAAGATGATAATGACCATGTAGAGGAAGGGCACGTTGGACCAGATCTCGATCACCCGCTGTAGCACCAGGTCGAAAAGCCCGCCGAAGTAGCCCATGGCGCAGCCCACTGCAATGCCGATCAGGTATACGGACAGCGTAAAGCCGAGGGCGAACACCAGTGCGATACGCGTGCCGTAAAACAGGCGCGCCAGGATGTCGCGGCTGGTGGTGTCTGTGCCCAGAAAGTGTCGGTCCGCCGCTGACGGGGGTTGGGGGCGGAATACACCGCCGGTGGCGTTGTTTTCGTAAGCGTTATAGGGCACCAGCGGCAGCAATGCCCAGTTGCCGTCACCCTGTTGCCCAAAGTGCGCCTTCAGCTCGCGATAGTTGGTTTCATACTGATAATCGAGGCCGAAATCGGTGCCGGGGTGAAAGTCGCCGTAGGTGGGGAAATACAGCTCTCCCTGATAACTCACCACAATGGCCCGGCTGTTGACCAGCAGTTCGCCGCAGGCCAATAGCAGCGTGAGCCCCACCAGAATCATAAAGCTGTAGTAGCCGCGCTTGATTTGGCGAAAACGCCTGAGTTTTTTTAAAGTCTGTGGGGTGAAAGTGAGCATGGCCTACTGGAACCGAATCCGTGGGTCGACCAGCGCGACCAGAACGTCCGACAGGATGTTGCCAATGAGCAGCAGCAAGCTGGCCAGCAGCACCACACCCATGACCACCGGGTAGTCGCGATCGAGAATGGCGGTGAGGCCGAGCAGGCCAAAACCGTCTATGTCAAAAATGGTTTCAATCAGGAAAGAACCGGACACCAGCAGCGTGATGTTCTGGCCGAAGGTGGTAGCGATGGGTATCAATGAATTCCGCACGGCGTGGCGGGTTACGGACTGGCGGAACGACACCCCCTTGGCAATGGCGGTGCGGATATAGTCGGCTGCCAGGTTGTCCATCAGGTGGTTTTTGAGCAGCAGGGTAACGAGGGCGAAGCTGCCAACCAGGTAGCAGATTAGCGGCAGCACGGAGTGGCGCAACAAGTCCAGCGCCTGGGCACCAAGCGGCAGGTCGCGGAATTCATAGCTGACGAAGCCTCCCATAGGGAACCAGTCAAGGCGCACCGAGAACATCAGTATAAGCAGTGAACCCAGTGCGTAGCCGGGGATCGCATAGCCGACAAAGATGAGGATAGAACTGATATTGTCGACAAAAGTTCGATGACGTATGGCTTTGAGTATTCCCAGCGGAATACACACCGCATAGGTGATAATCAGGGTCACCAGCCCGTAATACAGCGAAACCGGAAAGCGCTCACTGATGACGTCCCACACCGGCTCGTTGTAGCGGTAGGAGTTGCCGAGGTCGCCCCGCACCACTTTGCCCAGCCACTCGAAGTAGCTTTGCACCACGGGCTTGTCGAAGCCGTAGTACTCTCGCAGGCGGTCCAGCTGCGCTTCTGAAATTGCCATGCCTTGCCCAGCCGCCTGCGCGCCGCCTCCGGACAGGCTCATTTGTTGAGTTTCCATGATGGCGCGTTCAAGGGGCCCGCCGGGTACCAGGCGCGTAATGGCGAAAACGATAATGGTCACGCCAATCAAGGTTGGGGGTATGAGCAGGAGGCGTCTGAGAAAATAGTCGCGCATGCGGTTTGCGGTGCAGCCTTGGTTGCGTTCCCTGCCGTACGGTACGCCAGATAGGACTTTGATGTTGCCATAAAGCCACTCCCGGGCAAAGCGCTACAATGTCGGTTCCAACCTAAATAAGAAGCAAGGGAGATGCCTGATGCCTGAAGGGCCGGAAATTCGCCGTGCAGCAGACGAGGTCGCGGCCGTACTGGAAGGCCAGGTGGTGGAGACAGTGCGCTTTGGCTTGCCGCGTTTGAAGCGTTCCGAGGCGCCGTTGCGCGGCCACAGGGTGCGCGCGGTAGAAACACGCGGCAAAGCTATGCTGGTGCATTTTGAACACGGCCTGAGCCTGTATTCTCACAACCAGCTGTACGGCGTTTGGCGTGTCATTGAGGGCCATGAGCTGCCACAGAGTAAGCGTTCGCTGCGGGTTCTGCTACAAACCGTCACGCACTCAGCCTTGCTTTACAGCGCGTCTGATATCAGCGTGTGGCCGGTGGAGGAGTTGGTAAATCACCCTTTTTTGGCACGCATCGGGCCCGACATCATGTCGGCAGGCCTGACATGGCAGGCAATCGCCGAGCGCTTGCAGAGCCCGCGGTTCGCGCGCCGCAACCTCGGCAGCCTGTATCTTGACCAGCAGTTTGTGGCGGGGATTGGCAACTACCTGCGCAGTGAAATTTTGCATGCTGCGCAGCTGCACCCCCTGCAACGCGCGGCGGAACTGGGTGCCGGTGAGCGCGGCCGCTTGGCGCGCGCAACGCTGACTATTAGCCTGCGCAGTTATCGCACCGAGGGGGTGACTCTGGGCGCTGCTTTGGCGCGGTCGCTTGCGCGGCAAAGTCTACCCTGGGAGCAGCGGCGTTTTGCGGTTTTTGGCCGTGCAGAGTTGCCGTGTTACCGCTGTGGGACACCCGTTGTGCGCAGGGAGCTTAACACTCGTCGCCTTTACCTGTGTCTGCAGTGCCAGCCTGCTCCGTAAGCCGTTAGCCGTAAGAGCAGCGGCGCTTTATTTGCTCTTGCGCAACCGCTGCTGGCGCCGCCAGTCCCAGGGTGGAGTGGGGTCAGGCGCTGCCCATAGTCCACGTTGAGCGGAGCGGGCTTCGCGCTCAGCGGCTTCCAGCGCATGCTCTTGGCGGGCAAAATACTGATACCACCAAGCGTGGCCCTGTTGCACCATATGCAGGTTAATGTTGCGTCCATCGGCGTACACAGTGCCGACTTTGCGCCCGTAGTCGTCTTCTTCTACCACCACCACGCCCAAGCGCTTGCCCGACACCAGGCTGGCCAGCACTTCGCCCGCCCGCGCTCCATGTGGCTGGTCACGTTCCGGCGCATCAATGCCGTAAAAGCGAATTTTATGCTGGGTATTGTCCGCATCCAGTAGCGACAGGGTGTCTCCATCGGCGACACGCACCACACGTCCTGTCAGGTCGAAGTGTGTTGGGTTCTGGCCTTCTCTTGCCGCGCCTGCGGCCTCCAGAGACTCCACCGCCACGCCCAAGCCTGATGCCCCCGGTGCCTGCTCGCCGGCGAACTTGTCCAGCAGCTGACGGTGCCAGTTGATTTCGCCGTCGGTGACCAGCTGGTACAGGCTGAGGCCGAACAATACAACGGCGATTCGCAGCAGATTACGGCTGGACAGAGCGGGAAAGCGCTTCATAGGCGCGGTGCCGTCAATCGCCTTGGAGGCGCTAGTCCGATGCCCGATGAGCCTATACGCCTAGCGCTATTGTGCTTCATCAGGGCTTTAATGAGACGGGCGTGATGCTGAACGTTTCACCGGCGCCGCTCACCATCACCTCGCCGTCGGAAATAGTGCACTGCAGGTTGAGCCCGGGTTTGGCCATCTGCGCCAGGGCCCCCAGGCTACTGTCGTCCACCTGCCACACGCTCAGATGCTTGAAGCGCGCCAGGGTCCCTGCGTGTTTTTGCCACCAAACCGGCACTGATCGGTCACCATACATGTAGAGCACCACATGCTGCCCGCGGGCACAGGCTTTGCGCAGCCGGTCGGGGTCTGGCGCACCGAGTTCAATCCACAGCTCTACGCTGCCGGTGAGGTCCTTCTGCCACAGGTCGGGTTCGTCGTCGGTGCTGATGCCGCGGCCAAAGGTGAGCTGCTCGTTGGCGTGCAGGGCGAAGGCCAGCACCCTGAGCATCATGCGCTCGATCGTCTCCGAGGGGTGGCGAGCAAGGGTCAGTGGAAAGTCGCCGTAGACCTGCCGGTCGATGTCGGCCACGTTCAGGTCGATTTTGAAGATCGTGGATTTCAGTGCCATCGTTATACGTCGTCGATGATGCGGGGTGGCACTATACCGCGGCGCAGGCGCGGCACAAGCACCGGCGTGTGTGCTGTGTAGGCCTGCCACGCAGGGTCATCACCCCAGCGCTTTTGTGCCTTGCGCTCCAGCAGTGGAATGCCGCTAACCCGGGTCAGTAACAAAATCACGAACAGCGGTGAAATCAATGTCAGATATTGCCAACCGGCGAGTGCCGGTAGCGCCATCAATGCGATACCCAGCCACAGTACGATCTCCCCCAGGTAGTTGGGGTGGCGCGAATAGGCCCATAGCCCTGAGTCAATAAAGCGTTCTGGCCCGTGTAGTGCACGAAAATGCCGTTTCTGCCGGTCGGCCACCACCTCAAAAATAAAGCCGGCTAGCCACAGCGCCAAGCCTGCCCAGCCGACCACACTCAGTTGCGTCCCGCGGCCGCTGGTGATCGCGGCCAACGCGCAGCCTGCGGTTATCACTACCCAAAGCCCCTGCAGCGTCCAGGTGAACAGAAACCGGCTTGCGTGGGGTTTGATCTGGTCGAAGCGAGAATCTTTGCCGTCGGCGAGAACGCGCAAAAACAGAAAACTGCCCAAGCGCAGTGCCCACAGGCTGATACATGCGGCAAGCAGCAGGCTTAAGGTGCTGGTGTGTTCGGTGAGGGCCACCGCCAGCCAAGTGACGGACAAGTAAGTCGTCGCGCCGATAAGGTCGTAAAAGATCTCGGTTTGCAGGCGCCAGGCCGGAATAAACGCTAACCACTGCAAGGCGAAAGCCAGCACCGCACACAGAGCGAATACCGGCCAGCCCTGCCAGCTGGCGCCTGTGTGGCTACCCGCGAGTGTGATGATAATACCCAGTGCGAGCACCACGCCAAAACGAATCAGTGTTTGAAGCATGCGGCAGTCTCCTGGTTGCGATGCTGTGTGGCGAGTGGATACCGCCACGCCGGCGTGCCCCGTTTTTGAACGGGGTAGGCCGGCTCTGGTTGGCGGTTAGTCGGCCGCGGGCGGCCCGAGAATTTGCATAACAAACTGCAAATGTTCTGCGGCTTCGTGGCCCAGCGGTGTGAGAAAGCCGCCGTCTGGCTGGTCTATCAGGCCTTTTTCATGGAGGCGCAAGGCCGCTGCGATCATTTCCGGATCCGCGTTGCTGTGGATTTTCAGGCCCACCTGAGCGCTGCTGAGATCAAATTTCAACAGTAATCCAATGTCTTCGATCTGTTCTTTAGGTAGGGCCATAGTCATCTCTCTCGTGGCGGAGCCTTTCAGCATAACGGTTTAAACGACAGCAGCGCTAGCCACCGTATTCACAGTGCTTTAATTCAGCCGTGCAGGCCTGGCTGCGGGTTCTAGCCGCATGTCGTCTGCGTGGGTGGTGGCACGGATGGTAGTGCCCACTCCGCAATTGACGCCATAGCCGATCGCCAGCCAGCCTAAGCAGTGCGAAGCAGGGCAAGGCAAGGCAAAAGAAGCGCAAAGTTTCATTGTTGACTCTCTCAACGGTGGTTCGCGTTTCAGTATAGCCACTTGCGTGGGGATTCTCGAAGCCCTGCGGGTGAGCTGCCGGTTGGCGTTTCAATGGATCTTGCTTCCTGCACTGGCTGGTGTAAGTATCTGCTGCAAAGTCTCCCGGATGTGAGTGTCGATGTTGTTGCGTAATGTGGTTGTTAGCGCCTGTCTGTTGGCATGTTTTCCCGCACTTGGAGAGCCGCGTTTTGAGGCCTGCCTGGTCGCACTGCAGGCCCAGGCAAGGGCCGCAGGGGTCGCGCCAAACATTGTCGATACTGTGGTGCCTGCGTTGCAGCAGCAGGCACGGGTGTTGGAGCTGGATGGCAAACAACCTGAATTCGCGCAAACTTTTGCACAATACTTCAATGCCCGCATTGCCGAGGGCCGCATTCAAGCGGGGCGTGAACGGTATGCGCAGCATCGTGATTTCCTCGGCCAATTACAGCAAGAGTATGGCGTTCCCGGTCATTATTTGGTCGCATTTTGGGGCCTCGAGACCAATTTTGGCTCCTACCTCGGCCGTATGCCCACGCTGGACTCGCTCGCTACGCTGGCCTGCGATACACGTCGGGCCGATTTCTTCAGTACAGAGTTTGTGGCTGCCCTGCAGTTGCTGGAGCGCGAGGGCCTGACTCCGGCTGACATGCAGGGCTCGTGGGCCGGTGCGGTAGGGCATACGCAGTTTATGCCCTCAAATTATTTGCGTTACGCGGTGGATGGTGACGGTGATGGCCAGGTCAATCTGTGGCGCAGTGAACAGGACGCGTTGGCGTCTGGGGCTCGTTTTCTGCGCGATTTGGGGTGGGTGCCGGAGCTGCGATGGGGCCGGGAAGTGCGCTTGCCAGCGGGGTTCCGCTATGACCTTGCGCTTTCCGGAGAACACCTGCCACTGGCTGATTGGGCTAGCTTGGGCGTGCAGCGCAGCGACGGCCGTCCTCTTCCTGAGGCCGACCTGCAGGCGAGATTGCTGGTGCCTGCGGGGGCTGTCGGCCCCGCTTTTTTGGCCTACGATAATTTCGACGTGATCATGCGCTGGAACCGTTCAGAGTCTTATGCGTTGTCGGTGGGGCATCTTGCCGACCGCATTGCTGGAGCAGGGCCCTTGCAGCAGGCTCCCCCGGCAGGCCAGCAGCCGCTGCCGCGTGCGGATGTGTTAGCTATACAGCAGCAGTTGAATCAATTGGGTTACGACGCGGGTGAAGAGGACGGTATATTGGGTTCGGGGACACGCTCCGCACTGAGCCGTTTTCAACGCAGTGGGGGTATGGTGGCTGATGGCTACCCGAATGCCGGCAGCCTGCAACGCCTGAGCCGTGCCGCACAGGAGGCTGCTGGTTCTTCTGCTGGCGCAGCTGGTGGGGTTGCGCTAGAGCCCTAGCGATTTGCCGCAGTGGGCCCTGGCTGCAGCATTTCGTCGTGCGCCGCCATATTCCAAGGCAGCGTGGCGGGGGAAATGTGCAGGAAGTGCAGGTGCTTTTCCAGCTGGTCTAATATGTCGGTAATGATGTCCTGCTGGTCAAAGCCGTAAATATCGTAAGACTGCCCTCCACGGCGTAAAAAGACCTCAGCGCGGAAGTAGTGGCGGGTGTCCGCATCGTCGTGCGGCATCTCGGGAAATGCGTAGTCAGGCAGGGCGTGCTCCAAGAGCCGTATTTCGTAAACAAAATCCACCGCTTCATCTTTGATCACTTCCAGCCACAGCCGTTCTGGCATTTCCGCTTCGTGCACGGAGGCATGCCAGCCCTGCTTATCCAGTTCGCGTTGTATTCGCCACATGGCTTTGCGCACTGTGCTGCCGACAAACTCCTCCACCTTGGCCCGCCCCGGGAAGGTCACCAGCCCTGTCAGGCGCTGCCGCCAAAGCCCGCGCCCCGTGGCGCCTGAAAAGCGATTTTGCACGTCGGTGTTCAGGCTTGTGTCATGGTGGCCTTCGATAACCAGCGCGCGCCACATTCCCAAAGCTGCGGCAATCATGATCAGGGAAAAGGGTAGCGCACTGGTAATAGTCATCGTTTGCAGTGCGCTTAGCCCGCCCGCCAGTAACAGAGCCGCGGCGACAGCGCCCTGGCTGGTGGCCCAGAATACGCGCTGCCAAACGGGCGTAACAGGCGCCCCACCGGAGGCTAGTGAGTCGATGACCAGCGAGCCTGAATCCGAGGAGGTTACAAAGAAGGTGACAATCAGGATCACTGCCAGGAACGAGACTACCGAGGAAAACGGCAGCAC
This sequence comes from Haliea sp., assembly GCA_030730585.1. Classification (GTDB taxonomy): domain Bacteria; phylum Pseudomonadota; class Gammaproteobacteria; order Pseudomonadales; family Halieaceae; genus Haliea. The sequence goes on from JANQUV010000030.1 coordinate 29,594, forward strand.
CTCAAGCAGTTTGAACAAGGCGACGGCTTTGTCTGCTTGCACCTCATTGATTAGCGTGAGGTAGCCCTCGTTCATGATCAAATGCAGCGCCGTGTCACCAAAAATCGAAAACCAGAGAAACGTGAACAGCGTGGGCACGAGCATAACCCCGACCACAAACTGGCGAATTGTGCGGCCGCGGCTAATCTTGGCGATAAACAGGCCAACAAAGGGTGCCCAGGCAATCGTCCAGCCGAAAATAAACAGGGTCCAGTTGCCAATCCAGTCGCTGTGCGAATAAGCCTGCAGGTTGAAGGTGCGCTCTACGATATGGTTCAGGTAACTACCGGTATTCTGCAGAAAGCTCTCCAGAATATGCACGGTCGGCCCTACGCTGAACACGAACAGCATCAGCGCGACAGCCAGCCCCATATTCAGCATGGAAAGCCGTTTAACGCCCTTGTCCATGCCGGCCACGACGGAAATAATCGCCAGCCCCGTGATGACGACGATGGCGATAATTTGCACGGTCACGTTGACTGGAATCTGCGGCCAGAGATAGTTCAGGCCTGCGTTGATTTGTGCCACAGATAGCCCGAGCGTGGTGGCGATGCCGAACATGGTGCCGAGTATGGCAAAGACATCCACCGCATGGCCGATTGGGCCGTAGATGCGCTCTCCGATCAGCGGATACAGCGCGGAGCGTATCGACAGCGGCAAGCCGTGACGAAACGCGAAGTAGGCCAGCACCAGGCCAACCAGGCCGTAAATGGCCCATATATGGAAGCCCCAATGGAAAAAAGCGATTTGCATGGCTTGGCGTGCTGCATTGATTGTTTCCCCTGCGCCTGAAGGCGGCGATGCGTAGTGCAGAACCGGTTCGGCCACGCCGAAAAACAGCAGTGCAATGCCGTAACCGGCTGAGAAGAGCATGGCAAACCATGCAGGAAAACTGTATTGCGGGTCTGCGTGGTCTGGCCCCAGTTTGATATTGCCCCAGCTGCTGCAGGCCACAACCACAATGAAAATAAGGAAAAATGCGACCGAGAGCATGTAGAACCAGCCGAAGGTCGTGGTGATCCAGGCAAGGGTAGCGCTGAACAGATCGGCTGCCAAATCGGGGTTGCTGATGGTGCCAACGACCAGTAACAAGATCACTGCCACAGCCGGCAGAAACACGGGCAGCAGGACGGTCGAGCGGGGTAGCAGGGCGGTTTGCGCCTCGTTCATGCAGGGTTCCTTGGCCCGAAATTTAGTGCGGGCTCTGTTGACGGGTGCAGGGGCAGGGTAGCAGACGAGGCTACGCAGGTGTACCGCGCTGTCTGGGGCGAAGTGGTTGATTCTGTTATTGTGTGAGTTGTGCGGGCCTTTAAGGCCCTATTTGCCGGCTATTTCAAGCCCCCAACGGAGACCCCAATGACAGCTCCCAGCAACCGACAGTTCCGCCTCAAGGCGCGCCCCGTAGGCCGTATAGAGCGAGGCCATTTTGATTTCGTCACGCAGCCTGCGCCCGAGCCGGTCCCCGGGCAGGCGCTGGTGCGTGTGCAGTATCTGAGCCTTGATCCAACCAATCGGATCTGGATGAGCGATATGGATCAGTACATGCCGCCTGTAGCGATTGGCGAGGTTATGCGCGGCGGAGGCATTGGGGTTGTTGTGAAGTCGGCGTCCGAGCGTTATCAGGTGGGGGACCGCGTGATGGGCTTGACCGGCTGGCAGGACTATTGCTTGGCGGACGAAGGCGAGAACGCCATGGCTGTGTTGCCGGCGGATCTGCCAATTCCGCTGTCTGCCATGTTGGGTGCCTGCGGCATGACGGGCCTCACCGCCTATTTTGGCCTGTTGGAGCTGGGTAAGCCCCAGGCGGGGGAAACCGTGCTGGTGTCTGCTGCTGCGGGCGCAGTGGGCTCGGCGGTGGGCCAAATTGCCAAAATTCGCGGATGCCGTGTAGTCGGCATTGCAGGAGGCCCAGAGAAATGCCGCTACTTGCTTGATGAGCTCGGCTTTGATGCCGCGGTAGATTACAAGGCGGCTAACTGGCGTGAGCAGCTGGCAGCCGCGACGCCCGATGGTATTGATGTCAATTTTGAAAACGTCGGCGGCGAGATTATGGAAGCTGTTATGGCACGTATGAATCTGTTCGGTCGCATGCCGCTGTGTGGAATGATTTCCGGTTACAACAGCGGGCAGGCAATGCGCGCTGATTTTTCGTCCATTCTCATGCGCCGCATTGAAGTGCGCGGTTTTATTGTTTCTGACTTCATGGACCGCTTCGCGGAGGCTACTCAAGAGCTGGCGATTTGGTATCTGGAGGGCCGCTTGAAGCACCAGGAGACGGTCATTGAGGGCCTGGAACAGGCCCCTGAGGCGGTCAATCTGCTGTTTGACGGCGGTAACCTGGGTAAGTTGGTGGTGCGTGTTAGCGACGAGTAACCCAGTCAGCCACTGAGTGCGGCGTGCAACCGCTGCCGTGAACAGGTGTTGCAGCGCGAGCCCCTGCTCATTGGGTGCTGCGCTGTAAGGTGGCCGTTGTACCCGCTTAGTCGCAACGTCGTTCAGCTGCCGGCGTGTCCAGCAGTGACTGCAGAAGCACCGGGCGGTCAGTCATGATCGCGTCTACCCCGAGCGACATCATCAGCAACATATCCTCGCAGCTGTTGATGGTCCACACCTGCACAGCCAGATTGGCCGCATGCGAATCAGCGATAAAATCCTCGGTTACCACCTCGAGGAAAAACCCATCGGGCAGCTGGCCATCCCCGGTAATTTGGCTGGTATCGGGTGGTACTTGAAAGGAGACATGTTCTGGCACGGGTGGAATAGATCCTTCACCTAAAGCCGCCAGCACCAGGTTGGTGCCCTGCCCCAGAGGCACAGAGGTGGGTATGCAGGGGGCCGCTTGCTTGAAGGCGTTGGCGGCCTCGTCGACAAACGAAGCCGCAATGACGTCCTGCGTGCGGCCGTAACGCAGTAGCAGCGTGGCAATCTGCTGTTCATAGTTGCCGATGCTGTCGAGGTCAGGCTTCAATTCTACGTTCAGCAAGTTCCCTGCGAAGCGCTGCAGCGCCTCTTCCAGGGTAGGAATGCGGAAATCGTCCGCGCTGTAACCCGGTGGTGGTGAGCGATCGCCGGTGGCAATGCCGCGAAAGACATAGTCCTCGTCGGGGCGATCACGCGGTGTGCCGGCGCCCGGCACGAACCAGTACGCTGCGTCCAGCGCGCGCAGTTCCGCGAGGGTCAAATCGACCACGCGGCCCGTGCCGTTAGTGGTGCGATCCACGGTGAGGTCGTGCAGGATGACCAGTTCATTGTCGAGCGTTTGGTAGACATCCATTTCCAGCACATCGGCGCCGATCTGGGCGACTTCGGCGTAGGCGTAGAGGGTGTTCTCAGGGAAGTCGATAACACCCCCACGGTGGGCGTAGTTGAGCGGGTCTGCGCCAAATACGCGCCAGGGGTTGGGTTCCTTGTTGGCCGACTGGCTGCACACGGCATCGTCATTGGCGATAGTGCCAACAGCGCTGGTATTGGTGGGCTCTGCGTTGCCCTCGACGCTGAACGCCAGACGCAGTGTCTTGGCGGGTTCATCGGTTGCGTTGCCGAACACTTCAACGGCAATGTCGCCGCCTAACGCACCGGGCGCGATGGTGACACTGCCCTCGGTGGGCAGAAAATCGACATCAGGCCGCGCACTATCTCCTTCGGTTCGGTAGAGCACTCGCACCGGCTCGGGCTGCACTTCGGTCAGGCTGACGCGAAAACGCAGTTCGGTCATCTCCCCCGGGGCGCCTTCTGGAATGGCGCTGGGTGCAATCGTCAGTGAGGAGGGCGCTACGGGTTCCGCGGGAAGCTGATCGCTGCCGTCAGAGCAGCCCACCAGCAGCGCCAGGGTCAGGGGTACAAGCAACGGGCCGTGCCGACAGGGCAGCGCTGTGGTGAGCGGGCGAGTGAGCAGATTTCCGAATGAGATCAAGGGCTAGGCTCCTATACGATTGGCGATTGGCAATACGCTACGTAATTTCGATGACATTGGCTAGCGTCTGCGATTAGCGAATGGCGACCGGGTTGATGATGGCCTGCACCGCGCCTACAAAGCGCGGCTGGCCGAGTACAAATAGAAATTCCTGAACGTTATCGGCGACCAGTTCGCGCGTGTCCATATTTTCCAGGATATAAACGCCTTGGCGCGCAAGCAGTTCCTGATGTGCGGGGAACATTTTGTCGGCTTGCTCCCCCGGCATGGCGTCGAGCCCCCAGGTGTCAGCGCCGACGGCTACCACGCCACGTTCGCCCAGGTAGCGTGCCCCGTCTTCGCCAAGGCCGGGTTCACCGGCCATGAAACGCGCCGGGTCGGTGTCGGCAATCGACAGCCAGCCGGTATGGAGCAGCACCACGTCCCCTTGCTCAATGCTGACATCTTGCCGGCGGGCGGCCGCTTTGATCTCGGCGCTGTTGAACACGGTGCCAGCATCAAGAATATCCTTGCCAAAGTGCGCAGCCATATTGATGACGACGCCGCGACTGACAATGGGTGGCAGCGTATCGATACTAAACAGGGTGAGGCCGGTCACGGTGACGAACTCGCTGGCATGCTTGCCGTTGTAGTAATAGTGGTCGATGCCCAAGTGCCCAAGGCCGTCGATCTGGCTACCAATGCCCATCCAGGTTTGCAGCAGGTCGTCGTTGGAGGTGAGGCGGTTAGCGGCCATGGGCTGCCCCACGCCGTCATCCAGCTGCAACACCGTCATCGAGTAGCGGCGTGGGCCGTAGGCGGGTGATTTTGGCCCGGTCGGCACGCCGAGTGCGTAGGTCTTTCCGGTGGTCACCAGCCGTGCAGCTTGCACCACTTTTTCCGGCGAAAGAAAATTGATCGCACCGAGCGTGTCGCCAGCGCCGTGGCGAGACGGGTACCAGCTGTCGCTATCGGCCGTTGCAAAAGCCGAAATCAAGAGTAGAAAGGCCAGCGTGGCTGACAGAAAACGGAAGTGTGCAGGTGCCATGGGCGGCCTCCTCGTTATTGTTATCGTATCCGGCCTGTAGTCGCCGGCCGCTCTGGGATAGCATACTGGGCTGGACACCGTCGACCAAGGGGATTTACCCGTTATGAAAGTCATTGTTGCATTGCTGGCTCTGCTGCTGACCGCTTGCCAAGCTGGCCCCGCGGTACCGCCTCAGGCAAATGCCTGCGATATGAGCGAGAACCTGTTGGGTAATCCAGGGTTCGTCCGCGATGAGCTGTCGGGCTCAATGGGCCCCTGGTCGGGTTCACAGCACGCCGGGGAAACTTCGTTTACCACCTCTACCGATGCCGGTGTGTTGAGGGTCGAGAAAATAGCAACGCAGCCCTGGTTCAAGTTCAGCCAAGCGCCACGGGCGCGAGCGCTGCGCGGTGAGCAGCTGATGTTTCAGGCTGACTTAAAGCTCGCGCTGGATACCGAGGAGCTGATCCATGGCTTCAAGCGGGGCGGTGGGGCACAGATTCTGGTTTGGGGCGACCCGGACCCGGTGATGGGCGGTGACCGCTTGATGCTCGACAGCACGCTGGAGCATGAGCCGCATCTGGGGCGAACCGACTGGTTCACCGTGCGTATTCCCATTAGCGTACCGGCCACAGCCACGCGGATGAATGTCGGTTTTGTGCATCAAGCCAATGGCGTGATGCAGGTGCGCAACCCCGGTTTGTATCGTTGCGCCCAATGATCACTGGGCGCGCCAGCAGGCCATTGATTACCTGCTGGAGAATTCAGCGCTCTCTAAGGCGGGCGTCATATCCGAGGTCGACCGTTATATTACCTGGCCAGGGCAGGCGACCGCGTACAAAATCGGTGAGCTGCGCATACAGGCTTTGCGGCAGCGTGCTCAAGAGGCCTTGGGGAGCCGTTTCGATCTGCGCGCTTTCCATGACGTGGTGGTAGGCAACGGCTCTCTGGCGATTGCCATTCTCGAAGACGTGGTTTCCCAGTGGATCGAAGCTCAGCGGCTAGCCGAATAGCCTGCCGCTGGTGCTCTGCTATTAGGCCGCGTTGTGATAGACGTTCTGCACGTCATCGAGATAGTTGAGCATATCCAGCAGTTTTTCCATGACCTGCGCGTCCTCACCTTCTAGCGCAACAGACGCTTGGGGCACAAACTGGACCTCATCGACATCAAATTCGATGCCATCGAAGGTGTCCAACAGGGCCTGGCGTGCTTTGAAGTGTTCAGTGTGGGGTACAAACGCGCTCACTTGCCCGCCCTCGCACTCAATATCGGTGACATCCACATCAGCTGCCATTAGGGCCTCCAGCGCGGCCTCTTCGTCTTCACCCGAAAAGACTAAAATGGCGCTGTGGTCGAACAGGTGACTGACGCTGCCCGGGGTGCCCAGCTTGCACTTGGTTTTCGTAAAGCATTGGCGTACGTCGCCAAAAGTGCGGTTTGGGTTGTCTGTCAGGCATTCGACGATCACCATTGTGCCGGCCGGCCCAAACCCTTCGTAACGAGCAACGGAGAAATCTTCCCCGCCGCCGCCGCTGGCCTTGTCGAGAGCCTTCTCGATGACGTGCGCAGGCACCTGATCTTTGCGCGCGCGCTCGAGTAGGCTGCGTAGCGCGAGGTTGGAGTCAGGATCGGTACCATTGGATTTGCCGGTCACGTAGATCTCCCGAGCATACTTGCTATAGACCCGGGCTTTCGCATCCGAGGTTTTGGCGATGGAATCTTTGCGGTTCTGGTAGGCGCGGCCCATGAGCAGGTTCCGGTAATCACAAAGTCCGCCATTATAGGGCCTGCCCCCGGGGGCATGACAAGCACTGGCGCGGTGCTGGGCGTTAATGTACCGGTTACGGGCGGGGGTGAGCCTGCTAGACTTCGTGATGAGCCACCAACAGAGGTAAGGTGGAGAATATGCAAATTCAGTTTAAGGCTGCCCTGCGAGTGCTGAGCGGGCTTGTGCTGCTAAGCCTCGCTTCATCTTTGTTAGCGGCAGACCCCGAAGCTGCCCCTGTCAGCACATCCGGGGTGACCTCGGAGGCGCCGGCAACCGCATCCGTGGCGGCCACGGCGCTTAAGGTGTTGGCGCGCAGCGACGATGCCAAGTTTGTAGGCAGTAAGGTGGGTGGCTTGCAGATGCAGGTGCGGAACCTTGCCACCGGCGAAATCTTGGCTCATGGCCCACTCAGCGGCGGCACCGGTGACACCGCGGCGCTGATGCAAACCCCGCAACTGCGCGGCCGGTCCTCCACCGAAGGCGATCCGGCCAGCTTCGATGCAGAGCTTTCACTGGCCGGTCAGCGACTTTAGCGTCATGCTAGGGGTCTATCAGGCGCAGGAACTCGTTGCAGAACAGGCGCTCGAATTCACGGGCGTTGAAGATGAATTTGCCGGTAGAGTGGTACTTCCCGGCGGTGGTGACTTCGAGCTCGAAGTGACTGCCTCTCAGCACAGCACAGGCAACGCCGGCGTCTATCGGCACCCGCTGCGGGTTTCTGCAGCAACCCCATAACCATCGGAGCAGTAGTACATGAGTAATGACAACGAGTATGCGCCGCCAAAAGTCTGGACCTGGGAGCCGGGCAACGGCGGGCGCTTTGCCAATATCAATCGGCCGACTGCCGGAGCCACCCATGATAAAACCTTGCCAGTGGGCGAACATCCTTTGCAGCTGTATTCTCTGGCGACGCCGAATGGTGTGAAGGTGACGGTTTTGCTTGAGGAGCTGCTGGCATTGGGCCACTCAGGTGCCGAGTACGATGCCTGGTTGATTAATATTCTTGAAGGCGACCAGTTTGGTTCCGGGTTTGTTGATATCAACCCCAACTCGAAGATCCCCGCCCTGCTGGACCGCAGCACTAACCCGCCGACTCGCGTCTTCGAATCGGGCGCCATCTTGCTCTACTTGGCGGAGAAATTCGGGGAGTTCTTGCCAGGGGATGCCGGGCTTCGTGCCGAGTGCTATTCCTGGCTGTTCTGGCAGATGGGCAGCGTGCCTTATTTGGGCGGTGGTTTTGGCCACTTCTACGCCTATGCGCCGGAAAAAATGGAGTACCCGATAAACCGGTTTACCATGGAAGTGAAGCGCCAGCTCGATGTGCTGGACCGCAATCTGGCCGAACGCCAATTCCTCTGCGGTGAGCAGTATACGATTGCCGATATGGCAAACTGGCCCTGGTACGGAGGGCTGGTGCTGGACACGCTTTATGATGCGCAGGAATTCCTTGATGTAGGTTCATATAGCCACGTAAATCGCTGGGCCAAGGAGATTGCCGCACGTCCTGCCGCGCTGCGCGGTCAGCGGGTGAATCGGATATGGGGGGCGGAGGGTAAACACAGCCCAGAGCGCCATTCGGCGCAAGACTTGGAGGACTAGGAGAGTGACATACACAGTGGGTTGTGAATGCCGTCCGGGAGGGCAAGCCTAATGTCAGGTTCCTTGCAGGATCAGTTGCTGCGTGCGGGCCTGGCGGATACGGCCAAAGCCAAGCAGCTGGCGAAAGACAAGCGCAAGCAGGCGAACGTAGCGCGCCGTGGTGGGCACGACCCCGCGGAGGAAACTCGAGAGGCGGCACGTCAGGCGCTGGCGAACAAAGCGGAACGGGGCCGCGAGCTGAACGAAGCGCGCAATGCAGAGGCTTCGCGCAAAGCGATCAACGCGCAGATCAAACAGCTGGTGGAGAACCACAAGCTACCGCGCGGCAAGGGCGACGTGGGCTTTAACTTTACCGACGGCAGCAAGGTAAAAAAACTGTACGTCACCAGCATGGACCAGAAGCAGCTGGCGGCGGGCAACGTCGCCATCGTCAAACAGGGTGATCAGTACGAAATGCTGCCGCGGCCCATCGCGGACAAGATTGCCGAGCGCGACGCCGCTCGTGTTATTATCTGCAGCGAAGCAGGGGCCGCAGGCTTAAGCGCGGAAGAGCAGGACTGGTACAAGGACTACGAGATTCCTGACGACCTGATGTGGTAGCGGCAGGGTCTCGACCGGTTGTGTGTCAGGGTGCCGCTGCAGGCTTTGGAGGGAAGTCGGCCAGCAGCTCCGTTGCCACTTCCGAGGCCACGCGGTGTTTGTCCTTGATGGACATGTCGTTTTTTAGCGATTGATGTTGGGCAGGATATGCTCATAGGAGAACTGGGGCTAGAAATGTTTTTCAGTCATTCGGTGATGCTGCAGTTCATGTGGAGTTATCGCCAAGCCGACAACATGGACCAAGCAGGTGGTCAAGTGCGCCTTAGCAAGCACTTCTAGCGCGCCATAAGGGATGTCAGGGAGTGGGCAGCTCCCTGCACCTTACTCACGAAGCCGATCAGTTGCAGTAGTTCAGACTTGATCTAACCGGTTCCTCTCAGATCAAGTCTGAGCCACGATAACTGAACAATAATAGAATGATTATTGACGAGGCTTAATCATTGGTTTTGACAAGAAGCTCTTCCAGCAACGTTAGCAGCCACCGGATCGCGGCAATAGATTGGATGCGTGGCTTTGTTATGATTTTGATGGCCATCGATCATGCCTCGATGATGTGGAATGTCGGACGCTTGAATGGAGACTCTGCCTATTTGCCGAGCGTGGATCTCGCCACTGCTTTATGGATCCCTGGCACACTGTTAGACCCGGCGCAGTTTTACACTCGATGGATAACACACCTGTGTGC
>JANQUV010000031.1 GCA_030730585.1 Haliea sp.
TCTCGCCAGCTCCATTTTTTTCGGGCTGTACCGGAGATATCCGGCCCTCGATCAAAAACAGCCCATATCCGCATTAGTTTGTGTTCACACGGAGCCGGCAGGCGATAGGCGAACATACAGACTCGATTCTGATTAACTTGTCACGACGATAGCGATGATGTGATGTTGCGCAGATAAACGGGCGATCAGCATGCGATATCATTTACCGGATACGAATTTGTCGGTATCGTGCCTAACGCAGCGTAATGTGTCGCGTTGACGGAGCCGTTAATGCAGGTAATCGAGGATCTTTATTCGCTGATACGGGAAGTGCCAGACTTCCCTAGGCCCGGCGTCAAATTTAAGGATCTGACGCCTTTGTTGGCACAGCCCGAGGCGCTTGCGCTAGTGACCCGGGCGCTCGCTGAACCCTTCGAGTCGATGGCCATCACTGCTGTCGCAGCAGTAGAAGCACGAGGCTTCATTTTTGGAAGTCTGGTTGCCAACGCGTTAAACACGGGCTTTATACCCATTCGGAAGCCCGGAAAACTACCGGCGCCAACCTATAGTAAGCGCTACAGCCTGGAATATGGTGATGACCAGCTGCACGTCCATCGTGACGCACTTGGGCCAAGGGATCGCGTGTTATTGATCGACGATGTGTTGGCCACTGGCGGAACGGCGGTTGCAAGCCTCAATGTTATCGCACAAACCGGTGCGCAAATCGTTGGCTATGGCTTCGTCATCAACCTTCGTTTTCTGGGTGGCGATCAGCACCTTAGTGCTGTGCCTATGCATAGTGTCTTAACGTTTGACTGAAGGCCGCTTCACTGTTTAAGTAAGAAGGTTTCTGTTGCACGTTTCGGTGAACGGGATTTTTAAGTCATGATACCAAGACGATTTTTGTTAAAGGCAGGTGCGGGGGCATTGCTTTCAATGACTACAGGCTACTCCGCTGCAGCCCTCGACAGGCGCAGCGCTCAACAGGCTCCAGCGAATGCGCATGAGTCATTGCCTGCGTATCTGCAGCGCACCCTAAAAACGCCCGACCCTATGGCCTATGCCCGCTGGTTAGGCGCGGCAAACGAGTTTAAGGAAGGTGACGAAATTGTGGGCGTTGCGGCCCCCGACGAAGCAACTCGGCAGCTAGCTAGAGAGCTGCTGGAAAACACTACCCTGGCTGAAATTGATGCGAATGCCCCCCACAGAGATGGCGTTTTTGCCGTTATTGACGGCACGTTAGATGCCACGGTCAGATCCAGCATTCACAGCATGACACTGGGTGCATTGAAGCAGTTTGTTCTCACCAAACACGAGGCCGAAATTCACGCCATTCGGCAGGGTCTATCGAGTGACGTTATTGCCTCACTGGTGCGGCTGATGAGCAACGACGAGCTTGTTGCGGTGGGCGCCAAAATTTTTAACCCGCTACCAGGCAGCTCAATTGGTGCCAAAGGTTATATGGGCGCGCGCGTTCAGCCGAATTCGCCCACCGACCATCCTGACGACATTCGTTGGCAAGTTTTCAATGCCTTTGCCTACGGCGTGGGTGATGTTCTTCTGGGCACCAACAACGTATCCAGTGAGCCTTCATCCGTGGCTGCGGTGCAGGCAACGCTGAAAGAGATTCTCGATGTTTTCCAGCTGAGCGATCACATGCCACATTGTGTGCTTGCACATATTGATGTGCAGGCAGAGGTTGAACAGGTCTCGCCAGGCCTAACGGAGCTGTGGTTCCAGAGTATTGCGGGCAATGACGAAGCCAACGAAACTTTTGGCATATCAGTTCCCACTATGCGGGCTTACGCTGCCGAGAGAACTGGGCGGTATGGTCTATATTTTGAAACCGGGCAAGGCGCCGATTTTACGAATGGACATGGTTATGGCGTAGATATGGTCACCTATGAGTCGCGCAAATACGGGTTTGCCCGCGCCCTGACAAAAGATGTAACCGAGGCACGGCAAGGTGATGCATGGGTGCATTTGAACGATGTTGCGGGCTTTATTGGGCCTGAAGTATTCAGAACGCGGGAGCAGTTAGTGCGCTGCTGCCTTGAAGATATTGTGATGGGTAAGCTACACGGCCTGTGTATTGGGCTCGATATTTGTGCGACCCTACATATGAGTGTTTCGCTTGACGATCTGGACTGGTGCATTGATCAGGTCATGCCTGCAAATCCTGCGTATCTAATGGCATTGCCTACAAAGATAGATCCAATGCTGGGGTATCTGACAACGGGTTACCTGGATCACGTTCGCGTACGCGAAAAGTTTGGGTACCGCGTTAACGAGCCCATGTGGAAGTTTTTCCAGAGTTTGGATGTTGTTGACGGCGATGGGCGCCCAGGCCCCAACTTTGGCGATCCGGTCGCAGTCTATTTGGCGTTTTGTCGTGCCAAAGGTGATGTAAGGGCAGAAACGGCATTGCGTGAAGAGGCTGAGCAAAAGCTTGCTGAGGTTCGCTCGCGTGGTGTTTTTATCTCACAGGGCCATGGAGAGCAGACCTTCGACCTGGAGCCTGCTTTGGATCAGGAAATTCGGGCGATTACCGAGCAGGCAAGAGCCTGTATCTGGGAGCAATTTGATACGGATTTTCTCGCCAAATGGTCTACTAGTATCCTTGTTACGACAGAGTCAGTGGGCCGCGAAGATTACATCTTGCACCCCGGTTCGGGGGAGTCACTCTCGACAGAGTCAGTGACACGTCTTCGGGAATGGGACAAGGATGCCGGTAGTTATAACGCCGTTATCGTCATTTCAGACGGGTTGAACGTGCGTGCGCTTAAGCAAGAAGACCAGCTGTCCACTCTGGTTTCCGCCTTACGCAAAGAAATTGCAGATTCCGGTATGCGCGTCGCCGCGCAGAATATTTTGGTGGAGTCTGGCCGCGTGCGTGCAGGTTATCGCATTGGTGAAGAGCTGTTTAAATCAAAACAGGGGCCCTGCACGATATTTCATATTGTCGGGGAGCGGCCAGGTACAGGGCACAATACGCTTTCTGTGTATTTATCGCGTGCCAATGCCCGCACGTGGGCAACGCCAGGAGATGTGGATCATAATATCAGCCGTGTAGTATCCGGCATTGCGCGAACAGCCCTGCAACCCGAAAGAGCGGCAAGTGACATCATGGAAGCTCACCGTTCATTGGCTTAAAGGCGGTATTTTCCATAGTTCACGATACACAGTTTTTCTGTGCGTTCGGCTCCCACTATCGTTCGTATGATGGCAGTGCAGTTATCGGTTTATTTTTAAACTAGAACATTAACGTCGAAAGGAATACTTCATGCACAAACGTAGGTTATTATTAATAGCAGCTTGTTTTGCAGCAACATTGTCAGCCTGTAGTACTACCCCAGAAGTCGACAAGCAGCCAATCCCTGAGTCAGGTTTTCTCCCGAGTTATGCCGACCTCGTCCCTGTACCCACTGCGATACCGGATGTGCGGATATGGCGTTATCGTAAGCCCGGGATAACCCCTGAAACTTACACCGCTGTAATCTTGGACCCTGTTAACGTAAATCAAGGCGCTACTGAAGCAGTCTCTCAGGATGTGCTGCTTCAGGTGAAAGAATCTTTGCAGGCGTCAATGGTCGATGCGGTTAGAAGTAAAGGCTCTATCGCGATCGTAGACCAGCCAGGCCCCAATGTGGCACGTATTTCTGTTGCTATTACAGGTGCAGAAGCGTCGGCTGATAGCTTAAAGCCTTGGAATTTCACGCCGGTTGGCCTTGCGATGAACGCAGCAGCGTATGTTGGTGACGTGAACTCGAAAACGCCGGCCATGCTCGTCGAGAGTAAGTTGACTGACAGTCAGACAGGAAACCTGATAGGCGCTGGATTGGTGACCATACAAGGCGACTCGTTTAGAACGAATTCAGGTTCTGTGGAGTCATTTATCGCGATGGCCAAGAAAGTTGTTCAGGCTGCCTTGGGGAGCTCGGTGAACGCCAAGCCAAGTTAAATGCTGCAGTGAATGTCTTCCTCCACCTTGTTCGCCTGCCTGCATTGTTGTGGGCGGGCAAGGGGGCTAGGCAGCAGGCGGTTTTTCTGCGGTCGTCAATAGTCGGCCGCGTGATGTTGGTGATTACAAAGCTCTTTGTAACGAGGGATACCGCGCCTTCGCCATGGCGGCAAACCCTTCCTGCCAGCCAATGTTGCAAGGGCCGATCAGCTCGATTCGGCGCTTGTTGTCGGTGACCCGCGATGGTATCGACTGGCTATCGTCTTCGCGAAAGTGGACTTCTCGCCCCGCCAGCTCTCCAAAATACTCGCACCAAGTGCGCACATCCACCGCCTCGTCGCCACTCCAGTTGACCACAGTAGCGGGTGCAGAAGCGACCGCAAGCAGGCCCTCGATCTGACGGTTGATGTCGTCTTGATGGATACAGGTGTACCAAGCCTCGCCGCTGGCCGGCAGCACGATCTCTTTACCTTGCATGATGGCATCGAGGTGATAGGCGGGCAGCCCTCCGTTAGAGGAATAGGAGACGTTCATGCGCGCGATGGTGGTGGGCAGGGTGTAGAGTCGGGCACAGCTGCGTGCGACCGCCTCCTGTGCGATCTTGGAAATTGCATAAGTAGGCGAGAAGGGCTGCTGGGAGTCTCCCAGGGGGTCGCTTTCCTGAAATGCGTGGCGTGGGTCTGAATGCAGTGCATAAACGGCGCAGGTAGACATTACCAGGCAGGCCTTGGCGTTGCGGCAATGCTCCATCAACAGCGCGGTGCCCTCCGCATTTACCTGCAGGGCATAGTCGTAGTCCAGGCCGGCGAGTTGAAACACCGCAAAATGCAGCACGTAGTCGAAATCCTGTGGCAAGTCGCTGAAATCGCCAGTGGCCAGGTCGATACTGCGGGTGGTCATACCCGCCTGCTCACAGCGTTCACGGGAGCCGGGTTCGCTGAAGCGGGCAACCCCCCAGACTTCATTATTCGCCGCGAGAAACTGGCCCAGCGGAAAGGCGATTTGGCCGGCGGCACCGGTCAGCAGGATTTTTTTATTTGTTAACATGGCGGCTCCCAATTATCTTTAGCGAATTCTGGTCCATATTGGATTGAATTGACAGGCAACCACAGGCTGGGGAGTTAAACCTCTGATCACTACAAATACCGGTATGTATCTGTTGCGGGTGCTGCGGCTCGCTGTGAGCTATGAGCGCGTATGCCAGGCACTTGAATCCGGCGAGCCTATCTGGGTGTATCGGAGGTTGCCGGTGTGACTGCGAGCCGGCAGCCAGCCGCGCTGGCGCCCCGGCGGGAAATCTTCGGCTGGGCGATGTTCGACTTCGCCAACCAGGGTTACACGTTGCTGATTATCACCGTGGTCTTCGGTGACCTTTTTACGCGGGTGATTGTGGGTGACGCACCCGACTATCGTCTGGGTAACCTGCTGTGGAGCGTCGCTCTGGCGGTAAGCTACGTGCTCGTGGTGTTCGCCAGCCCCCTGTGTGGCGCCATCATGGACTACTCACGCAGCCGCAAGCGCTTCCTGTTTGCCAGCTATGTGCTCACAGTGGCTACCACCTGTCTGCTGTATTTTGTCGAGCCGGGCTGGATTCTTCCCGCCATGCTGTTGCTGGTGCTGTCTAATTTTGCCTATGCCATCGGCGAGGGGTTTATCGCCAGCTTCCTGCCGGACTTGGGGCCGCGCAGCGCACTGGGTTGGATATCCGGGCTGGGTTGGGCGTTGGGCTATATCGGGGGACTGGTGGCCACGGCGTTCACCTTGCTGCTGCTGGGCGATGTGTCGCTGGAAAACTACGACCGAATCCGCTGGGTGGGGCCCTTCGCCGGTGGATTTTTCCTGCTCGCCGCGATCCCCACGTTTCTCTGGTTACGCGAGCGGGGCATACGGCGCCCGGTATTGTCCTCTTTGGCACTGTTGCGTATGGGCGTGGCCAGGGTGCTGGCCACTCAGCACGCGCTGGCACAGTTCCGTGACCTTCGCACGTTGCTGGTTTCGGTGTTTTTTGCCATGGCCGGCATCTACATCATTATTGCATTTTCCTTTATCTACGGGGCGCAGGTGATCGGTTGGGACGAATCGGTGCGGGTGATGATGTTCATCACCGTGCAGATCACCGCGGCCGTCGGTGCCCTGGGTTTTGGGCACCTGCAGAGCCGCCTGGGTGCGCGCCGGGTCTACCTGTTGACGTTGGCTCTTTGGTTGCTTGCCATCCTTGCTATTTGGCAGACACCGGCCCTCACCCGGCTGGCGCATAGCTTGCTGGGTGTCGCCTGGCAGGCGCAGCACGTGTTTCTGTTTGCCGGGGTGCTCTCGGGGCTGAGCCTGGGCTCTTCACAGTCCGCGGCGCGTGCGCTGGTGGGAGTGCTCACACCTCACGCCAAAGCTGCGGAGTTTTTCGGCTACTGGGGCATGGCGACCAAGGCCGCTGCAGTGTTCGGGATTTTTGGTCTGGGCCTGGTACAGTGGTTGCTGGGCCTCGCCGATGCGATCGTGTTCTGCCTTGTGTTGTTTGTGCTGGCGATGGTGGCCGTGTTGCCGGTCAATGAAAACCGGGGCGCCGCGGTAGCAGACGCCTGGGAGGATTGATATCCCGCGGGGTTGGCCCCACGCAGGGGCAGGTCAGTCGCGGCCGAGAATCAGCGCCCCGGTGGGCACCCCGACACCACTGCTTACCAGCACATGCTCTACGCCTTCGGGTTGGCTGGTCGACGTGCCGCGCACCAGACGAGCGCCCTCGGCAATGCTGTTCATGCCGTGTATATAGGCTTCCGAGAGCAGGCCTCCGTGGGTGTTGTTGGGCAGGCGCCCATCGATATCCAGGGCACCCTCGCGCACCATGTCCTTGCCCTCGCCGCGGCCGCAGAAACCAAAGCTCTCCAGCTGCATGATCACCTCGGAGGTAAACGCGTCGTACAGGCAGGCGGCGTTGATATCATTGGGGCCCAAGCCACTTTGTTCGTAAACCAGCCTCGCCGCCATTTCCATCTCGGGTAGAGAGTCCAGTTCGTCGCGGTAGTAGCTGGTCATTTGTTCCTGGCCGCGTGTGGAGGCCTGCACTACGCCGCGGATGATCGCCGGCTTTTGCTGCAGGTCGCGTGCGCGCTCGGCGCTGGTGACCAGAATCGCGCAGCCGCCATCGGTTTCCTGGCAGAAGTCGTAAAGCCGCAGCGGGTCGGCAATCATTTTCGATGCAAGGTAGTCTTCCATGGTGAGCGGTTTGCCGTGGAAGAACGAACGCGGGTTGCTCTGCGCGTAATTGCGCTGGGATATGGCAACTCGCCCCAGATCTTCGGCGGTCACGCCGTAGTGCTGCATATATTTGTTGGCAATCATGGCGATCCACGAGCCCGGTGTGAGCATGCCGTAGGGCATGTACCACGACCAGTGCACCAGGTCTGAGCTGACAATTTGCCCGGAGATGCCCTGGCCCATACGCTGGCCCGATCGCCCGTTCATGGCGCGATAGCAAATCACGTTGTCAGCGACGCCCGTGGCAACGGCCATGACCGCGTGCAGGATAGTGCCGACGGCCGCACCACCACCGTAGTTCACCTTGGTGAACAGCTTAAGGTCACCGGCGCCCACGGCTCTTGCCAGTTCTATCTCATCCGTGGAGTCCAGCGTATAGCTGACGAATCCGTCGATCGCCGAAGGGTGGAGGCCTGCGTCTTGACAGGCAGCCAGCGTCGCCTGAGCGGCAAGGGATAGCTCTGATACGCCCGACTTCTTGGAAAATTCGGTGAGTCCGATGCCGGCAATTGCCGCTTTGTTCTTGAGAAAATGGCTCATGCGTTGGCTCCTCGAACGGGCTGGAACATGGGCAGGCGGAAACCATCGGGGTCTTCGTGCATGACCATCTCAACGGGCATGCCGAACTCCACCGTGTCCTCGCTGCAGTTGATTAGCTGTGACGTGATGCGCGTGCCTTCTTCCAGCTGCACCAAAATGATAATGAGCGGGTAGTCGAAGCCGGGGAACTGCGGGTGATGCAGGATGGTGAAACTGTCCAGCGTGCCTCGTCCTGATGCGACGACATGGTCCCACTCCAGTGATTGGCATTCGCCGCACATGGGCCGCGGGGGGTGCCGCAGTGTGCTGCAGGCTGTGCAGCGCTGAATGGCGAGGTTGCCTTCAGCAGCCTGTTGCCACCACCAGCCGTTGTCTTCCCCCATGGGGGGCTTCATTCTGAAGCTCTGCGTCATAAGTCCACCCTGTTTAAGTTTTATGCTTTGTGATTCCTAACCGCAGTAAAACATAATTGAAGTTGAATACGAATTCAATTATGTTGTTTGGCACCACAATAACCAAGGCACGCTGCGCCGTGCCCGATAGCGCTGGAGTGTTATGTTATGACGAGCGAGGATATCGCCG
>JANQUV010000032.1 GCA_030730585.1 Haliea sp.
CCGGCAAGCTGTCCTACTCACTCTATTTACTGCATGTGCCGGTGTTGTTTTACCTCATCTACCCACTGCGTGAAGCCATGGGGCAAGTGGCTTACCAGGCTTCAGCCTGGCTCTATATCATGCCGGCAGCGGCACTTGGGATATCTCTGGTGCTTGCACTGTGCAGCTACCAGTGGCTGGAAAAACCCTTTCTGCGGCGCAAGCGCGCGCTGCCTGTATAGAACTGGAGACTATGCCCAACAGGCCCAACATTCTTCTCGTTATGACCGACCAGCAGCGTTACGACTCGCTGGGCTACGCTCGCCCGGGGCTTATCAGTGACACCCCCAATCTGGACGCGCTGGCGGCCGCAGGCGTGATTTTCGAGCAGGCCTACAGCAGCGACACTGCCTGTATTCCTGCGCGCTCCTCCTTACTCACCGGGCTACTCCCCCACCGGGTGCCGACCGGCGGCGGCAACCGCCCGCGAGCACAAACTGCCAGTGGCCTCGCACTCACTGAGGGCTACTGGACCCTGGCACACGCCCTGCGAGACGCCGGGTACGACACTGCTCTGTTCGGAAAAATGCACTTCTCGCCGATCCGGGCGCAGCATGGCTTCGACACCATGGCGATGTGCGAGCACCTCCCGGCGGGCTACCCACGCGAGGAGGCCGATGACTACCGCCGCTGGATTCTCAGCAGCGGGCGAGAAGACCTGCGATTTCAGCGGCCGGGGCTGCCCCGCGTATTCCCCTACCCGGCAGAGTTCCACCCAACGCACTGGATCACCCAGCATGCACAGCGTTTCCTTAAGGATGCTGGCCGGCAGGCCCGCCCATGGTTCAGCGTGGTGTCCTACACCGACCCCCATACGCCCTACAGCCCTCCCGAGCCCTATGCCTGCGCTTATCAGGCGGCAGACCAGACTCTCCCGACGTCAGGTATGGCCAGTAACGCGGGGCTACCCTGGCCGTTTTCAAACATTACCGTGCGCCATCCACGGGGCACTTTTTTCGAGCCTGACCGGGTAGACCACCACGAAGAAGGCCACCTGCCCAAGGTTCTGGCCGCGATCCGCGCCGGTCTGCGCCATGTCGACGACAGGGTCGGCGAGTTGCTCAACACCGTAGACCTCGCCAACACGCTGGTCATCTTCCTGTCAGATCACGGCGACTACGGCGGGCACCGAGGGTTTCTCGGCAAAATTCCCTGGCTGCCTTTTGACGACATCGCCCGCGTGCCGTTTTTCATCAGTGGTGCCGGCGTCAACGGCGGCCGACGGGTGAGCGAACCCGTACAAAGTTTTGACTTGGTGGCGACGATTCTGGAACACACTGGCCTGCCCGCACCCTGCAGCGACATGGAATCGACCAGCCTGCTCAGTGCCTTGCAAGGGGCAGACCTGACGCCGGACAGAGCCATCTTCTGTGGCACATTGGAAGGTTCGCCCATGCTGCGCCGCGGCCGCTTCAAGCACATCTGGCACAGCATCGCCAACGTGCACATCCTGTACGACCTGCAACAAGACCCCGGTGAAACACAGAACCTGGCAGCAGACCCACAGTTTCGCACGCTGTTAGAGGCCAATGTTGCCGA
>JANQUV010000033.1:0-16633 GCA_030730585.1 Haliea sp.
CTATCAGGACCAGTTCGACCTGGGCCAACGCAGCTTGCTCGACTTGCTGGATTCGCAAAACGAATACTTCGACACCGAGCGCGCGTTTTTAAGTGCCGAGACGGCCCTGCGGGCCGCCCAAACACGCACTCTCGCGAATATGGGGCTGTTGCGCGCCGCCATGGATGTTGATGGATTGAACGCCGAGCAAATCGCTGAGTACAATCTCGAGCTGACGCGCGGCGATGACCCCAATGGGCAGGCTTTGTGCCCGCTGGAAGCGCCTGCAGCTGTAGAGATAGACAAGGAGGCCCTGTTGGCGCGTCTGGCCAGTGCCAGTGCCAGCGCTAGCGGCGGCCAGGATGCCAGCCGCTACCGCAGCATCGGCGACAACCGGGTTGCGGTGTCACTGAATGTGCAGTTTGCGGTGAACTCCTCCATCATTACCAGCGCCTACGATGAGGAGATTGGCAAGGCAGCTGCATTCCTGCAGGCAAATCCCGATGTGGTGGCGGTTGTTGAGGGCCACACCGACATTAGCGGCACGCAACCCTACAACCAAGGGCTTTCCGAGCGTCGCGCAGATGCGGTTCGCAGCCTGTTGGTCGACAAGCAGGGAGTGCGTGAGACGCAGATTACTGCGGTGGGTTATGGACAAACACGCCCCCTTGCGGACAACGCCACCGCCGAGGGGCGCGCCCTGAATCGCCGCGTGGATTTGGTTCTGGATAGTAGTGGTTCCTGACGGAATCGTTAAGATGGCCGTTCTTACGCGGCCACGACTTAGAATCGCCAGCCAACTGCTTAGTGCAAGGCTGAAATTCCTACCGGTGTCGGTGTTGTAAGGTCTTCTGCAGCTTCGGCAAGATTGTGAGAACAACCGGTCGTTTGGTTAGCCCAAACAGGGGCTCGTATACAAAAGCCTTGTGCTTTTGGTGGGGGCCTCATCGAGCGACCGTTTATCCTCCTGCGCCTGGTTGGGAGTGTGTGACGAACAAAAAAAAGCCCGGCTCGTGAGAGGCGGGCTTTTTACGTTTTGCTTGGCTAGAACGAGTACTTGGCTCTGATGCCGATGATCCGGCCCTCGTCCACGAACTGGGTGTGGGTGCCTGCCAGAACCGGTGTGTCAAAGCTTTGCACCAGCACTTCCTTGTCGAAAATGTTGCGGCCGTAGGCCATGACTTCCCAGTTCTCACCGCGCAACCCGGTACGTAAGTTCACCTTGCTGTACGAGTCAATTGAGTCGATGGGGTCGCTGTCGCCGCCGGGCTCAAAGCTGTCACGATAGTTGGCTTCCCCTGAGACGAATAACTCCAGCCCGTTGCTGAAGGGATAGTCATAATCGAACGTCAGTGAGCCTGTGTAGTCGGGTGCAAAGGTGGTCACCTCACCAGAAAGATCATTGCTGGTGAAGCCACCTGGTGTGCCGCATAGTGGATCGACATCAAGCTGAATTGCGGTGCACGGCGCATCGGGGAAGGAGTCATAGGAAGCATCCAGATAGGCGCCGCTCACGCCAAGCCGCAGGTTATCTGTTGCCTGCCACAGCACATCCACTTCCAGGCCGAGAATTTCAGACTTGGCGGCGTTGGTAACGCCAAACCCCAAGCCCTTGAAAATCGAGGTCTGCAGGTTGTCGTACTGGGTGTAGAAGGCCGCCCAGTTCAGGGTCATACCGCCATCCAGTAACGTGTGCTTGCCGCCCACTTCAAAAGCGTCGACTTCTTCATCTTCAAACTCGAAGTCGTCGTTGGGATTGGTCGGGTCGTAACAGGCGGCCACCGGTTGCCCCGGAACGCAGGGGAATGTGCCGGGGGTCAGGTCACCGGGTTCGCCATCGTCGGCGTCAGTAAAGCCACCGCTCTTGAAACCCTGTGAGAAGCTGGCATACAGCATGCTGTTCTCGGTGGCGTCCCACTGCACGTTGATTGAAGGCAGCCACTTGTCGGTGCTGCGTTCCTTCTGGTAGTCATAGATATAGGCATTGAAGCTTGTGGCCTGAATAAAACGCAGAAAGAAGTTTTCCGACGCCGTATCCATGCCGGTAATGCTGTCGCTCAGGAACTGGTTGGTGTCGACTTCCTTGTTCTCTTCGGTGTAGCGCAGGCCTAATGTGACGCGCAGGGTGTCGCTGAGGTTGAAAGTCCCCTGGCCAAATACGGCGAAGGAATCAGCATCCTGTTTGTACAGGTGGTTACGGCTAATTTGTTCGGCATTGTAGGCGCCGCCCGAGAGTACGGAGAACAGGCTGTTGACTCCGAGGAGTGCGGGCACCAAGCCATTCATATTGGCATCCAGGGTGACGCGGCGGTCAAATTCCAGCGTGCTCTGCTCGTAGTAAACCCCGGCCACGTAGTCAAAGAATTCGCCCCCGGGTGACACGAAGCGGAACTCCTGGCTGAACTGCTCGAACTCCTGATTATCGTCGCGGTGGATAAACTGAAGCGGCAGCCAGTCAACATCGACACCGTCAATATATTGATACTCGGACCAGCCTGTGGTGGAAGTGAGTGTGCCGCCGGCGATCTCGTAGTCTACATTCAAGGAAAAATTATCGAATTCTTCATCGCTGCCGTCCGGGTTAATGCCGATGCCCAGGCTGCCGCTGCCGACGCCGTTGTCCTTGAAGGCGACAAACTCGCGGTTACCAATATCGGCAAAGTCGGGGAAGAAGGTGTCGGTAAGCAGGTAGGCGATGCCGGCAAAGGCCGAGCGGTTGGGGAACAGCTCATCGCGGCTGGCGGGGTCCAAATACCGTTTGGTCGTAGAGGGTGAGCCAATACGCTCGTAATCAGTATTGCTGTACTTGAAATTGACGTTCAGCTGGTCGTTGGGTTGCCAAACGGTGGTCAGGCGAAACGCCGTTTCATCAATTTCGCCTTCGGAACGATTGAGGAATTCGTTGTCCATGTAGCCGTCGGTGGCGCGCGTTTTGAACGCTAGCCGAGCGGCGAAGGTGTCGGTAAGCGACCCCTGCACGAACCCTTCGAACAACTGCCCATCATGGGATTCGAGGCTTGCGGCAATTTCACCGCTGAAGCCTTCGCCTGGTTCGGGAGAGGCACTAATGATGTTGACCGCACCAGCCACGGTGTTTTTGCCAAACAAAGTGCCCTGCGGCCCGCGCAGCACTTCTACCCGCTCGAGGTCGAGGAAGCCTGAGCGGTACTGGCGCCCGCGGCCCATGTAGATACCGTCGACATACATCCCCACTGACTGCTCGAAGCCCTGATTGTTGCCCGACCCTACGCCGCGTAGATAAATATTGGTATTCACTGATGCGGCGGCAATGTACAGGTTAGGGACGTAGTCCGACAGTGCCTGCATGTTGGGAATGCCGGCGCTTTGTAATTTTTCGCCCTGAATAGCGGACACCGAGATCGGTACATCTTGTAGGCTTTCTGCGCGTTTCTGCGCGGTGACGATCACCTCCTCTAGCTGCTGGCTGTAGGCCAGTGGGGTTGCGGAGAGCACGGCGAGCGCCGCGACCAATGGAGCCTTGCGAAAGTTGAAGGTCATGAGTTACCTTTTTGTCAGCTGTTATAAGAATTATGTCTGACCCTTTCCGGGGCCAGTGACGCACGGTCAATACTAGGCGATTATCGGGCCTGCACACAAGGCCCCGCTAGCGGCTTCTTTACCCCGTTAATAGCTTCTTTGGGGTGCTGGTGTCACAGTCTGTTACGCTGATGGCTCGCATCTGAAGATCGGAGGTATACGCTATGGCGTCCCGCATTGAAGTCGATAGCATGGGCGAGGTTGAGGTGCCGGAGGACGCGCTGTATGGCGCCCAAACTCAGCGCGCCTTGAACCACGCGCGTATAGCCCCACAGCGCACTATGCCGCCCCCTTTTGTTTACGCTCTGGCTCTGCTCAAGGCCGCAGCGGCAATTGCCAATGCCCGGGTGGGTGCACTCGATGTTCACCTGGCCGAGGCCATAGCGTCCGCCGCCGGGGCCGTCGCCGCCGGACGACATGACGGTGCCTTTCCGGTGCCCGTGTTCCAGACCGGTTCTGGCACCAGTAGCAATATGAATATGAATGAAGTGCTGGCGCGCCTCGCCTCTACTGCGGCAGGGCAGCCGGTGCATCCCAATGATCACGTTAATTGCAGCCAGAGCAGTAATGACGTTGTGCCTTCCGCTATTGCGCTCGCCGCCGCTTGCGAGCTTCGCAATATCTTGGGCCCCGCAATCAGCGCACTTGAGGATGCGTTGCGGGGCCGCGCGGGCGAGCTGGAGTCGGTAGTAAAAACCGGTCGAACGCATTTAATGGATGCGATGCCGGTAACGCTGGGTTTTGAGCTACGTACCTGGTTGGCGCAGCTGCAGGACTGCCGCGCACGGCTATCCGACTTGCAGCCAAGGCTTTGTGCACTGCCGTTGGGCGGGTCTGCGGTGGGTACGGGGGTGAATGTTCCGCGGGGGTATGTCGACGCGGCGCTAAAGGATTTGAGCCAGCGAGTTGGGTTCGCAGTGTTCGCTGCAGAACCACCGTCAACTCGTATGGCGGCGCAGGAAACCGCGGTGGAATGCTCTGCCTGTCTGCGTAGCGTCGCGCTCGTGCTGATCAAGATGAGCAACGATTTACGCTGGATGAACTCTGGCCCACTCGCTGGCTTGGCAGAGGTGCAGCTAGAGGCCCTGCAGCCCGGTTCGTCCATTATGCCGGGCAAAGTGAATCCTGTACTGCCCGAGGCAATACTGATGGCCGCGACCGAGGTGCTTGGCACTGACGCAACGATAGTGCTGGCGGCACAATCAGGCAACTTTCAGCTTAACGTTATGCTGCCATTAATTGCCGATAAGTTGCTGGGCGCCATTGAATTGCTAGCGGGCAGCTGTGAGTCAATGGCAGCCTGCATTCAGGGCCTGCTACCCCGCGCTGAGCACGCCGGCGCTGCGCTGGCGCGTAATCCCGTTCTGGCAACGGCGCTGAACCCGGTCATTGGTTATGAGGCTGCCGCAGCGATAGCAAAGCGTGCTTACCGCGAGGGGCGCTCGGTGCTGGAGGTGGCAGAAGAGGACACACAGCTGCCGCGCGAAACACTCGCGCGATTATTAGACCCTGGGCCGTTGGCGCGCGGCGAGCACAGCAAATAGCGGAAAGATGATGGGATTCGACCGGGATTGACGTACCTCTCCCGCTGGCGATGCGTGATGCTGTAAGCCAGTTAAGTGCAGTGT
Organism: Haliea sp.; assembly: GCA_030730585.1. Classification (GTDB taxonomy): domain Bacteria; phylum Pseudomonadota; class Gammaproteobacteria; order Pseudomonadales; family Halieaceae; genus Haliea. The sequence continues at coordinate 5,166 of JANQUV010000033.1, forward strand.
GTCGCAGGGAGGTCGAGAATGTCTGTAGCAACCGGTCGACGAGTTCTGAGTACCGTGATGATTGGTTTGCTGTCTGGGGCCGAGCTGGCGCATGCTCAGTTGCCGCTAAATATCGAAGAATTACTGGTAGCGCCGCGCACCATAAACCTGCAAACACTCTTCGCCTACACCATTGTCGATCAGGCGCTTCCACTACTTTTCGCCGATGGCACGGGGAGTGGCGGCTCTCTACCGCCCGCTGCAGAGCACCAAACCCGCGCTGCTACAGCGCTCACCCGTATCCGCTATGGCCTGCACCAGGATATCGAAGTGAATGCGAGCTTCGCTCACACGCAGGTTGACTGGCAGCAGCCGGGGTTTGCCGGTGGTGGCAACGAGCATGCCGCTATGCTGGGCGCAAACTGGCGGGTGTCCGCAGATGCCGAAACGCCGGCGCTACTGTTAACGGCCGGAGTCGATGTGTTGGAAACGAGTTGGCAGGTGCCGCAGGCGCGCTGGTATGGCCGTACGCTGCGAGTGGGTGCGCAAACCTACCGTGCCTTGGACCCTGTGGTGCTCTCGCTGGCGCTTCTTTACGAATGGCGTCGTGAGCGGGACATCGGCCAAGTTCGATATGACCCGGGCGACATTCTTCGTCTACAGCCCCAGGTGAACTTCGCTGTAAATCACCGGGTGACGCTGATCGGTGGGCTGTCCTGGCAGTACGCTCAGGCTGACCGAGCCGGTGGCCTGCGCACGGCTGTGAGCCGCTATCAAACGGACGTGTCCTTCGGTATCGGCCTGCAAACTGGCCCTGGTTCGGTTCTTTTTGTCGACACCCGTGTGGCGACCAGCGGAGGGCGCGGTGCCAGTGTGGCGCTCGATTGGCACTACCAATTTTGACGTGAGAGTCGGAGCGGGCCGCGCCATAGAGGTGGGTTCCGTATTGCAAAACCCGTGTACGAGGAGATGTACTATGAAAACACTATCTGCAATGACCAGTAGCCTTACCTTGGCTGCATTACTGTTCAATCCCTTGGCGGCGAACGCTGCACCGGTGGGAGATTCGCCGTGGTTGGCCGACGCGTTTGGCAGCTCAAACGTGGCGCTGGAAGGCGCAACAAATTTGAGTCCTCTTGAACTCGAGTCGAGCACTGGGCGCGTTGCGCCTCTGGCGTTCGCCTTTATGGTGGCGGGGTTCGACGTTGCACTCATCGGCGTCTATTGGGGCGTCTATGTGCCGATGTATGGTGGTGGCTGTACGGTTTGCAACAAGTCAAAGTTCAATTGGCGGTGAATGCAACATGCGGCGCCCAGCTGATGGAGCTATGCTCATTCAACTGGGCGCTTTTTTCTCCCCTGTAAGTTGCACTCTGAGAAGCTCAACATGCGTGACCCCGCTTTGGAAAAGAAGCTCAATGACTATCGCTTTGAACAGCTGGAACTGCGCCATTTAATACGTTACCTGTTTCATGGGATCGTTGCGGTGGCCAGTGTCCTCGCACTGGTTGTCGCGCTCTTTGGCGAACAATGGCCTGCCTTTGTGTTTTTGGCTTTAGCAGGATGCGGCCTGGGGTTGGCCTCTGGCACGGCCATGTCGTTAAGTCGCCGCTGTGCACTTGAGGATATACGCCGCGAACTGCCGACAGGGCAATCGTATGAGCCTCCCAGCGATATTCTTTGAGTTCTTTAGGTGCAGGGCGCCAACAGAGGTGTCTGTTTTACGAGTGCTTTGCCTCATGTATGCGCTAGTATTTTCGTCGGCTTCAGCGACCGCGCCAGTACCATCAGCAACGTCGTCAGTAACGCCATTACTAACGCTATCAGAAAAAAAGCCGCCCGGCTTTCGTAATTGGCGTGCGATGCGCGATGCGGGGGTGGTTAAGCAGGAGTATGACTATTCTTGCGGTTTGGCAGCATTGGCAACATATTTCACCGCATATCTTAACGCCCCTCTGTCCGAGTCAGATCTTCTGACGGTGCTGCAAGAGCGAGGAGATGACTGGAATCTGCCCGATGACTGGCGCGAGCAGGGCGTTTCCTACACTATTCTCATCGCCCTCGCGGAACACTATGGTGCGCGGGGCGCTGGTTTGGCGGTGACCCCGGAGCGCCTGATGTCATTGCGGGTACCGGCAATTGTTCGGCTGCACGTGGATGGCGTGGCGCACTTCAGCGTGCTGCGTGGCATTGATGCAAGCGGGCGTGTGAGCTTGGCGGACCCCCGCTGGGGCAATCATCAGCTTAGTCATGCGGGCTTCCTCTCGTTATGGCTGGACTCGGAGCGGAGCCCGCAGGCAGGTACATTGCTACTATTCCAAGACACACAGGATGGACGCCAGCCACAGGAAGGTTACTTTACCCTTGATGCAAGGCGGCCTTTTTTGCGCTCTCCGGGGTAGGCGGAAGATCTGCCAAATAGGGAAGGTCTGCCAACACTGCCAAGATTGACAAGCAGCGCAGGCTGGCCAACGATAATGCGGTGCCGCCCATCGGGGTAGGTTACGCTGTTTGGGAGTGGGTTACTGCCATGACTTTTTCGTGTGTTGCCTTGCTGGCGGGCTTGCTGCTGTGTATGTCTCTGCGTGGCACTGCTGCCCACTGATACGTTTTTCTGGAGTGGCCTGTACCCGCGCACGGGCGGGTTTCAGACAGAGCTTGCTTATCGAGATTACCCGTAACGGCTGGGGCAGCTCCCCCGCTTTTTTGCCGAGCATTAAATTAATACGCGCACAGCGCTAGTGTGGAGCTACAGTGTACCGTGCGGGGAGATGTTGATTCGGCGCAAGCGTGCGGAAGCTGAGCTGGCGTTGGGGGCGGCGTTCGACAAGCGCTACTTCCATGACACGATTCTGGCGTTACGTTCCGTGCCACTGACGGTGTTGGCGCAGGAACTGGACCGTTGGATTGCCGCAGGGGGCCCCAACCCCTTTGCCGGCGCATCGGTTCAGTGATCGGCTAGAGGCTGCCCCAGTTTCCGGTAAAGGCTGCGTACGCTGATGCCGGCGATCGCAGCTGTGCGGGCCTTGTCACCCTCACAATGTGCCAGCAGCGAGCGCAAGTACTGTAGCTCTTGCGTTCGCAGGTCCGTCCAGGCGCTGGAGCGCATGGCGAGCGAGCCTTTGCTCTGGTCGTGTTTGCGGCCATGTGTCTTTCCTGTGCTGCGATCAATGCTGCGCTCGATCGTGTGATGATCAATGATGTCACCTTGCGCAAATATCCGGGCACGCTCCAGAATATTGCGCAGCTCGCGTATGTTGCCGGGGAAAGGTTCCTGTTGCAGGCGTTGGACGGCGGATTCGGTGAGGTGCATGCGCTGCCCGCTATCCAGTTTGCCGAGAATTGATTTTGCCAGCAGTGCCAGGTCTTCGCGCCGTTCGCGTAGCGCGGGCAAGTGAATGGGGAAGGTGTTGATGCGATAGAACAGGTCGCGACGAAAGCTGCCGTCATCGACCATTGCTGCGAGGTTTTTGTGGGTGGCGCAGATCAACCGGAAGTTCGCGTGGCGCAGCGTTGTGCTGCCCACCGCGCGCCAGGTGCCGGTCTCCAGCAGTCGTAACAGTTTGACCTGTATGCTGAGTGGCACATCGCCGATCTCATCGAGAAACAGCGTGCCCCCCTGTGCTGCTTCCAATAACCCGGGTTTGTCCTGCGTAGCGCCAGTAAAGGCGCCGCGCACGTGGCCGAACAGCTCGCTTTCAAAGAGTGTTTCGGTGAGCCCCGCGCATTCGATGGCAACCAATGGGCGTTTGCGGCGCGCGCTGGCCTGATGAATGGCGCTGGCTGCCAGCTCCTTGCCGGTGCCCGATTCTCCCAGCAGCAGAATCGATGTTTCGTGCTGGGCCACCAGATTCATCAGATTGACCAGTTCGTTGAATGCCGCGCTGCGGCCTACCATCAGCCGCGTGCTCAGTTCCGCGCTGGCCACAGTGACCGGTGTCAGCAGCTCGACAAAGTACAACAACTCGCCATCGTCGCTGTGAATCGGCAGCATCGCTACATCCACATGTTGGCGCCCCTCGGGTGTCAGGTGAACATGTAACACGCGCTCCTTTTTGCCGCTGGCACGGGCCGACGCCAGCGGGCAGCTCTCTCCTGCTTGGTCACAGGGCACACGATAACCGTGAGATACCTCAAAGCAGTGTGAAGGGGTGTCACTGGCCAGTTCCCCAAAGCTCTCGCGATATGCCGCATTGGTTGCCAGAACTACGAAGTCGGGGCTCACCAGAATGGCGGGGCAATCATAGCCTTCCAGCATCCGCGCGAGGGTGCTATCCGTGTCACGAGCAATCAGGTTCTTCATGTCAAAAATGTCAGCAAGTTTTGTCAATAATGTCATAAAGGGGTGGAGTGGAGCTATCTAATTTTTTCTCTGGCTCGGCTCAATTACAACAAAATCTAATAATAACAATGAGATAAGGATTATTCTGGGTTGCCATAGCACAGTTGGCGCACCCTTTGCATTGTCACAGTCGATCAGTGACGTGTTGCAACGAAGAGGAGCAGTGTGATGGAAGCAACGGCGAATGTTCAGCCGGATTTGAAGTGCCAGCCGGAAGTTATCGCTTTTTTTGACGCCGATACCCATACGTTTTCCTACGTGGTGCGCGACCCGGGGAGCGAGGCCTGTGCGGTCGTCGATTCAGTGTTGGATATCGACTACGCGGCGGGGCGTGTCACCACAGCCAGCGCAGACCGCCTCATCGATTATATTCGGCAGCATGCGCTGACCCTGGAATGGATTATTGAGACACATGTGCACGCCGATCATCTGTCTGCTGCGCCTTATGTCCAAGCCGCTCTGGGGGGCAAAATCGGCATCGGCGAACACATTGTGACGGTGCAGGAAACGTTTGGCAGTGTATTTAACGCTGGCGCGGAATTCGCTCGCGACGGTTCACAGTTCGACCATCTATTTGCCGATGGCGAAGTGTATCAAGTGGGTGCAATGACCTGCTATGCGCTGCATACACCCGGCCATACGCCGGCCTGTATGGTCCATATGATGGGCGATGCTGCATTTGTGGGTGACACCCTGTTCATGCCGGATGGTGGCACTGCTCGCGCTGATTTCCCCGGTGGTGACGCGCGCACTTTGTACCGGTCTATTGCGCGGGTGCTATCTCTCCCCGGGGAGACGCGCTTGTTTATGTGTCATGACTACATGCCCAACGGCCGTGAGCTGGAGTACGAAACAACGGTGGCCGCAGAGATCGCAGGGAATATTCATGTTCATGCGGGAATCAGCGAAGACAATTTTGTGCGTATGCGCGAAGCCCGGGACGCCACTTTGGGCATGCCCCGCCTCATCCTGCCATCGCTGCAAGTCAACATGCGCGCGGGCCATCTGCCCGCTGCGGAAGGTAATGATACGGTTTACCTCAAGTTACCCATTAACGCGCTTTGAGCATTGCTCACGAGGATCGGCCCATGGATATTCGCACACTCGATGATCAGCTGACGGTGTCTGCTCAGCTGCTGCCCACTGACGTGGCGCAGCTGGCGGCGCGCGGCGTAAAGCATATAGTGTGTAACCGCCCCGACGGAGAGGGAGCTGACCAGCCAGCGTACGCTGAGCTGCAGCTTGCGGCAGAAGCAGCCGGCATGCAGGCGCACTATTTGCCGGTCGTTGCAGGCAAAGTGTCGGACGCTGAGGCCCGCGTTTTCGGGCACTTGCTGGAGGCCATTGAGGGCCAGGTTCATGCCTACTGCCGCACAGGAATGCGCTCTACCACCTTGTGGGCCTTGTCGAGTGCAGCGAGTGGCCGCCCCCCGGCGGATATTGTGCGTCGTGGTCGTGACGCCGGGTACGACATGAGTAGTGTTGTGGCGCGTGTGGCGGGCCAGGGCGCTGGCCACGGTGGCTTGGTTTTGGCGGAATACGACGTCGTGGTGGTCGGCGCCGGTGCGGGTGGCATTGCCTGTGCATCGAGTTTGATGAGCCGTGACTCGAGCTTGTCTGTTGCGATTATTGACCCTGCAGATATCCATTATTACCAGCCGGGCTGGACTTTTGTTGGCGCGGGTATTTTCAAGCCAGCCACCACTGCGCGCACGATGGCTTCGCTGATTCCTCGCGGTGTGGACTGGATCAAGGCCGCTGTTGCCGCCTTCGACCCGGCACACAATTCTGTGGTTTTGGAAGGCTGTCGCGTGATTCGTTATGAGCGGTTGGTGGTGGCGGCGGGCCTCAAACTCGATTGGGATGCCATTCCCGGCTTGTCCGAAACCCTTGGGCGCAATGGCGTGACCTCCAATTACCGCTTTGACCTGGCGCCCTACACTTGGGAGTTAGTACAACAACTCAAAGGCGGGCGGGCGCTGTTTACTCAGCCCCCGATGCCTATCAAGTGTGCCGGCGCACCGCAAAAGGCCTTGTATCTGTCGGCAGACTACTGGCTCCGGCAAAAGCGCTTACATAATATCGAGGTGGAATTTTACAATGCCGGCGCCGTGTTGTTCGGGGTACCGGATTATGTGCCCGCCCTGATGAACTATGTGCAGCGCTACGACGCCAAGCTGCATTTCAGTCACCGCCTGCTGCGCATTGACGGAGAGGCGCGTAGTGCCGTGTTTGAGGCGACTGACAGCGATGGCAATACGCGTGAGGTAGAGCGTGAGTTCGATATGATCCATGTGGTGCCGCCACAGACTGCCCCCGATTTTATTCGAGCCAGCGGTTTAGTTGATGCGGCCGGCTGGGTAGACGTTGATCAAACGACGCTGCGCCACAAGCACTTTGCCAATATTTGGGCGTTGGGTGATGTGATGAACGCGCCGAATGCCAAGACAGCCGCCGCGGCGCGCATGCAAGCCCCCATCGTGGCTAGCAATCTTCTGGTGGACAGTGGCAAAGCAAGGGGAGTGGCTCATTACAATGGCTACGGCTCTTGTCCGCTGACCGTTGAGCGCGGCAAGATCGTGCTGGCGGAATTTGGTTACGGTGGTAAGTTGTTACCCAGTATGCCGGTATGGCTGTTGGACGGGCGCAAACCCACCCGTGCCGCATGGTTCCTGAAGGAGCGTTTGTTGCCGTTCATCTACTGGAAGGCAATGCTGCGTGGCAAAGAGTGGTTGGCGAAGCCGGTGATCGGCGAGGGGTAAGGCATTGCAGGGACTCAAGCGCTATCTGCCGCTGCTGGATTGGGGGCAACGCTACAACCGTGAGAGTTTCGCCAGTGACGGTCTGGCAGCGGTCATCGTGACTGTGATGCTTATTCCGCAGTCTCTGGCCTATGCCATGTTGGCCGGGCTGCCAGCGGAAATGGGCTTGTATGCCAGTATGCTGCCACTGGTGGCCTATGGCCTGTTTGGCACCAGTACAACGCTGTCGGTCGGGCCCGTTGCGGTGGTGTCGCTGATGACCGCCACTGCCGTCAGCCAGGTGGCTGAGGCTGGCACTCTTGCCTATGTCGACGCCGCTATCCTGCTGGCCCTGATGTCCGGCGCCATGCTGTTGGTGTTTGGCCTGCTGCGAATGGGATTTCTGGCGAGTTTTCTGTCGCACCCGGTGATAGCCGGTTTTATTACCGCCTCGGGTGTCATTATTGCCCTGAGCCAGCTGGGTCATGTGTTGGGTATCCGGGGTCGCGGTGAGGACCTGCCGCATCTCTTGCAGCAGCTCTGGCGCCAGCTGCCGGAGGTGCACATGCCCACACTGTGGGTGGGTGGCGTGACCTTTCTGTTTTTGTTCTGGGTGCGCAGTGGGCTGAAGCCGCTGTTGCTGCTGTTTGGTGTCCCAGACTATTGGGCAGCCATGTTGACCCGTACCGGGCCCGTGTTCGCAATCATTGGCACCAGTGCGGCGGCATGGCACTTTGATCTGGGTGCCCAGGGCGTTGCCTTGGTGGGCCGCGTGCCGGCAGGCCTGCCCGGTTTACAGTTCCCTGAGTTATTGCACCCGGCCTGGCGCGAACTGGCGATTTCCGCGCTGCTGATTTCGATTATTGGTTTTGTTGAATCCGTGTCAGTCGGCCACACTTTGGCGGCACGCCGTCGGCAGCATATCGTGCCCGACCAGGAGCTGATTGGCCTGGGGGCATCCAACATTGCCGCTGCTGTTTCCGGGGGTTACCCGGTTACCGGCGGCTTTGCGCGTTCCATCGTCAATTTCGATGCGGGTGCAGCCACTCCGGCGGCGGGTATACTGACTGCGATTGGAATTGGTGCCACGGCGTTGTTTTTTACTCCTTATCTCGCCTATCTGCCTAAAGCGACGCTGGCGGCGACCATTATCGTTGCGGTTCTTTCATTGGTGGATTTCTCCATTTTACGTCGCACCTGGGATTACGGTATATCCGATTTTGCAGCGGTAGCCATCACCCTGTTTGTGACGCTTGCGGCGGGCGTGGAAACTGGCGTTGCCTGCGGTGTGTTGGCGTCACTTGCGCTGCACCTGTATAAAACCTCGCGCCCGCACATGGCGGTGGTGGGCGAAGTGCCGGGGACGGAGCACTTTCGCAACGTAGACCGCCACGAGGTCATTACGCGCAGCGACATACTCTCACTGCGTATTGACGAAAGCCTGTATTTCGCCAATGCAAGTTTTGTTGAATCGCGTATTTATGCGTTGCTGGAGAAGCGGCCAGAAGTACGTCATGTGATCCTCATGTGTACTGCTGTCAACGAAATTGATTTGAGCGCACTGGAGGCGCTGGAATCTATCAATCAGCAACTTGTTGAGCGCGATATTGTTCTGCACTTGTCGGAAGTAAAAGGTCCGGTGATGGATGTGTTGCGCCACACGCACTTCCTCGATGGGCTCAGTGGCAAAGTCTTCATGTCACAACACCATGCAGTGCAGCATGTGATAGCGGTTGAAGATGCAGCGCGCACGGATCGTCCGCACGATTGGGTTATCTGACGGCCCAGGCAGGCCTGCGCGCGTTGCCCGGCTCGCCGCGGTGACAGCCCCGCATTTTCTCAGTACTGTGTCATTCTAAGAAAAGAATGGAGAAGCCGAGATGAACTACTTTGTCACGGGTGGCACGGGCTTTATTGGACGCTTCCTTATACCGCGGTTGCTGGACAGGGGCGGCCGGGTGTATGTGTTGGTTCGTCCGGGTTCGCTGTCTAAGCTGGACGGCCTGCGCACACTGTGGGGGGCGAATCGACGCCAAGTAGTGGCCGTGGAAGGCGATCTTAGCCTGCCGCGCCTCGGTGTGAAGCCCGCATGGGTGCGCCAACATGCCGGGAAAATTGACCATTTTTTTCATCTTGCAGCGATTTACGACATGCAGGCCAGTGCCGAGAGCCAGCACACCAGCAATGTTGAGGGTACGCGTCAGGCGCTGGCGTTGGCGAAAGCGGTAAAAGCGGGTTGCTTTCACCAGGTCAGCTCAATTGTGGCAGCTGGGCTGTATGAGGGCACGTTTACTGAGGAAATGTTTGAGGAAGCCGGCGCGCTTGATCACCCGTATTTCAAGACCAAGCATGAGTCCGAGGGGATTGTGCGAGCCGAAAAGCAGCTCAAATGGCGTATTTATCGGCCCGGGATGGTGGTAGGCCACGCACTCACCGGCGAGATGGATAAGATCGACGGCCCCTACTACTTCTTTGAAACGCTTCGCAGCCTGAGCAGCGTGATGCCCGAGGGCTTGCCGTTGCTCATGAACAAGGCGGGTTTGCTGAACATTGTGCCCGTCGACTACGTGGTGGCGGCCATGGACCATCTGGCGCATCTGCCCGGGCGTGACCGGGAGTGTTTTTTCCTCACCGACCCCGAGGGCATCCGGGTGGGCGATCTGTTAAAAACTCTGCTCCGGGTGGCGCATGGTCCGAAGCTGCGCGCCATCGACAGCTCACTGGGGGATGCCGCCACGCGGCTTGCGGGCAAGGGCATCAGCCTGCTCTCGCCGGTACGCAAGCTGGGTGAGCGGCTGATGGGGCAAATGGGTATTCCGCCGCAGGTGATGGCCTATCTCAACTACCCCACCCGCTTCGATTCCAGCCGTACGCGCGCCCTGCTGGAGCCCGCCGGCATTGTGTGCCCGCCGTTTGAAGAATACGCCCCTGTCATTTGGGATTACTGGCTGCACTTTTTGCGTAAGGATGCGGGTGCACTGGAAAAAGATGTCGACACGCTCTTTAACCGGCTGGTGGGGCGCCCAACACTGACGGCCTTGCGTAAGCGGGTGCAAGGCAAAGTGGTGGTCGTAACGGGCGCCACCTCGGGTATCGGCCGGGAGTGTGCACTGCGCCTGGCGAGGGCTGACGCCCGCGTTGTGCTGGTGGCACGTACGCTGGAAAGGCTGGATGAGACTATCGCCGAAATCGTTGGCGCCGGTGGCACGGCCCACGCTTATGCCTGCGATGTGGCGGACCTGGCGGCTTGTGACCGTCTGGTTCGCGATGTTAGCGCTGATTTTGGCGGTGCGGATATTCTGATCAACAACGCCGGTCGTTCGATTCGCCGGTCTGTGCGTTTCAGTTACGACCGCTACCACGACTTCGAACGCACTATGCAGCTGAACTATTTTGGCGCGCTGCGGCTGATTATGGGTTTTTTGCCGGGTATGGAGCAGCGCGAGCGCGGCCAGATCATCAACATATCTTCCATTGGTGTGTTGACCAGCCCTCCTCGATTTTCAGCCTATGTGGCTTCCAAGGCGGCATTGGACGCCTTCAGCCTGTGCGCAGCGCCTGAATTTGCGCGCTGCAATATCGAGTTCACCACGATTCACATGCCCTTGGTGCGCACGCCGATGATTGCGCCCACCGGCATGTACAAGGCCTTCCCCACGCTATCGCCGGAACAGGCGCGGGACTTGGTGATGAAGGCGATTGTTTCGCGGCCGAAGAAAGTGTCTACCGGCTTGGGCGTCGCGGGCGCGGTAGCGCAGGCGACTATGCCGAGCTTTACCGAAGCTTTCCTTAGCCAGGCCTACGACTTGTTTCCCGATTCCCCGGCGGCGCGCGGGCTCAGCGAGGAAGAGGCCGCCGCCGAGTCGGCTGAGTTACCCTCGACCAAGCTTGCGCTGGCGCGACGCCTTTTCTCTCAGGTTATGCGCGGAGTTCATTGGTAGGGGTAACGACTCGTGCAAGTGAAGATTGTTCTACTGATGGTGCTGGTGGCGCTGAACCTGCGTCCCGCACTGGCGTCGTTGGCGCCCCTGTTGGCTCGGGTGCAGGCCGAAACGGGCCTGAGTGCCGCGGCTATAGGCGCACTGACTACCCTGCCGGTACTGTGCTTGGGCCTGTTTGCGCCACTGGCGCCCTGGTTGTCTCGACGTTTGGGCATTGAAAGAACCCTGTCGCTGTCGCTTTTGTTATTGACGCTTGCCTTACTGTTTCGCGCGACTGACGGCAGTGCTGGACTGTTTCTCGGCACTGCGCTGGTGGGTGCGGCCATCGGTATTGCCGGTACCGTGCTGCCTGTACTGGTGAAACGCGACTTGCCGCGTGGGGCCGACCTGATGACCGGTGTTTACACCATGGCCCTGTGCCTGGGTGGAGCGCTGGGTGCGGGGCTGAGTATCCCTTTGGCGGAC
>JANQUV010000033.1:16733-25055 GCA_030730585.1 Haliea sp.
GGAGGAAGTTTCAGCCTTGCTTTGGCGCTTTTGGTGTTACGCAGCGCCAGCCCCGCAGTGGCGGGTGAGCTGTCGGGCATGAGCCAGGGTATTGGCTACTGCCTGGCCGCCTTGGGGCCTCTCGCGGTCGGCGTGTTGTTGCAGTACGATGTGTCGCTCACCGGAATCTGGCTGCTCTTGACAGCAGTAGTGCTGTTGGCGGCTGTGCTTGCAATGCTCGCGGGGCGCCAGTTAGTGTTGGACGTTGATGCATCGGGCCGCTTTGTGACGAGCTCGCCAGCGGGTTGATGCGGATATCAGTCTTCCTCGAGGTCTTCATCTGAGGTGTCGTCATCGCCAAGTTCCGGTCCCGATGAATGCGTCTCTTCAACGGCTGTAGTGGGCAACTCAGATTCCGCTGCTTCTTCACTCGTGTTCAACGGCGCGCTCACTGTGGGAACAGGTATGGTGAGGCTCTCCCCCGGATCGGTAGCAACGACCTCCTCGGGTGGGCTGATTTGGCCCTTGGGGGGTGTAATGCCAATGTGATGTGTTGCGAATCCAGGTTGTACGACCTGATTGAGCGCCATCCCGATAATCCGCCCGTTGTGGTTTGATGTAATTCGGCTGCGCACGTTGGTAATGGGATTGGTTACTGTGCCGAGCACATCACCTTTTTTAACACTTTGGCCCAGAGTCACCCGGCTGAACACGATGCCGCCAACCGGTGCGCGTTCCCATACCGAATTGTAATAGATTGGCTCCGGGTCTCCCCAAAGGCTGAAGCGCGTGGTCATGCCCAGGTGGTTGAGAAGTGTTCTAATACCTTTCACACTGTGGCTTACAGCATCTTCGCTGAGCACGGAAGGGCCGCCTGCTTCAAGAGTCACAGCGGGAATGCCCACTTCCACAGCGGCCCTTCGCAGGGTGCCTGCGGTGCCCTCGCTGTGTACCACCACCGTGGAACCGAAGCCCTTGGTAAGTTGGACAACGCGTGGGTCGCGCAAGTCGCCGCGCAGCTGGGGCAGGTTGGTGCGGTAAAATGATCCCGTGTGCAGGTCGACCAAGGCATCGCAGTGTGCAATCACCTCATGGAAAAAGGAGTGGGCGAGGCGCGATGCCGAGCTGCCTCTGGGGTCCCCGGGGAAGTACCGGTTGAGGTCGCGGCGATCGGTCAGGTAGCGTGAGCCGGCATGGAAGCCCTGCAGATTGACGATCGGTACGCCAATCACCGCCCCTTTCAGCTTAGCGGCGTCGAGGTTATAGAGCACCCGGCGTACCGTTTCAATGCCATTGAGTTCGTCGCCGTGCATGGCAGCCGTGAGGCACAAGGTGGGGCCCGTTTCAACGCCATTGACCACGAGTACCGGGGTGTCAACATAAATGCCCTCAAATGACTGGGTGGGTGCCCAGGCCAAGCGCGTGGAGGTTTTCGGTGATACTTCACGGCCTAACATCACCAGTTCCTGCAGTGGAGCAGGTACGGGTGGCGCCGCCAGGGGTGCCGGCTCGCTGGCGACTGGCTCGTCTAACGGCAGGTTGGGCGCGCGGGGCAAGCCGCTGGTCGACGGCCTCGCCGGTTCTGTATTCATCCCTGCGCTTTCCTCCGGCGCGCCAGGTTCGATGGCGGCCGTCGCTGGTTTTTCCACCGCTAAAATGGCGGGTTCTGGTGCCGCCGCCGGTTCGCGGTTGACGACCGGTTCAGGCACTGATTTGGGGGCGGCCGACTGGGCTGTAGCTTCTCCGGCAGCGTCCTCGCTACTGTGCACAGCCTCCGTGGCAAGGTCCTGAACGCCCAGTATCGGTTCCACGGTGCCGGGCTGCTGTGCAGCGAGCGCTGGGCCCCACCCTAGCGCAATTAACAGGCACGGAGTGGCGGCTAGCCGGCGAATTCGTGGAACGGTGGCGCGCTGCAAAACGGTGTCCTGATGGTGTAAAAAATGAGCGAATAGTCTAGCAGATTTACCGGCAGCAGCCGATGCTCTTCGTTGTGCTGCACTGCTGGCCTGTGGCACTGTCGCTAACGTCAAGCTTGAGTTTTTGCGCAGGCGATGCGAAATTGGCGTGTCGGCGCAATACAGTGGTTAAAATAAGAGCTGCAGGCGTCTTTTTTGGATTTTCCGGGGACGGGTTATGTTAAAAGAATTCAAAGAATTTGCCATGCGAGGCAACGTTATCGACATGGCGGTAGGGATCATTATTGGCGGTGCTTTTGGCACTATCGTCAAAAGCCTGGTGAACGATGTCATTATGCCTCCAATTGGTTTGCTGCTGGGCGGGGTCGATTTTTCTGATTTGTTTCTGACGCTCAAGGAAGGTGCAGTCGCTGGGCCCTACACAACACTCGCCAGCGCTCAGGAAGCGGGTGCCGTCACCGTGAGCTACGGCCTGTTTATCAATGCCGTCATTAGCTTTCTCATCGTGGCTTTTTCTGTCTTCCTTCTGATTCGCAGTATTAATCGTTTGAAGCGAGATGAAGAGACACCGGCAGAGGCGCCCACAGAGAAAGCGTGCACTTACTGCCTTTCAAACATCCCGATCAAGGCAACACGCTGTGGCCATTGCACCTCTGAGCTTGCGCCTGCCTGAAATCCGCCGATGAGGCTGGCTCGGCATATTGAACTTACCTGGCAAAGGTGCTTTGTGGGTGCCCTGCGCGTCTTTTTACTGGTGGTGGCGCTGCTGCCTTTGCCGCTCTCCGCGCAGGAGCTTTGGGGCACTACGGTTACCGAAGCGACGCTTACAGCGCTGTTGGCCGCTATGGCATTTACGTTGGCTGTGGTGTTGGCGTTATACCGTAACCAGCGCCAGCTGATGGCGCTGTTGCGTGAGGAGTCACGCACTGACCCCCTCACGCAAGTCCCTAATCGTCGCTATTTTCTCGAAGAGCTAGAAAGCAACATTGCGCGAGCATCGCGCTATGGCCAGCCCTTGTGTTTGTTGATCCTGGATGTCGATTGGTTCAAGGCGGTCAATGATCGCCATGGCCACGGTGGCGGTGACACCGTGTTAATCTCAATAGCCTTATCTCTGCAAGCACAGCTGCGTCATTCCGATGATGTTGGCCGTTTGGGTGGTGAGGAGTTTGGTGTGCAACTGCCGATGACGGACGCGGCGGGAGGCTTGGTGATTGCCGAACGTTTACGCCAAGAGATTGCTACACTGCGTTTTCCGGATGCTTTTTCCGGGCTTACAGTCAGCTGCAGCGTTGGCATGGCAGAGTATGTGGAGGGAATGTCGGCCGCGGCGTTCTTTGCCGTCGCAGATGCAGCGCTCTATCGCGCCAAGGATGCCGGACGTAATCGTGTGGTGGCGGCGAAAGGATCGTCGCACAACGTGCAGGCGATTGTGTCTGAGGCTAATTAATAGCACTGGCAGCCGGTTAAAGTGTTGCCAGTGCTTCCAACTGTTGGCGCATTTCGCGCCGAATCCGCGCCAGGTCAATCAGGGTGTCGATGGTAATGGTGGCCAGAGTGCCCAGCCAACGCCCGCCTAAGCGTGCATTGTTCAGCACGCAACGCGGCCCGGCGGTAACCGGCGTCTTACGTACGATATCGAGTGATTCCTGAACTGCGCTGCGCAATGTGTCGCCCGTGGCGCTTAGGGCCATTCGATTGGCGTTGCTCAGCACTTCCAAGGATTCCATGATCGATTCGAGCCCCGCCCATTCGGTGACCACGCCGCGTTCCAGGCGACGGCGTGTGCTGCGCCGTAGTTTGCGCGCAAGGTTTCTGAATTCACGGCCGACTTGTGGCCCTAATACCGGATCTCCCGCTGCTTGCAGACGATCGTCCAGCTCCAGTTCGCGCCAGTCGGCGGCAGTCAGCACAGCCTCGATACGAGGGAACACCAACTGTTCTTCACTGTGCATATGTCGTTCGCTATTGGCAACATAGTCACGCCCCGCACTGACCACAGCTTCGCCTGACACGTCGCCTGCCCGCCAACGGCTGATGAGCTTTAGTAGCGCCAATGCAGTCTTGGCCATGGCGTCGTGCTGGCGCTGCAGGCTGTCCACATCGTCGGCCAATTGGCTGTCCAGTTCTGCGGCCCGGCCGTAGATGAGGTCTTCGCGAGGATGGTGGCGGCGGTCTGCCCAGTCAACCATGTAGCTCATGATCTCGTAGAGCACATGGCTATCAACCTTGGCTCCGCGGTCGATAGCGTCCAGTTGTTCACTCATCAGGGCAGAAATGCGCGTGAGGTGCACGTGTTCGGCGTGCAAGGTTGCGATGATTGGCGGCATTGCAGCTGTGTGGGGCATTGGGTCTCTCCGGCTCGGTGGCGAGTTCATGCGTGCCGGATAAAGGTTAGCGCAAGCCAGCCGGGATGTGCATTGATCTGGCGCAGGGCAAGGCGTGTATCGAATGAAAATGTGGCTGCAATCCAATCTCGGTAGCGTAAGCCGGTCTAGTAGGGCTATTCGCCATAACACATTTTGATTGCGGGTTTCAGGTGCTATACCTGGGTGGCGCTGAAAGGTTAAGCTGCAGACGCTGAAGCGGCATTGCGGTACACGTAGTACGCTGCCCACGGTGTTCGTCTGAATTATTCACAGTAAGGAGCCCGGATGAGCCAGAACGTTGACCCCACACGCGAGCAGTTTGACCGCTTTAAATCACTGCCCCGTGATACCCCTATCATGATGTTGAACCTGGTGCGTTTCAAGGCGCAGGCAGTGTACCCCGGTGGGGAGACTATTACCGGGGCAGAAGCGTACGCCCGCTACGGCAAGCACAGTGGGCCCGTGTTCAAGCGCCTGGGGGGCAGTATTCTCTGGCGTGGGCGGCCCGAATGTGTGGTGATTGGCCCTGCCGATGAGCACTGGGACATTGCGTTTATTGCGCTGTATCCGAATGCCGGCGCCTTCATGGCGATGGTGACCGATCCTGAATATCAAAAGGCGGTAGTGCACCGTCAGGTGGCTGTGGAAGACAGCCGTTTGCTGCGCATGGGCGAAGCAGAGTCTGGCGCCGTGTTTAGTGCTTGAGGCGGGGCGGGGCAGAACCAAGCAGCGTTACGCGATCGCGCACAGGAGTCGCTTATGAGTTGGATTGTTTCCGGAGTTGATCGAGAGCAGCTGTTGGACCGCCTGCCGGCGATCAGCGGCCACTTTCGTCAATTGTATACCCGTGTGTATAGCTTGCCGCAGGTTTCAGCGGAAACGCTGGAATTGTGTCGTCTGCGCTTGGCGCAGCTGCACCGTAGCGACGCCGATTTCGCGTTGGAGGAGTTCCCGGTATCGGCCCAACAACGTGCACAGCTGCACGATTGGCCGCAGGCCGCCGTGTTTACGCCTGAACAACGCGCCTGCCTGGAGTTCACCGAAGTGCATGCGATGGACTGTGCGGCCATTACTGATGCCCAGGCAGATGCGGTCAAGGCGCACCTGGGGGAGGCGGGGTTGGTGGCATTGCTGCAGGCTTTGGGTGTGTTCGATGGCTTGATTCGTTTGGGTTTGATGTGGCAGGCAGCGCCTGCAGGAGTGCGTCAACATGGGTAGCACGGCAAGAGTGCAAGCGCCGGCGCGTAACACCGGCAACGTGATTCGAGATTCTGCACTGGGCGTTGTGCCGGGCACGCTGGAGCCCTACTTGGCACTGAATGCTGCTGTTTGGGATGCAGGCCCCTTGCCGGCGGCGGAGATCGAGTTAGCGCGTTTACGTAATGCGCGGCATACGGGCTGCGTGATGTGTCAGGCGGTGCGCTACGATGTGGCGATCAGTGACGGGCTCACCGAAGAAAAAGTGCAAATGATCGGCGCTGATCAACCTGACACAAGCCTCTCACCGCGCGAGCAACTTCTGGTAGCTTTTGTTGATCAGTACAACCGTGACCCCGGGGGTATTGCCGCAACGTTGCAAACAGACTTGCTGCAGGAGTTTAGCGAGGCTGAGCTGCTGCACTTATCGCTGCTGGTGGCTTGGTTCAATGGTTCTTCACGCTGTGCGGTGGCGCTGGGCGGCATGCCTGAGGCAATGCCGCGTATGGAGATCAGCATTCCGCGCTAAGCCATAACGTGTTGGTTGTCGATGTGCCGGCTCCGACTGCTTGCAGGGCATGGGCTCCTGCAGGCAGCCGATAATTTAGGGCGGGTTAGCCCTGCTTACTTTTGCGTCAGAAAGTGACCGTACTTTTCCATCGCCGCGGCACGCTGGGTGGGCGTGTGGTAGGTGGGGAACAGCCCAGGTGCCGGTTGGTACTCACGTAACACGGTACGCGCCACGGTGATCTTGTGAACTTCCGACGGGCCATCCACCACACCCAACTCCGGAATGTTCGCCCACATGGTCATAAGCGGTACTTCGTCCGACATCCCCAGGCTGCCGTGCAGGTGCATGGCGCGATAGATCACTTCTTGTAGAATCTTCGGAGTCGCGGCTTTGATCGCGGCAATTTCCTTGCGCACTTCGCGGTTGTATTCCTTGTGCTTGTCGATCAACCACGCGGTGTACAGCACGTGCAAACGATACTGCAGGATTTGCGTGTAGCTATCGGCGATTTTGTCTTGGGTCATCTGCTTATTCGCCAGCAGTTCACCTTTGGTGGTGCGGCTGAGGACGCGCTCGCACATCATATCCATGGCTTTCTGCAGAACGCCCACACTGCGCATGGCGTGGTGAACGCGACCGCCGCCGAGCCGGGTTTGCGCCACCAGGAAACCTTTGCCTTCCTCGCCCAGCAGGTTGGACGCGGGCACGCGACAGTTGGTAAAGCGAATATAGGCGTGTACGCCGTCACCCTGTTCAACATAGGGGCCTACTGCGGAATTGCGCAGGATCTCCATGCCGGGTGTGCCTTTCTCAACCAGCACAATGGACGCGCCTTCATGGATAGGCGCATCGGGGTTGGTGACCACCATCACTAACAGGAATTCTGAGAAGCGGGCGTGGGAGGCGAACCACTTTTCCCCATTGATGACCCATTCGTCACCCTCGCGCGTGGCGGTACAGGTAAACTCTGCAGGGTCGGCACCGGCTTGCGGTTCGGTCATTGAATAGCAGGAAGCAATTTTGCCGTCTAATAAGGGCTGCAGGAATCGCGCTTTTTGGTCCGCTGTGCCGTAGTGGGCAAGAATTTCGGCATTGCCTGAGTCCGGCGCCTGGCAGCCAAACACGCTGGGGCCAAAGCGGCTGCGGCCGAGAATTTCATTCATCAAGCCGAGCTTGACCTGGCCGTAGCCCTCACCACCGAGGTCGGGTCCGATGTGGCAGGCCCACAAGCGTTTCTCCTTAACAATGGCGCGCAGTGGCGCCATAGCTTTGGCGGCGGGGGAGTTCGGGTCCCAAGGGTCCCCTGGCTCGCGGAACACGAGGTCGAGAGGTTCAATCTCCTCGCGTGTGAAAGTTTCAATCCAGTTTAGCTGCTGCTGGAATTCGGGGTCAGTTTCAAAGCTCCAACTCACGGTGATGTCCTTTTTTGTCTGGTGTCTGGTTGAATTCAGCCGCCGCGTCCAGTGTGTTGTCTGGCAAAGGCCGTGCCGTTTCTGGCCATATAAGGCCCGCTGTGCTTGTTTTGCTTGACTTGCCTGAGGCCTAGTTTAGACTTGTTAGATGCAAACAAGCAAATAATAACCCGATCCGAATGCAAGGGAAATAATGGTAGACGAAAAAATCTGGTTCATTACCGGGGCATCCCGTGGCATCGGGCGCGCCATCGCAGAGCGGGCTTTAGAGGCGGGTGATAAAATTGCGATTGTGGCTCGCGGAGAAGAGCTTGAAGCATTGGCTCGCGAGTTCGGCGAGCGCTGCATGGCCTGCCGCGCAGACGTCAGCGACCCCACTGCGGTTGAGGCCGCAGTCGCCGCCGTTGTCGAACGCTGGGGCCGCATAGATATTCTTATCAACAACGCTGGCCTGCACCGCGGTGGGCGTATCGGGCGTATTGCGCTGGATGCTTGGGATAGCGTTTTGGACGTTAATCTCAAAGGCGCGGTTAACGTCATTCGAGCCGCAGATGCACACCTGAGCGAGGGCTCTGCCATCATCAACATCGGTGCGGTGGTCGGCTTTCGTGGTTTCCCCGGCGACTCCGCTTATGCGGCTTCCAAGGCTGGCCTGGCGGGGTTGACGCGGGCGCTGGCGATTGAATTTGCCGCCCGTGGCGTCACCGTCAATTTGGTAATCCCCGGCTTGGTGTTAACTGAAATGACCGGGGGCTTGTCTGAAAAAGCGCTCGAGGCCATGCGTCAAACAATTCCGCTGGGCCGTTATGGCCAGCCGGAAGAGATCGCGCAAGTGGTCGAATTAGTGGCGCGTGCCCGCTATATGACGGGGGCGTTTGTGCCCGTTGACGGTGGCCTGATGAGTAGCTTCGGGGTGCCGGGATGAGCGCCGGGATGAG
>JANQUV010000033.1:25155-37127 GCA_030730585.1 Haliea sp.
GCCGGGATGAGCGCCGGGATGAGTGGCCATGCCTTCGATGCACCCTTAGGTGCCTGGATCGCGGCGGAAACCGGTATCTCCGGCGCAAAAGTGTCGCGGGCACTGAGCGGCGGTAACGCCAATCTCACCTTATTGCTCGACACGGATACGGGGCCGCTCGTTTTGCGTACCCCGCCAGAAAATGCTATTTCGGCTACGTCCCACCGAGGCATAGAGCGCGAGGCGACAGTGCTGCGTGCAATTCAAGGGCACGTTCAGGCACCGAGTGTTGTTGGCTGGTGCGAAGACTCCGCGGTTATTGGTCGCCCGTTTCTGCTGGTATCCCATGTCAACGGGGTGGCGATTACGGATGCACTGCCAGACGCCTATCCTGCCACCGCCGCCAGCGTGAACCGGCTGGGTGAAGATCTCATTGACGAGCTGGCCGCTATTCATACCGCCCCCTGGCAGCAAATTGGACTGGAGCGGTTTGGCAACCCGGAGAACTTTCTCGAACGGCAAATTACGCGCTGGCAGTCGGTGCGGGCTGAATCCCCGGTCCGCGATTTGCCGCTGATGAATGAGCTTGCACGTTGGTTGCTTGGAAACATTCCTGTATCCGGGCCGGTAGGGCTGATTCACGGCGATTATCACCTCGACAACAGCTTGTCACACCCGGATCGTCCGCGGTTGGCGGCTGTTATTGATTGGGAGCTTGCCACTATTGGGGACCCCTTGGTCGACCTCGGGCTGTTTTTAATGTTCTGGGGGCCACGTGACCTGAGCCCTCCAGGGTTTCAACATATTCAGGCAGTCACCCGCTGTCAGGGCGTAACGCCTCGGCGGGTGCTGGCGGAGCGTTGGGGTACGGCGACGGGCTACCCGCTGGCTCACCTCGACTTCTACCTCTGCTTTGCATTTTGGCGCCTCGCTGCAATCGTTGAAGGCGCTTATGCACTGTACCGCCAGGGCAAGGTCGATTCGGCCTATGCTCGTGGTCTGGAATACGATGTTCCTGCACTCCTGGAAGAAGCGGCTGCCGCCGCGCGTGGCCGCTGGTAAGGAGACGCGATCCCCATGATGGCAACAATGATGCATATGCCGATGACCGTGCGCATGATCATGGAGCACGGTGCTGCGGTGTTCCCTGATAGCCGTGTCGGCGTATTCGATGGCAGCGAAACGCACTGGACACCCTACAGCGTGGTGGCGCAGCAGGCGGCCCGTCTGGCCGGTGCTTTAAAGACGCTGGGTATCCGCCCCGGTGATCGCGTCGCCACCTTCAGCTGGAACAATCTGGCCCATATGGAGGCCTATCTGGCTGCGCCCTCCATGGGCGCGATCATGCACACCGTCAACATCCGGTTGTCGGCTGAGCAGGTGGCGTGGGTGATCAATCATGCAGAGGATCGCGTCGTGATTCTCGATGCCAGCTTGCTGGAGCTGTTCTTGCCGGTGGTGCCCTTGTTGACCACCGTAGAGCACATTCTGCTGGTGGATGGTGGCGAGCGCGCGATAGGGCACCTCCCTACCAGTGATTATGCGCAGGCGCTGGCCGCGCAGGGCAGCAGCTTTGACTGGCCCGAGCTTGAGGAAACTGCTGCAGCGGCGGTGTGCTATACCAGTGGTACCACGGGCAATCCCAAGGGCGTGGTATATAGCCACAAGACGACCTTTGTGCATTCGCTGGCCTCGCGTGCCACTGACACCTTTGGCATCAATGAGCGCGACCGCATTCTCCTGTTACCCCCGATGTTTCATGCTAACGCCTGGGGCCTGCCTTACAGTGGCTGGCTCAGTGGCAGCGATTTTATTATGCCTGGGCCGCACCTGCAGGCCGCGGGTATCGAGGCGATGATTCGCGCCGAGCGGCCGACGTTTACGGCCACAGTTCCCACGATTCTTGCGGACCTGCTGCGCGCTTCCCGTGCCACCGGCCTGCAGATGGACAGTTTCCGCATGCTGGTCTGCGGCGGCGCGGCGGTAGCGCCCTCGTTGATTGACGCAGCGCGCGATCGCTGGGGCGTGCCCGTACTGCAGGGCTGGGGCATGACCGAGACCAGCCCCCTATGCCACCTGTCACACCCACCGCGGGACGCGGGCCCGGAGGGCGAAACGCCCTGGCGAGCCAAGAGTGGCCGCCCTGTGCCGGGTGTGCAGGTGCGGGTGGTTGATGGGGAGGGTTGCCAGCTGCCGCACAACGGTCGCGACGTCGGGGAGCTGCAGCTGCGCGGCCCCTGGGTGACCGGCAGCTATCACAACAACAGTGCCGAGGATTCCTTCACTGCAGACGGCTGGTTGCGCACCGGTGATGTCGGGCACATAGACGAAAAGCACTTTGTGCAGCTGACCGATCGCACCAAGGATGTCATCAAGTCCGGGGGCGAATGGATATCGTCGGTAGACCTGGAAAACGCATTGCTGGCACACCCTGCGGTGCAGGAAGTCGCGGTTATCGCGACGGATGACGAGCGCTGGCAGGAGCGGCCACTGGCGATTGTGGTCGTTGAGTCTGCGGTGACCGCGACGGAGCTACGCAGTTTCCTCGCGGATCGCGTGGCGAAGTTCTGGATTCCGGAGTACTGGTCCTTTGTGGCAGAGATCCCCAAGACGAGTGTGGGAAAACTGGACAAGAAAGTGTTGCGATTGCGCCACGCAGCCGGAGAATACCCAATCGATTACGTCAAATAATGGCGACCTTTTTACCGGAGCGTCGCAAGATGGGGGGACTGATGACCACAGTGGAAAAACAAGCGCTAGAGCCTGCAACACCGCGCAGAACGCAAGCCGAGCGAACGGCACTGTCCGACAAACGGATGTTCGAGGCCGCAATCCAACTGATTATTGAGCACGGCACGGAGCGCACCACACTGAAGGAGATTGGCGAGCTGGCGGGGTACAGTCGCGGCCTCGCCCATTCGCGTTTTGGCTCCAAGGAGGGATTCCTCAACAAGCTGTTTGTGCGTTTTGATGGCCGGTGGAAAGCACACCTCACCAGTTATGTCGGCGGTAAAACAGGTATAGAAGCCGTGCTGGGAGCGCTGCATGCCCTGCGTGACTTCCTCACCGCCGAGGCCAGTTACATGCGCGCCATGTACATCTTGTGGTATGAATCACTGGGCCATGATTCAAAAATTCGCAACAAGCTGGCGGATCATCACCGCATCTACCGCGAGGATGCCGCACGCTGGGTGCGGCTGGGTATTGAGGAAGGTGAAATTGACCCCGCCATCAACCCCGAGCAATTTTCCGTGCAGTTCAACGCTTTTATCTTTGGCCTAATTTACCAATGGTTGGTGAATGCCGAGGCGCTGGACCTGCACGCCGTATTCAGTGATTACGAAATCACGATAAAACGACTTCTCAGCAACCAGGGTTAACGTTATGTCCTACCTGAAAACCGATTGTGGCAAGAGCGTGTACTACGAGGACTACGGTGTTGGCGCCAGCGCCTTGGTGTTGATTCACGGCTGGGGCTTTAGCTGCCGCGCCTGGGACAACACCTTGCCCGCACTACTCAATGCCGGGCACCGTGTTGTTATGCTGGATCACCGTGGCTGTGGCGGGTCCGACAAAGATTTCGCTGACCTGGGCATTCAGGCGATCGCCGGTGATGTAGTGAAGCTGGTTGATCAACTGGGCCTTGCAAGCGTGGTGCTGAATGGTTGGTCTCTCGGCGGCGCTGTTGCGGTGGAAGCAGCGGACCAGCTGGGCAGCCGCTGCCGTGGCCTGGTGCTGACTGGGGGCGCAACACCCACCTATGTACAGAAACCTGACTTCAAAGCGGGCGGGACCGAGGCCGATATGGCGGCGACCGTAGGCGCGCTGCAGGCGGACCGCATTGGTTTCTTGTCTGGCCTGGTGCACGCGGTGTGTGCGAAGGAAGTGTCACCCGCCATCACGGACTGGATGTGGAAGGTGTTCTGTGAGTCCTCACCCATGGCGCACGTGACGCTGGCGCAGCTGGCCCCGCTGGATCAGCGTGAGCAGCTTGCCGGGCTGGCAATGCCTATTGTGTCCTTTGTGGGCAGTGCGGATGTGTTCGTGGCCCCGGATATTTGCCGTTGGGTTGGCACGCACAACGCGAACGCACGCGTGATTGAATACGAAGGCGTAGGGCATGCGCCGTTTATTGAAGTTGCCGAAGATTATAATCGCGATCTACTCGCCTTTTTGAACGACTTAGCCTGAGCCCGGGAGGTCTCAACCATGACAGCGAATGTGAACTACGGACTTTGGTACGACTTCCGCAATCCGGCGCCCTGGCAGGAGAATTTCGAAAGCTTCTACGCCAGCCGCTTGGGGCAAATCGCCGACGCCGAAGCCATGGGTTTCAACTCGGTATGGCTGACTGAGCACCACTTCTGTGACGACGGCTATACGCCCTCACCGTTGGTGATTGCCGCGGCCATCGCGGCGCGCACCCGCGCCATGCACATTGGCACCAACCTGATGTTGCTGCCGCTGCACGACCCGGTGCGCATGGCAGAAGACGCGGCTACGGTGTCTTTGTTGAGCGGCGGGCGCTTCGACCTTGGCGTGGGCATCGGCTATCGCCAGCTCGAATTCGAACAGTTCGGCCGCCAGATATCACACCGGCCGAGCCTGGTGGAAGAAGGCATTGAAGTGTTGCGCCGCAGCTGGTCGGGCAAGCCGGTCAACTTCAGCGGCAAGCGCTTTACGGTAGGCGACTTGAAGGTGCTGCCGGCTCCCGTGCACACGCCTAAAATCCTTTTGGGTGGCATGGCTCCGCCTGCCATTGAGCGCGCTGCGAGGGTGGCAGACGGCTTCCTGTCGACCGGTGGGATTGGCCTGGATACGTATTGCGAGGCCCTGCTCGCGCAAGGCAAGTCGCTGCAGGATGGCTGCGTGATATTGGGCTGCTGGGCGATTATCGCTGAGGATCCCGAAGCAGAGGCCAAGCGCATTGGCGACCACGTCCTTTACCAGATGAACGAGTACATCAAGTGGGGTGCATTTGGTCCGCCGGACCAGGCCACCTTGTATGATGATGTGTTCAAGGCCATCGAAAACGGCTTGTATGAACTGTGGGATGCCGATATGGCGGTCACCAAGCTGAAAAAGCTGGTTGCAGACTATCCCATGATTCGAGACATTCACTTCTGGGCGCAGTTTCCGGGTGAACCGCTGGAGTCTGGAAATCGTCGCTTGCAGTACATTGCCGAGAAGGTGTTGCCGCGCCTGCGTTAATGCCTTGTCAGGCCTCGAAGCCACTCATCTTGTTTACTGTTTGGGTGAACAGGGCGTGTGCGCGTTCGAGGCTCATGTCATTGTCAAAGTAGACAGCTGAACGCAGTCCGATCATCATTGAATAGGCGATTTCAGCGGAGTCGTTGGCATTGTTCAGCAGCAGCTGCGGGGCAGAGGCAAAAATATTGGCCAAGTGCGCTTTGCAACGGCTGTCAAAATCCGCTTTGGTAACGCGCAGGATGTCGTCGTTTACCGCGTTGCCGAAGCACTCCAGCATGAAGCCGATCTCGAGGCGCGTGCTGGTTTCCCCCTTGAACCAAAAATCCGCCAGCAATTGCACCTGTCGCTCGGCAGAGTGTGGTGCAAAGGATTCAATGCGCTCAAGAAAGCGGACGGCCACGTTAGCAAAGTACTGCTCTAGAATTGCTTCCTTGCCGTTGAAGTAGTAGAGCAAATGGCTCGCGGTCATGCCAGCACTTTCGGCGATATCCGCGAGTGTCGTTTTCACATAACCCTTGCTGATGATGCAGTCATGCAGTGACTTGTAGATGCGGCGTCGGCGTTTCTCCCCGCGCGCGTCGCGCCGGGGTGCCGGTGTAGCTCGAGCGGCAAGCTGGTTGCGGATGGGTGTCTTTGCTGGGCTGGTTGTCATTTCGTGACTTTACCAGTTCACGGCAAAACCGACCATGAGTTTGCCTCGATTTATCTCTATAAACATCTTGAACAATGTTCAAGATGTGCTTATGCTTTTTTGTGAAGCATGACGAGAAAACAATAACGCTATTTCATTGCTGCGAGTGCCCCATCACGCGCTTGGTTTCAGGCTTCGGTAACGGAGCTGCTCAGGTCTTTGCAGTGTGGAGCCTTGGGGCGGTCCATCGTAACCGCATTTCTGCCAGTCCTGCGGGATCATTGAGCGGGATGGTTAGTTGACTGACAGCGGCTCTTTGAGATGGTCTTGCTCACTGGATATTCTGAGTATTGAGGATACCGTATGACGACGATGCCTGAAGTGGAAGACAAACTCGCGATTCACGAGTTGCTCTCGCGAGCTGCATACGCGCTGGACGAGCGCGATCTGGAGATGCTGGCGGCAAGCTTTGCGCATGATGCTACTTTTAGCATGCGTATTGCCGGAGGAGACCTTGTTGGCCCGTTTGAGTCCCGTGAGGGCATCATGGATTTGATGACCGGGGCCATGGCGCAGCAAACGGATAAGCGTCGGCATGTCGTGTCCAATATCTTTTTCCCCAATGAGAGCGAGCGTGATGATGAAAGCATTCCGGTCATTTCCAACCTGACCCTGTTTGCCACAGAAGAAGGAGTCATCTCGCTTTTGACCGCAGGCGTTTATCACGACCGTGTCGTGCAGCGTGATGGTCGCTGGGAGCTGCTGGCGCGGCACCTTGAGCTCGACAAAAGCTACTGACGGAGGGTGGGCGTGAATATTGGCAAAATCCCGGCAAAAACGGCGCGTTTGGAGCCCACCCGTGAAGCGTTGATTGACGTTTCCAGCGGCCGGCGTGTCACGTTCGGCGATTTGGATGAGCGCGTACGTCGCCTGGGTAACGCCCTGACAGATCAATTGGGCCTGGTCAAGGGAGCGCGTGTGGCGGTACTGGCGCGCAACTGCATTGAGTACATGGAAGTGTATTATGGCTGCGCTCGGGTCGGGCTTATCGTGCAGCCGTTGAATTGGCGTCTGGGCGGTTCGGAACTACTCAAGATTGCCAGTGGTGGCGAGCCTGTTGTGTTGTTGTATTCCGCCGAGTATGGAGACGTGGCAGCCACTCTGGCTACGCAAGCGGGCATACCGCGTTCCTTTGCGTTTGGCGAGGGCAGCGATGGAAGTTACGAGGCCTTGTTGTCGCAAGCGAGCGCAGAGGAGCCTGTTCAGTCCGCGGCGGTGGGTGACGATGACCCTGTCTTGATTCTGTATACCGGGGGCACGACCGGAGAATCGAAGGGTGCGTTGCATACCCACCGTTCGCTGTTTGCCGGCATGATCAACCAAACCGTAGCCGAGCGCATCGTTCCCTCTGACGTGTATATGCTTACGGGCCAGATGTTTCACATACCCGTAGGCCTGGCCATGAACTACATGGCACATGGCTGTCCGCTGGTATTGATCAACTTTGAGGCAAAGCTTGCACTGGAAGTGATTCAGCGTGAGCGTGTGTCCGCTTTCCTTGGTATCACCACAATGCTCAACTGGATGATGGCGGTGGCCAACTTCGACGACTACGATCTCAGCAGCCTGCGCAATATTCAGTACGGCGGCGGTCCCATGCCACACAGTGTGGTAAAGGCGGCTCTGGACGCTTTCCCCTGTACGCTCATTCAGGGTTATGGTCAGACCGAAGGCATGACCATGAGCTTTCTCTCGCAGGAAGACCACAGCAATGCGGTTGCCGGCATTCACCCAGAACGCCTGAGCTCTTGTGGGCGCGAAGGATTCATGACTACCATCAAACTGGTCGACGTTCGCGGTGAGTTGGTGCCTCGTGACGGTGTTACTCCGGGTGAAATTCTGGTTCAGTCCGAGGCTAATATGGTGGGCTACTGGCAGCGGCCGGAGCTGACGGCCGACACTCTGCGAGACGGCTGGATGTACACCGGTGATGTCGCGGTGTGGGACGAGGAGGGGTACATCTTCATTGTCGATCGCGCCAAGGACATGATCATTTCCGGCGGCGAGAACATCTACAGTACGCAGGTTGAGGCGGCCATTCACCAGCACCCCGCGGTGCTCGAGTCAGCGGTGTTTGGCGTGCCAGATGCGGAATGGGGGGAGTCCGTAAAGGCTGTTGTCGTGCTCAAGCCGGGTATGCAGGCAACCGAGCAGGACATTATTACAACTGCCAGCCAACACCTCGCTTCCTACCAGAAGCCGCGGTCTGTTGATTTTGTAGACAGCCTGCCGAAGGCACCTACGGGCAAGATTCTCAAACGCGAACTGCGAGACCCTTACTGGCATCAGGGGGACAGGAAGGTATGACGACTCTGCTTAGTGACGAACTGCTGGCCAATATCGGCCGCCAGAGCACACCGCACCGTGAGCTGGTCACTCGCCGCGATATTCGTAAATACGCGATAGCAACGGGTAACCGCCAGCGCAAATATCTCGACGGAGACCAGGCCCCGCCCATGTTCCATGTGGCGTTGTTCTGGGATGTGGTGGAACTCGAAGAGTTGACCCCCGATGGCGTGTCGATCGACTCACTGTTGCCAAAATTCCCGCTGGAGCGGGCCATGGCCGGCGGCCTGAAAATCGATTATCTAAAGCCGGTGCATCCGGGTGACTGGCTCACGGCAACGCGCACACTGGCCGATATCTACGAAAAGCGTGGCCGCTCCGGGCCACTTATTTTCTATGAAGTAGATATGCTGATCGTCAACGATGCGGGTGATCCGGTCATCCGTGAACGAACCACACGTATTTTAAGGTGATTAATTTGGCGCTGTCTGAGAAACGACCCGTGACCTCTGTGCAGGTGGGCGATGCTTTGCCCGAGCGCGAATTGACTCCCGACAATGTGCAGCTGTTTCTTTACAATGCTGTGCTCTGGAATGCTCACCGCATTCATTTTGACGAGCCTTACGCTAAGGATGTGGAAGGTTATCCAGGGCTGGTGATTGCCGGCCCAATGCTGGGTGACTGGCTGCATCAGTGCGTGGAGGAGTGGTTGGGCGATAGCGGCCGTCTGGTGTCAATAGAGTACTCCAACCGTGCCGCAACCTACATCGGTGAAACCCTGGCCTCGGGAGGGACCGTCATTGAAGTCAGCCCCGCGGCGGGTGAGGTGCGAATCGAGGTATTCATCAAGAATGCCGCGGGCGATGTGGTTACCCCCGGCGTTGCCACTGTCATGATGGAGGCTCAATGATTCGCGCGGGGGGCAGCCAGTGAGCAGTTTGCGTGGCAAGGTTGCGATTGTTGGCGCGGCGGATACACGTGTCGGCGTTGTGGCAGACAGAACAGCCACCGAACTCTGCATAGAGTCGATATTGCTGGCCCTGGCAGATGCTGGAATTGGCAAGGAGGAGGTGGACGGCCTGGTGACCTGCAACAGCATGGCGCAACCCATGCTGTATCACGCCGAGGCCATTGCCGAATACCTCAACATCGCCCCACGCTACTGCTTTGCTGCGGGTGCCGGCGGTGGCACCACGTTCTCTGTCTTGCATCATGCTGCTTCGGCGATTGTTACCGGCATGGCTGACGTGGTGGTGGTTGCAATGGCGGATAGCCTGCGCAGCGGTCTCACCCGCGATCAGGCGATGCTGATGCAGTCCTCTACCGGACATCCGCAATACGAACAGCCTTATGGCCCCACGGTGCCCGCCTATTACGCATTGATCGCACAGGCGCACATGGCGCGCTTCGGCACCCTGCCTGAACATTTTGCCGAGATTGCCGTTGCCTGCAGGGCACACGCGGCGCGCAATCCGGCGGCGCAGATGCGCGAACTGATTACTGTCGATGACGTGCTCAATTCCCGCATGATCGCGGACCCGCTGCACTTGCTCGACTGCTCACTGGTGTCGGATGGCGGCGCAGCAATTATTCTCACCTCGGCCGAGCGGGCGCGCCACTTCCAGCACCCCCCCGTGTATGTATTGGGCATGGGTGAAGGGCACGGTCATGAGCACATCAGCCAGGCAGCGGACCTGACAACCTCCGCCGCCCGCGAATCCGGGCAGCGAGCCTATGCTATGGCGGGCCTGCGGCCTGCGGATATGGACTTTGCGCAACTATACGACTGCTTCACTCCCACCGTGCTGGTAGAGCTCGAGGACCTGGGTTTCTGCGCCAAAGGCGAGGGCGGCGCTTTCGTCAGCGAGGCAGGTATCGGCCCCGGCGGCCGGCTGCCGGTCAATACGCATGGTGGCTTGCTGTCGCACTGCCACCCCGGCAATCCGGGTTCCATGTTTGCACTCACAGAGTCTGTCTGGCAGTTGCGGCACACGGCGGGAGAGCGCCAGGTGGATAATGCGCGCTGCGGCCTTTTGCATGCGCAGGGCGGCATCATGTCCAGCCACAGCACACTTATTCTCGGCAAGGAGCTTGGTTGACATGGAGCGTATTCAACCCGCCAGCGGCGCCCTTGCCGATGCCTACATCGCCGGTTGCCGCGTGGGGGAGTTGCGTCTGCAGCGTTGCGGCCACTGCGGCATTCACCAATTTTATCCGCGCATCATGTGCGGTAGCTGCCTGAGCGATGATCTGGAGTGGGCAGCCGCCAGTGGGCGCGGAGAGATCCTCAGTTTCACTGTGGTTCGCAGGCCCATCTCGAAGGCCTACGAGGCGCCTTATGTAGTTGCACTCATTAAATTGGAGGAGGGGCCGACGTTGATGAGTCATGTCGTCGACTGTGCCTCCGAAGCCGTAGCGGTGGGGCTCACAGTGCGTGTGAAATTTGCGCGCTGGTCCGAGAGCATCACCCTGCCGGTGTTCACACTTGACAGCCAGAGAGGTAGCTCATCATGAATGCGAAAGGTGTACCGATTGCGGTGATCAATCCCGATGCGCCGGCGGAGTCCCTGGAGTCGAAGCAGCCCGAAGTGGATAACGGAGTTGCAGTCGCTGGCAAGGAGGGATATTTCAGCCGCGAATATATGCAGCGCGAGTGGGATAAACTCTGGACCCGCTCCTGGCTTATTGCCGGGATCGAGTCGGATATTCAGGAGGTGGGTGACTTCTTCCTGTTCAGCATCCGCGACGAATCCATCATCGTGACCCGCACAGAAGAGGGTATCAAGGCTTTCTACAATGTTTGCAGTCACCGCGGTGCGCGCCTGGTGTGGGATGAGCGTGGCAACCGCAAGGTGTTTGTCTGTCCCTTCCACAGCTGGAGCTTTCATAACAACGGCACGTTGCGCCGCATCACCGATGAGGAGTATTTCAAGCCAGAAGTGGTGGCGCATCGTCCGGGCCTCAAGCCTGTCCACTGCGACACGCTTGCCGGTATCGTATTCATTAACATGGACGACAAGCCCGAGCAGCCTCTGAAGGAGGCAATCGGCTTGCCGGAGGGCTATCTTGAGGCCTACCGTATCAGTGACATGCGGGTAGCTCGCCACGTGCGTAGCGAGTGGGGCGCAAACTGGAAAGTCGGTGTTGAAGCGTTTTATGAAAGCTATCACCTGCATGCCGTGCACCCCGAAACCCGCGGTGTCATGGGTGACCTTAATGTGCAGTACGACCTTTACCCCAATGGTGCCAGCCGCATGATCGTGCCGCTTGGCCAGCCCAGCCCACGCATGCATGACCAGACCACGGTAAACGACGGCCTGAAAATGATGCTGGAGGACGCGGGCCTCGATTCTGGCGGTTTCACCGGCACAGCGGCTGACGTGCGCCACGCCATTCAGCAGGGCAAGCGGCAGCGTGCCGAGCGGCTTGGTTTGGATTATTCCCGTTTCCTTGACGGGCAGTTGTCGGACAGCTGGGCGACAGGGGTGTTCCCCAACGTACAGATCGGTTGCCACCCCGAGGCCGTGTTCCTGATGCGTTTCCTGCCGCACGAGACCGACCCGGAGCGTTTCTATTACGACACTATGACGCTGATTTTCCCGGTCGCGGATGGCAGCTATCGGCCGCCCGGTTGGATGGGGCTGCCGGAGGGTACTGATACTACCGGTCGCGTGCGTCCAGCGACTGAGCACTACAGTATTGAAGAAGACGCCAACCTCGGGATGGTGCTGAGTCAAGACTCGGCGCTGCTGCCGATTGTGCAACAGGGTATGCGCTCGCGGGGCTTTGATGGCCAGCTCTGGAG
>JANQUV010000034.1 GCA_030730585.1 Haliea sp.
CCATGCAGGGCAATGCCGTTCATGATGGCGGACATGCCAAATTCGCGCACGCCGTAATAAATATAGTTGCCGGAAGCATCCGCCGAGGTCACACCCTGAGCACCCTGCCACAGCGTGAGGTTAGAGCCTGCGAGGTCGGCGGAACCGCCCAGTAGCTCTGGCAATAAGGGCCCAAAGACGTTTAGGCAGTTCTGTGACGCTTTGCGTGAGGCAATGCTCTGGCCATCGGCTTGGCACTGGGCAACCCACGCCTGCGCGTCGGCTGCAAAATTTTCCGGCAGGTCACCTGCCAAGCGGCGGCGTAACTGCGCCGCCTGCTCAGGGAACTCCGCCGCGTAAGCCTGCATCTGCGCTTCCCACGCTTGCTCTCGCGTGGCGCCTGCAGCGCGCGCATTCCAGCCCGCGTAGATATCTTCCGGAATCTCGAAGGGGGCATGATGCCAACCCAGCGCCTCACGTGCCGCCGCAATTTCGTCTACGCCCAGCGGGGCGCCGTGACACGCTTCGGTGCCCTGCTTGTTCGGTGCACCCTTGCCAATCACCGTCTTACAGCAGATCAGGGTGGGCATGCCTTCCTCGGCGCGTGCGGTAGTGATCGCCTGACGAATTTCCTCAGGATCGTGCCCATCCACGCGGGGAATCACTTGCCAGCCGTAGGCACGGAACCGCGCCGGCGTATCATCGGTAAACCAGCCCTCCACCTCGCCGTCAATGGAAATGCCATTGTCGTCGTAGAAGGCAATCAATTTGCCCAGACCCAAGGTGCCAGCCAGCGAGCAGGCTTCGTGGGAGATGCCTTCCATCAGGCAACCGTCACCCAAAAACACGTAAGTGTGGTGGTCGACAACCACGTGGCCGGGGCGGTTGAACTGCGCGCCTAACACCTTTTCCGCCAGCGCCATACCCACGGCGTTACTGATGCCCTGCCCCAGCGGCCCGGTGGTGGTTTCGACGCCCGGCGCGTAACCGTATTCAGGGTGCCCTGGCGTGCGACTGTGCAACTGGCGAAAATTCTGCAGCTCTGCCATGGGCAAATCGTAGCCGCTCAGGTGCAGCAGCGAATAAATCAACATCGAGCCATGGCCGTTTGATAACACAAAACGGTCACGGTTGGGCCACTCCGGGTTGGTCGGGTTGTGCTGCAGGAAATCGTTCCACAGCACCTCGGCGATATCTGCCATACCCATTGGTGCACCGGGGTGACCACTGTTGGCACGTTGCACAGCATCCATACTGAGCGCACGAATAGCGTTGGCGAGTTCAAGACGGGCAGGCATTGGATGCTCCATGATCGGGGCGCTGAGGCCCAGTGAACAAAGGGGCGTCATTTTCGCGTAAGCGGCGGCCTACGGCAAACAAATCACCAAGATATTCCAGCTTCGTTAATGCAGACGGCGACATACGACATCTATATCAACTTTTTTTGATATAGATTGGATTCCCTGCTAAACTCTTCCGCCATGTTACTCGCAACCCAACCAAACGCCGCCGCGGCACATGCGCCCCCGCAGCTCGACACCGCGCCAACGACGCGCATCGAAGCGCTGGCGAACCTGTGCAAGGCCAGCGCAGATCCGCTGCGCCTGCAAATTTTGCGTGTGCTGCGCAACGACTCCTTTGGCGTGTCTGAGCTGTGTGTGCTGTTTGATATGCGGCAACCGGCCCTTAGCCATCACCTGAAAGTGCTTGCAGGCATCGGCTTGGTCGCGTCCCGCAGAGAGGGCAACTCCATTTTTTACCGCCGCAGTGAACTCGGCCAACAGCCAGGCCTGGAAGAACTGCAGCAACACATTTTTGACGCACTCGATACAATTCCGCTGCCCGCCCTGCTGGAGCAGCGCCTGGTGCAAGTGCAGCGCCAGCGCGAAGCCAATTCCCGGAACTTTTTCCGCGACAACGCGCACAAATTTCGGCAGCAGCAGGACCTCATCGCCAACTACGAACAATATGCCGACACCGTTGCCCAAGTGCTGCGGGACGCGCCACTCGCCAGTTTTAGTACCGCATTGGAAATTGGTCCTGGAGACGGCAGCTTTTTGCTCAACCTTGGCCCGCGCTTTCGCCGAGTGGTCGCCCTCGACAACACCGCCGCCATGCTCGAGCGAGCGCGCGCCACCGCGAGCAATTTAAACAACATCGAGTTCATACATGGCGACACCGGGCACGAATGCCTCGCTAGCCTGCAGGCCGACTGCGTAGTCATCAACATGGTCCTGCACCATACCCCGCAACCGAGCCAGATCCTCAGCGACGTTGCCGCCTGCCTGGCACCAGGTGGCGTGGTATTGGTCACCGACCTCTGCCGCCACGATCAGGGTTGGGCGCGAGAAAACTGCGGCGACCTCTGGCTCGGCTTTGCACCAGAAGATCTGGCCGCTTGGGCAAACAATGCCGGGCTCACCGACATCGCGAGTGTCTACCTGGCACAGCGCAACGGCTTTCAAATACAGGTGCGCCTTTTTGGCCATCCACACACAGCAACAGGAACCCTGGCATGAGCGAGTACGCGACTTTTACCTCTGAATCGGTGTCTGAAGGTCACCCCGACAAAATGGCGGACCAAATCTCGGACGCCATTCTCGACAAAATTCTCACCGACGATGCCGATGCCCGGGTCGCCGTCGAAACTCTGGTCAAAACCGGCATGGTCGTTATCGCCGGTGAAGTCACCACCAACACTTACGTGGATCTCGAGGAGGTGGTGCGTAACGTGGTATTGGATATCGGCTATAACAGCTCACGAGTGGGCTTTGATGGAGCCTCTTGCGCGGTACTCAACGCCATCGGCAAGCAAAGCCCCGATATCGCCCAAGGCGTAGACGCCAGCGATGGCAAAGAACAAGGCGCCGGCGACCAGGGCCTGATGTTTGGCTACGCCACCAACGAAACTGACACCCTGATGCCAGCACCCATCTACTACGCGCACCGTTTGGTCGAGCGTCAGGCGCAACTGCGTAAAAATGGCACGCTGCCTTGGCTGCGCCCAGACGCAAAAAGCCAAGTGACCCTGCGCTACGAAAACGGCAAGCCGGTGGGCATCGACGCCGTGGTGTTATCGACTCAACACGATGAAGACATCAGCCAGTCCGACATCCATGAGGCGGTACTCGACCTTATCATCAAGGAAGTGCTGCCAGCAGAATGGCTTACCGCCAGCACCCGCTATCACATCAACCCCACCGGCGTGTTTGTCATTGGCGGCCCCGTGGGTGACTGTGGCCTCACCGGGCGCAAGATTATTGTCGATACCTACGGTGGCATGGCGCGCCACGGCGGTGGCGCTTTCTCCGGCAAAGACCCCTCCAAAGTAGACCGCTCCGCCGCCTACGCAGGCCGCTATGTGGCCAAGAATATTGTTGCCGCGGGCCTCGCAGACCGCTGCGAAATTCAGGTCTCCTATGCCATTGGCGTCGCCGAACCCACCTCAATTTCCGTGAACACATTTGGCACAGGAAAGCTGTCCGATGCCACGATCATCAAGCTGGTGCGCGAGCATTTCGACCTGCGCCCGCGCGGCATCGTGGAGATGCTCGACCTGAAGCGCCCGATCTACCGCAAAACCGCCGCCTACGGTCACTTTGGGCGCGAAGATGCTGACTTTACTTGGGAGCGAACCGACAAGGCGGAGTTGTTGCGGGCTGCGATGTAGGGTTTTGGCGCTTCGTAGTGCCGGAGCTCCGTAGCGCCGGCCCGGCGCGGTGGCTTGGCGGGGAGGGACACGCGTAAACCCTCACCCGATACAACGGGGTGGGCTCTCCATGGGGGCTTGATGAAAACATCTATGTTTTCAACAGTCCCACCCCAACGGGCTATCGCACCAGACCTGGTGGGAGCCGAGACTTGAGTTTAGGAGCACACTTTGAAATTGCTGACAAACCCACCAAAATTTGCAGCATGGTACCCAACAAAGGCCCCGCAGGGCACCGGGGTTCGTGGGCCGTCAAGGGCGCCGAACGCAGCGGCTTGCGTAGGGCCTGGAGGCACATGGATGTGCCGTAAAGCCCCGTTGCGCAGGACGCGCATCGGGGCGGGGCTGCCCTACGGCCGCACCAAACCTGACAAAACAGCAGCACAGCAGCACAGCAGCACAGCAGCACAGCAGACTAAGTATTCACCCAATTTCACCAGCAACAAAAAAGGACTACATCATGAGCACAGTCACCAAACTCAACAGCACGCCCGACTACAAAGTCGCCGACATCAGCCTCGCCGACTGGGGCCGCCGTGAACTCGACATCGCCGAAACCGAAATGCCGGCACTGATGGCCATGCGCGAAAAATACCGCGCCAGCCAGCCGCTGGCCGGCGCCAAAATTCTCGGCTGCATCCACATGACCATTCAAACCGGGGTGCTGATTGAAACTTTAATTGAGCTGGGCGCTGAAGTGCGCTGGTCATCCTGCAACATTTTCTCCACCCAAGACCACGCTGCTGCCGCCATTGCCGCTGCCGGTATTCCGGTGTTTGCCTGGAAAGGTGAAACAGAAGAAGAATACGAGTGGTGCCTTGAGCAAACCATTCTGAAAGATGGCCGGCCATGGGACGCCAACATGGTGCTGGACGACGGCGGCGACCTAACCTCTCTGCTACACCAGAAGTTTCCGGCCATGCTCGACCGAATCCACGGTGTTACCGAGGAAACCACCACGGGCGTACACCGCTTGCTGGAAATGCTCGCGCGCGGCGAGCTGAAAATCCCGGCGGTGAACGTGAACGACTCAGTCACCAAAGCCAAGAACGACAACAAATACGGCTGCCGCCACAGCCTGAACGACGCCATCAAGCGCGGCACCGACCACCTGCTGGCCGGCAAAAAAGCGCTGGTGATTGGCTACGGTGACGTGGGCAAGGGCTCGGCCCAGTCTCTGCGTCAGGAAGGCATGATTGTTCGTATCACCGAAATCGACCCTATTTGCGCCATGCAGGCCTGTATGGACGGCTATGAAGTGGTCTCCCCGTTCATTGACGGCAACAACACCGGCAGTGCCGAGTGCATCGACAAGAACATTCTTGGCAACGTCGACCTGTTGGTCACCAGCACCGGCAACTACAACGTCTGTGACGAGCACATGCTGCGCGCTCTGAAAACGGGCACGGTGGTGTGCAACATCGGTCACTTCGACAACGAGATCGACACCGCCTTCATGCGCCGCAACTGGCGTTGGGAAGAAGTGAAGCCGCAGGTGCACAAGGTGTACCGTGACGACACACCCGGCAACTACCTGATCCTGCTGTCGGAAGGCCGCCTGGTGAACCTCGGCAACGCAACCGGCCACCCTTCGCGCATCATGGACGGCTCCTTTGCCAACCAGGTGCTGGCGCAGATTTACCTGTATGAACGCCGTTTCGCCAACCTGGAGCCGGAGATGAAGCCTGCGGCGCTGACGGTCGAAGTACTGCCCAAGAAGCTCGACGAGGAAGTAGCGGCGCACATGGTGGCCGGTTTCGGTGGCGTTATCACCAAGCTGACCAAGGCTCAGGCAGAGTACATCAACGTCAAGGCTGAAGGCCCCTTCAAGCCCGAAAGCTATAAGTACTAGGCCCGCCATGCCCACTATCAGCTTCGAGTACTTCCCACCGAAGACGGCAGACGGCAAAACAGCCTTGCTGGAGCGGACAACACCCGCTCTGCAAGCGCTGAACCCCAGCTTCTTTTCCGTCACCTACGGTGCAGGGGGATCCACGAGGGACAGCACGCTGGGCATCGTCACTGCCCTGCGAGAGCAGGGTATTGAGGTCGCGCCGCATCTAAGCTTTGGCGGCGACGGCGAAGACACCATCAAGGAGCTGCTCCAGCGCTACCAGGAACTCGGCGTGAAACGCCTGGTGGCGCTGCGTGGCGACATGCCCTCAGGCATGGGTGGCGCCAGCCAGCTGGTTTATGCCAGCCAACTGGTGGCCTTTATTCGTGAGCAAACCGGTGACCACTTCCATGTGGAAGTGGCTGCCTATCCCGAAATTCATCCGCAGGCGGAGAACTACAATAGCGACCTGCGGTTTCTGAAAGAAAAACTGGATGCTGGCGCAGACAGTGCCATCACCCAATATTTCTATAACGTCGAGTCGTATTTTTATTTTCTCGACCAGTGCGCTGCCATGGGCATTAACAAGCCCATCGTCGCGGGCATTATGCCCATCACCAATTACGCCAACCTGGCGCGCTTCTCACGTAATTGTGGTGCCGAGATACCGCGCTGGATCTGTCAGCGCATCGAAGGCTACGGCAACGATCAGGAGAGTATCCGTCAGTTTGGCATTGAAGTGGTGACACAGCTTTGCCAGACGCTGCTGGAGAACGGCGCGCCCGGGCTGCATTTCTACACCATGAACCAAGCGGAGCCAACCCGGCAGATTCGCAGCAACCTGGGGCTGTAGGACGCAGCCGTGAGGGTTCCTCGTATTTTCACGGCGCAGCTTCTTGCCGCCGGCGCCACGCTGCCACTGGAAGCAGGGCCAAGCCAACACCTGGCAAGGGTGCTGCGTATGGGCCCTGGAGATGCCCTGTGCCTGTTTGACGGCAGCGGCCTGGATTTCATGGCGACCATTGTCGCCGCTGATAAACGCCAGGTGACGGTAGCGCTGGCAGCGGGGGAACCCGGGCTTCCAGAATCACCGCTGCGCATTCACCTGGGAATCGGTGTATCGCGCGGGGAGCGCATGGACTGGGTGGTACAGAAAGCCACGGAGCTGGGGGTTGCTGCCATCACCCCTTTATCTACTGAACGCACCGAGGTACGCCTGCGCGGGGAGCGCGAACTGCGTAAACTGCAGCACTGGCAACAAATTGCGGTCAGCGCCTGCGAACAATCAGGGCGCAGCAAGCTACCAAAGGTCCACGCAGTAACCCCCCTGGCGGCCTGGCTTGAACGTTGCGATGACGAGCAGCGTTTCGTACTGCACCATCGAGCACAGCCGCTGGCATCGCCCGCAGCAACCCCCACGTCAGTAAGCTTGCTGGTAGGCCCCGAAGGCGGCCTCAGTGAAACGGAAGTGACTGCCGCAGAGGCCGCCGGTTTCGCCTCTTTGGCATTAGGGCCAAGGGTTATGCGCACCGAAACGGCCCCCTTGGCAGCACTGGCAATACTACAGGCGCGCTGGGGCGACATGGTGTTGCCGGCCTGAGCGCTGCAGGCGCCGGGCTCGCGCTTGCACGCGACACAGCCATTGCGTACTTTACGACAACACTCTAGCGCGGAAGGCACCGATGACCATCAAGATTGGCGTTGTGATGGACCCCATTTCACGGGTCCAATACAAAAAAGACAGCACTATGGCCATGCTCTGGGCGGCTCAGGCGCGGGACTGGCAGCTCTACTACATGGAGCCAGGGGACCTGTTCCTTGAGCAAGGCAAGGCACGCGCCAACCTGTCGCACCTGAGCGTATTCCGCGATCCGGAAAACTGGTACCAGCTGGGCACCGCGCAAGTGCAGGACCTGGCCGAGCTGGATGCGATCCTGATGCGCAAGGATCCTCCCTTTGACAACGAGTATGTGTACGCCACTTATATTTTGGAGGCAGCGGAGCGTGACGGCACGCTCGTGGTCAACCGCTGCCAAAGCCTTCGGGACTGCAATGAAAAGGTATTCGCCACACAATTTCCACAGTGCTGCCCACCCCTGCTGGTGAGCAGCGACCCGCGGCGCCTGAAGGCATTCCAGGCAGAGCATGGGGATGTCATATTCAAGCCGCTGGACGGCATGGGCGGCACCTCAATTTTCCGGGTAAAGCCGGGCGACCCCAACCTCAACGTGATTCTGGAAACGCTCACCCACTTCGGCAAGCAAACCATCATGGCGCAACGCTTCATCCCGGAAATCACCGAAGGTGACAAGCGTATTCTAATGATTAACGGAGAACCCCTGCCGTATTGTCTGGCCAGGGTGCCCACCTTGGGTGAAACCCGTGGAAACCTCGCGGCGGGTGGCACTGGCCGGCCGCAGCCACTGTCAGCTCGCGACCGCTGGATCGCGGAGCAGGTGGGGCCGAGCCTGCGCCAAAAAGGCTTGTACTTTGTCGGGCTGGACGTCATTGGCGACTACCTGACGGAAATTAATGTGACCAGCCCCACCGGTATTCAGGAAATTGAGCGGGCCTACGATATCGACATCGGTGGCCAGCTCATGGACTGCATTGCAGCGGAACTGGACGCGCGCTGAGGCCGGGCGAGTGGCCACTCAAACCGTTCCAGCCGGGGACAACACGCTCAGCATCGCGTTGTTCCTGGCTGGGGTCATGCACCTCATTTTAATACTGGGGCTGGGCTTCGGCACGAACACGCCCGCGCCACAGCCTCCCCAGCTGGCTATCACGCTGGCCCAACACCGCAGCGCCCTCACACCCGAAGACATTACCCATCTGGCCCAATTCAGCCAGGCCGGCAGCGGCGATCAGGCTGCTGAAGATCGTGCCGGTGGCCGCGCGCCGGGGGGAGCACCCCCGGCCCAACAACCTCGAGAGACTGACGACGGCCTCGGCGCTAGGCCCGCAGAGTCCGCCTTGACCACCCGCAGCAGTCGCCAGCAAGCCAGCGTGGAGCGGGAGCCTGAGCGTGAATCCGCACAGGCCTCCACACTGTTACCCAGCGGAATCAACGCCGAATGGGCCAACGAGCCAGCGGAGGCCAATCTTGATACCGCGCAACGCACACAATCGAGTGCACCCCGAGTGCGCAGCCTGACCGCAGTATCGGCCCAGGAAGCAACTGATGCCGCCTATCTGCACGCTTGGCGCCGCCGCGTAGAATCGGTCGGCAACCAGTACTATCCCGAAGCATCAATCCGCTACGGCCTCTACGGCAGCCTGCAGATGGTGGTCGTTGTCAACCACGACGGCCAGCTGGAGGATATTCGGATTTTGAACTCCTCAGGCTATGCGGTGCTGGATGAGGCGGCGATGAAGATCGTGCGCATGGCTGCGCCTTTCGCGCCTTTCTCTGCCGCGCTGCGCGCGACCACGGACAAGCTCGAGATCATTCGCACGTGGCAATTTGAAGAAAACCGGCTAAGCTCTGGCTAAAGCGTCAACAACCGTTGCCGTCTTCTCATCACGAGGTTTACACGCCCTACCATGCCGATTTCTCCCACAGCCACCAGCAGCGGCTCCTGCCTGAGGAATCATTTCCTGCTGGCGATGCCAAGCCTGACAGAGGGCATCTTCTCGCAAAGCATCACCTACCTATGCGAGCACGGCGAAACTGGCGCAATGGGCATTATCATCAACCAACCTCTGGAACTCAGCGTTGCAGAAATTTTTGAGCACCTTGAGATTCGGCCGGGCAGAGACTTCAGTGATGAGCCTGTGATGGCCGGCGGGCCCGTGCAGCTGGACCACGGTTTTGTGCTGCACCGCGGCGCCCACCAAGGTTGGGATGCCAGCCTCAAGGTTACCAGCGAAATCACGCTAACCACCTCGCGCGACATACTCGCTGCCATCGCCGCCGGCAGCGGGCCTCCGGATTACCTGATCGCCTTGGGCTATGCCGGCTGGTCGGCAGGCCAGCTGGAAGAAGAGCTATCGCATAATAGCTGGCTGACCATACCGGCCGATAGCCGTGTGCTGTTTGCAACGCCCTGGCATCGGCGCCTGGCCGCAGCGGCGGGAGCCCTGGGTATCGACATGAACCTGATCAGCGCACAGGCAGGGCATGCCTGAGCACAGCAGCACGCGCGCCGGAGCTGCCACCATACTCGCTTTCGACTACGGCCTGCGACAGATCGGCGTCGCGGTCGGCAATTCACTACTGGGCACCAGCCAACCGCTGTGCGTTCTCAAGGCACGCGATGGCGTTCCTGATTGGGATCACATCAGCGCGTTGACAGATGAGTGGCAACCAGGCGTGATTATCGTGGGTGACCCGCTCAATATGGACGGCACTGTCAGCCCGCTGGCCCTGAGGGCACGCAAATTTGCCCGCCGCTTACACGGGCGTTTAGGGCTGGAGGTGGCACTGTGTGATGAACGCCTCTCCAGTTACGCCGCGAAGTCCGAACAAAGAGAGCGTGGGCATCGAGGTGACTATCGCGCTGCGCCGGTAGACAGCTATGCAGCAGAATTGATTCTGCAAACCTGGCTGGCACAGCAGCAACCACGCAATTAAGCGCCTTTACACGAGCAGCGCTAATTGCGTCCCATATGTTTGGCACTGTCTGAATCGTCGACGCTCAAGTCGAAGCTATCAGCTTCAATGGCCTGGCCTTTTTCAAACATCTTGATCATCAGGCGCACATCGTTGGCAGAATCGGCATGCCGGATGGCATCCTCGCGCGTAATGAGGTTGTTTTTATAGGCATGAATCAGTGACTGATCCATGGTCTGCATGCCCTGTTCGGTGGATTTGGTCATCACATCCTTGATCAGGTGCACTTCGCCTTTGCGAATGTAGTCCTGAATCAATGGAGAGTTCAACAACACCTCGATCACCGGAGTGCGGCCCTTGCCATCCTTGTGCGGCAACAGCTGCTGAGCCACTATCGCTTTGAGGTTCAAGGACAGGTCCATCCACACTTGCGAATGGAGGTCGGCGGGGAAAAAGCTCTGAATACGGTCCAATGCCTGGTTGGCGTTATTGGCGTGCAGAGTGCACAGACACAGGTGCCCTGTTTCCGCAAAAGTCAGCGCATGCAACATGGTCTCGGCAGAACGCACCTCGCCAATCATGATCACATCGGGCGCCTGCCGCAGCGTGTTTTTCAGCGCAATATCGAAAGAATCCGTATCCATGCCCACCTCACGCTGGGTCACAAGACAGTTACCGTGTCGGTGCATGAACTCAATCGGGTCTTCGATGGTGATGATATGCCCACGA
The DNA here is from genome assembly GCA_030730585.1 of Haliea sp. Taxonomy (GTDB): domain Bacteria; phylum Pseudomonadota; class Gammaproteobacteria; order Pseudomonadales; family Halieaceae; genus Haliea. The sequence goes on from JANQUV010000034.1 coordinate 10,807, forward strand.
CTATTTTGGTTACGATATCCCACCATGGCCGCGAGCGACGTAGACTTACCAGTCCCGGTCGCACCCACAAAAATTACCAGACCGCGCTTGGTCATGGACAGATCGTTGATGATTGGTGGCAGGCCCAGCTCGGCAATTTCGGGAATTTCGGTGTGAATACGGCGCAACACCAATCCCATGCTGCCGCGCTGAACCAGCGCATTCACCCGGAAGCGACCGAGATCCGGAACCGCCAGCGCAAAATTACACTCGTGCGTGCGCAGGAATTCCTCGCGCTGCCGCTCATTCATCGTCGACAACACAACCTCGCGAGCCCGCTCGCCGGTGTACTTGACCTTGCTGACCGGGTAGATCTGGCCGTCAATCTTGATACTCGGTGGAGCACCGGCGGTGACAAAACCATCTGATGCGTTTTCCTTTACGACGCGTTGCAATAACTCTTCGATCAGCATGACCCGCTCTTCAATCCCCGCGTATTAGAAGTTTTCTGGCATACGTGCCTTTTCGCGCGCGATGTCGCGCGTGATAACGCGTTTCTCAACCAATTCCTTGAGGCACTGGTCCATCGTTTGCATGCCCAGAGCCTGGCCGGTCTGGATAGCAGAGTACATCTGCGCCACCTTGTCCTCGCGGATAAGATTACGAATAGCCGAGGTGCCGCGCATGATTTCGTGTGCCGCAACACGGCCGCCGGTGGCTCGCTTCAACAAAGTCTGTGACACCACCGCCTGCAGCGACTCTGACAACATGGAACGAACCATGGATTTTTCCGCAGCGGGAAACACGTCAATAATTCGGTCGATGGTTTTAGCCGCTGATGTGGTGTGCAGGGTGCCAAACACCAAGTGGCCGGTTTCCGCAGCGGTGAGGGCCAGGCGGATGGTTTCCAGGTCGCGCATCTCGCCGACCAGAATGATGTCGGGGTCTTCACGCAGCGCCGAGCGCAGGGCTTCAGAAAATCCCAGGGTGTCACGGTGCACTTCGCGCTGGTTTACCAGACATTTTTTACTCTCGTGAACGAATTCGATGGGGTCTTCAATAGTGAGGATGTGTTCGTACTTGTTGTCATTAATGTGGTCGACCATCGCGGCCAGCGTTGTTGACTTACCCGAGCCAGTGGGGCCTGTCACCAACACCAAGCCTCGTGGCATCATACAAATATCACGAAAAACCGTGCCCATGCTCAAGTCTTCCATAGTCAACACTTTGGAAGGGATGGTGCGGAACACGGCACCCGAGCCGCGATTCTGGTTAAAGGCATTAACACGGAAACGTGCCACACCAGGCACTTCGAAGGAGAAATCCGTCTCGAGGAATTCCTCGTAGTCCTTACGTTGCTTGTCGTTCATGATGTCATAGATGAGTTCATGCACCTGCTTGTGATCCATCGGCGGCAGGTTTATGCGGCGCACATCGCCATCCACTCGAATCATAGGTGGCAAGCCCGCCGACAGGTGCAAATCCGACGCACCCTGTTTGGCGCTGAACGCAAGAAGTTCTGTAATATCCACCGTTCCACTCCTTTTGGGCCGGCCCAGCGCTGGCGCCGGAGACCGCTACTGCCATACTGTGCATAGCAACACGTTATTCTCAACTCGCCTCACGGCATCGGAATCCGCTACCATCTACAGCATGGACACAGACCAGCTCGCTCAACAACTCGCCAAACTCCGTGAAAGAGTACGACTCGGCGCCGAAAAAAGCCAGCGTGAGCCTGCGGAGATCCGTGTGCTCGCCGTCAGCAAAACCCGTGGGGCCGATGAAGTTCGTGCGGCGGCAGCACTGGGGGTGCGTGATTTCGGGGAAAATTACCTGCAAGAGTCGCTGACAAAAATCGACGCGCTCGATGACCTCAAGCTTTGCTGGCACTTCATCGGCCCCATCCAATCAAACAAGACGCGCGCCATCGCTGAACACTTCGACTGGGTGCACAGTGTCGATCGCCTGAAAATTGCTCAACGCCTGAGCGAGCAACGCCCCGCCCACCTGCCGGATTTGCAGCTGTGCCTGCAAGTGAATATCTCCGCACAGGACAGTAAATCAGGCGTGGCGTTGTGCGACTTGAGTGCACTCGCCACCGCCGTAGCGCAACTGCCGCGTGTGCAGCTGCGCGGGCTAATGGCCATTCCCGCACCTGCCGATACCTTCGCCCGGCAATGCGAGCCTTTCGCAGCACTGCGCACCGCACTGGGCCAGCTACAGGCCAACCTGCCAGAGCTGGACACGTTGTCCATGGGAATGTCTGCCGACCTCGAAGCGGCGATCGCCGAAGGCGCGACTATTGTCCGCATTGGCACAGACATTTTCGGCCCACGCAGAACCGCCAGCAACGGATGATTTCGCCAAGCTGCGGCGTGTATACTGCGCCCTTCCCCTGACCAATCGACACCAGGATTATGACCAAAGCGGTTATCACGTTAATCGGCGCCGGCAATATGGCCGCCAGCATCATCGGTGGCTTACTGGAAAGCGGCCACCCCGCTGCCAACCTCCACGCGGCGGACCCTGCAGCAGAAAGCTTGGCCAATTTGCGCAAGCTAGGTGCCATTGCTGTCTATAGCGACAATGCCGCAGCCTGTGCCGAAGCCGATGTGGTTATCGTGGCAGTGAAGCCACAGGTCATGCGCGAAGCGCTGCAGAGTATTGCGGCGCCCGTCAGGGCGCGCCGTGCACTGGTCATTTCGATTGCCGCCGGCACCACCATCGCCAGTATGGAGGCAGTGCTGGGCGACGGTGCCGCCATTGTGCGCTGTATGCCCAACACCCCTGCTCTGTTGGGCGTAGGGGCTAGCGGACTCTATGCCAACAGCCAAGTAGACGCAGACCAGCACGCCTTGGCCGGCACCATTCTCGGCGCGGTTGGCCTTATCGAGTGGGTCCCGGAAGAAGCGCTGCTGGATGCTGTCACCGCCCTTTCGGGCAGTGGCCCTGCCTACTTCTTTTTATTCATGGAGGCCATGATCAATGCCGGGTGTTCTATGGGGCTATCCCGTGACTGTGCAACGGTCATGGCCCGGCAAACCGCATTGGGGGCAGCACGCATGGCACTGGAAAGCGACGTCGACCTGGCCGAATTGCGCCGCCGCGTGACCAGCCCCGGCGGCACCACCGAACGCGCTGTGGAATGTTTTGAACGTGAGGGCTTACGCGACCTGGTTACCCACGCGATGACCGCCGCGCAACAGCGCGCGGCAGAAATGGGCGCTGAATCGGAGCAGGAGAGGGTATGAGCGCACTCAATGATATCGCGGCGTATCTGCTGCAAACCGCGCTCAATCTGGCGCTTCTGGCCATGCTGCTGCGCTTTTTACTACAGGTAGTGCGGGCTGATTTCTATAATCCGCTAAGCCAATTCCTCGCCCGCATCACCAACCCGCTGGTATTGCCGCTGCGGCGTGTGATCCCCAGCGTGGGGGGGCTCGACCTGTCCACCTTGCTCATCGCGCTGCTGCTGCAAATTGCGGCTATTGTCGCCTTGCTGGCCCTCAATGGTTCGGGGCCTCCCGGCGTACTGCGCTTATTCGTGTGGTCACTGCTAGGCGTTGCGGGCCTGGTGGTGAACATTTACTTTTTTGCCTTGCTCGCCATGATCATCCTGAGCTGGGTAGCACCCGGCAGCCGCCACCCGGCCCTGCTGCTGTTGTTTCAGCTGACCGAGCCGGTGATGGCACCGGTTCGTCGCCTGCTACCCAATATGGGAGGTATCGATTTTTCACCGATCCTGCTGTTCATCCTGATCAACGTCATCCAGATCGCGCTGGGGCATATGGCAGCGGCGGCAGGGTTACCGTCGGCACTGGTCATCGGGCTTTAATTCCCGCAGTGAACACATCAACGGTCGGTATTGTCACCCCGCAGAGCGTGCGCTTCGAAGAGCCGCTGCTGCTCGCCTGCGGCCGTGAGTTGCCGAGCTACGAGCTTGTTTATGAAACCTACGGCGAACTCAACAGTACGCGCTCTAATGCCGTGCTGGTGTGCCACGCGCTGTCTGGCCACCACCATGCGGCGGGCTATCACACGGCGGATGACCGCAAGCCCGGGTGGTGGGATGAATGTATCGGGCCAGGCAAACCTATCGATACCCGGCATTTTTTTGTCGTCAGTCTCAATAACCTGGGTGGCTGCCACGGGTCCACCGGGCCGGTGAGCGCAAACCCGGCCACGGGAGCTCCCTGGGGGCCGGACTTCCCCTCACTGCGCGTGCGCGACTGGGTGCACAGCCAGGCCAGGTTGGCCGATTATCTGGGCATTGACTGCTGGGCAGCGGTTATTGGCGGCAGCCTGGGAGGTATGCAGGCCATGCGCTGGGCTCTGCTTTACCCGCAGCGTCTACGCCACTGCGTGGTGATTGCTTCGGCCATGCGCCTGAGCGCGCAGAATATTGCTTTCAATGAGATAGCGCGCCAGGCCATTCAGTCCGACCCGGGGTTTGCCGATGGCCACTACCTCGCCAAGAACACCCTGCCTGCCAAGGGCCTCGCGCTGGCGCGCATGGTGGGCCATATCACTTACCTGTCAGACGATGCCATGGCCAGTAAATTCGGCCGTGACCTGCGCTCCGGCAGCCTGGAACTGGGTGATGAAGAAGTCGCTGAGTTTCAGGTACAGAGCTATCTGCGCTACCAAGGTAACCAGTTCTCCGGCAGTTTTGATGCCAACACCTATATCTTGATGACGCAGGCGCTGGATTTTTTTGACCTTGCCCGAGAGTACGCTGACGACCCCGTAGCCGCTTTCCGCGAAGCCAGCTGCAGCTTTCTGGTGCTGTCGTTTTCCACTGATTGGCGCTTTTCGCCCAGCCGCTCGCGCGAAATCGTCGACGCCCTGATTGCCGCAGACCGGCCTGTCACCTACGCTGAAATTGAAGCCGATGACGGCCACGATGCCTTCCTGATGCCCATCCCGCGCTACCTGGCGCTGTTTGGTGCCTACATGCAGCGCGTCAAGGAAGGCTGCTGATGCGCCTTGATCTCACTCATATTCAGCGCTGGATCGCGCCTGGCTCCAAAGTGTTGGACCTGGGCTGCGGTGACGGTGAGTTTCTGCAGCGGCTGGAGGCAGAGCGCGATGTACGTGGCCTGGGGCTGGAAATTGACCCGGACAAAATTAACAAGGCGGTCGCCCGAGGCCTGAATGTTGTGGAGCAGGACATGGACGCGGGGCTCACCAACTTCCCCGACCAGAGCTTTGACACGGTAGTCATGGCGCATGCGCTGCAGGCAGTGCACTATCCCGATCGCGTGCTCGAAGAGATGCTGCGCATTGGTCGTCAGGGTATTGTCACCTTTCCCAATTTTGCCCATTGGAATTGCCGCCTGTACCTGGGCTCGCGTGGACGTATGCCCGTTTCCCGTTTCATGCCGTATAACTGGTACGACACACCCAATATTCATTTCTGTACGGTGAAAGATTTCGAAGCACTGTGCGAAGAGCGCGGCATACGCATCCTCGCACGCGATATGGTGGGCAATACTCATCGTCGACCACTGCTGGCGAGTGCCTGGCCTAATCTGTTTGCGGTCACCGCGATCTATCTCATCAGCCACTGAGGAGAGGAGCATGTTCCAGAGATTCTGCCTGACGTTGGCCTTGCTACTGGTCTTAACCGGCGCTGCCCAAGCACAGCAGTCGGAAAGATACGGCCCTTACGAGCTACATTACAGCGTGGTGAACACCACATTCCTCGAGCCCGGCGTAGCGGCCACCTATGGCATTACCCGGGGCAAAAACCGCGCAATTCTGAACCTGGCGGTACGCGAACATACCGCCGAGGGCACAGTCGCCCGGCCGATGTTGATTCAGGGTTACACGCGCGACCTGATCACCGGACAGGAGATGAAGTTTCTCGAGGTTCGAGAAAGTGGCGCGATCTACTATATCGCTGAGTTCGCCTTTATTAACGAAGAATGGCGCTTTTTTGAAATCGACTTTCGCCCGGAAGGCGGCGACACCACTTTCCGCTTCGAACATCGCCACCAGCTGTATATCAACTAATGTACACGTGCAGCCAGGCCGTGGTACTCGCCAGCGGAAATGCAGGCAAGCTCGCCGAGCTGTCGCGTATTCTGGCCCCGCTGGGGCTTTCCTTGCGGGCGCAGTCTGAACTGGGCGTGGTAGAGGTTGCCGAAACCGGGCTGACGTTTGTCGAAAACGCCATCATCAAGGCACGCGCTGCAGCCGATCAAACAGGCCTCCCCGCCATCGCCGACGACTCCGGGCTGGAAGTGGACTGGCTGCAAGGCGCACCCGGCATTCACTCTGCACGCTATTCCGGTGCAGGTGATGCGGGCAACAACCACAAACTGCTAGAAGCCCTGCAGGATGTGCCCTGGCCTGACCGCACAGCACGCTACCAGTGCGTTTTAGTCTACATGCGCCATGCACTGGACCCCACGCCGATCATTTGCCAAGGCAGCTGGGAGGGCCACATTCTCGACAGCGCACAGGGCGAGGGTGGTTTCGGTTATGACCCGCTGTTTCATGTCGAAGCCTTCAACTGTAGCGCGGCACAGCTGGCGCCGCGCACCAAGAATCGTGTGAGCCACCGTGCCGTGGCCTGTGCCCAGCTGGTCGCCGCGGTGGAACGCGACATCGCGCAACGCACGCGTTAGTGGGCGCCCTGCAGCTACCACCGCTGGGGCTCTACGTGCACCTACCCTGGTGCGAGCGCAAATGCCCCTACTGCGACTTTAATTCCCATGAAGCCCGCAGCCTGCCAGAAGCCGCCTATATCGACAGCCTGTTGGCGGACCTGGAAGCTGACCTGCACTTTGTTCAAGGCCGCGAGGTAGGCACGCTATTCATCGGCGGTGGCACACCGAGTTTGTTCAGTGCTGCAGGTATACAGCACTTGATGGGCGGCATTGCCGCACGTGTGGCCTTGGCGGAAGGCTTTGAGGCCACACTGGAAGCCAATCCGGGCAGTGCCGAGGCAGAAAAGTTCGCCGGCTTTCGTGCCGCAGGCATCAATCGCCTGTCGCTGGGCATACAGTCTTTCCAGAATGCCCAGCTGGCTGCGCTGGGCCGGGTACACAACAGTGACCAGGCACATGCCGCCGTAGGCGCGGCGCGCCAAGCCGGGTTTCAGCGAATCAACCTGGATCTCATGCATGGGCTGCCAGGGCAAACAGCAGCTGCCGCACTGGCCGACCTGGCGACCGCATCTGCCTACCAAACCGGACATTTATCCTGGTACCAGCTCACCATAGAACAAAATACGGTCTTTTATAAACAGCGCCCCATCCTCCCCGAGGAAGATATCTTGGCGGATATTCAGGATGCCGGTGAAGTACAGCTCTGTGCCGCCGGGCTGGCACCCTACGAAGTGTCCGCCTGGGCCGCTACAGGCGAACAGTGCCGACACAACCTTAACTACTGGGAGTTTGGTGACTATCTGGGGATTGGCGCAGGCGCGCACGGTAAAATCAGTTTTCCGGACGGACGTATCCTGCGCTATTCCAAACGCCGTCAACCCGACGCCTATATGGCGGCGCAAGGTGACTGGCAAGTACAGCCGCAGTGGCTCAGCGATGCTGAACGGCCCGGCGAATACATGCTAAACGCCTTGCGCCTTAACAGCGGCTTCGCCCTGCCCGACTACACCGCTCGCACTGGCCTACCCTGCTCAACGCTGCAGCCGGCGCTCGATTCATTAGTGGCTCGGGGCTTGCTGGTGCAGGAAGGAGAACAGTTGCGTGCGAGTGAGCTGGGGCGGCGCTTTCTCGATTCAGTCATCACCGAGTTTCTCGCCTGATACGCTGCCCGGCGCAGACTGCCTCGAGCACTCTGCCAGAATGATCAGTCGGCCGTGCGGGTGAACACCAAATCCCAAACACCGTGCCCCAATCGCTCACCGCGCTGCTCGAATTTGGTCAGCGGGCGGTGCGCCGGACGGGGCGTGTAAAGCCCATCTGCGGCCGTATTCTCAAGCCCTGGTGTAGCGGTGAGGACTTCCAGCATTTGCTGCGCGTAGCTCTCCCAATCCGTGGCCAGATGCAGCTTACCCTCCGGTTTGAGATAACCCACCAGGTCAGCCGTAAACGCCGGCTGAATCAGACGTCGCTTGTGGTGGCGTTTCTTGTGCCAAGGGTCGGGAAAGAAAATCTGCAGGGTATCGAGGCTTCCAGACGCAATGCAATCACGCAACACTTCCACCGCATCGTGGCAATACACGCGGATATTGTCGACTCCAGCTTCCGCCATGGTGTGCAGCATTTTGCCAACGCCGGGGCGATGCACTTCAATCCCGATAAAATCTGTCTCGGGCGCCGCAGCTGCCATTTCGACAAATGACTGACCCATGCCAAAGCCTATTTCCAACACCCGTGGAGCCTCGCGGCCAAAAACCTGCGGGTAATCCAGGGGACCGTCGCTATGAAGCAGGCCATAACGCGGCCAGCCTTCATCGAAGGCACGCTGTTGTCCGCTGGTGAGGCGCCCCATACGCAGTACATAGCTGCGTATGGCCCGGTGGGCAGTATCAGTCATTGATCAGCCAGCCAGCTTCCAGCTGGCGGCAGCCAGGCAACCCCAGCCAGCAATGAAGGCGAGGCCGCCCAAGGGAGCAATAGCACCCAACCAACGCAAGCCAGAAAGGCTAAGCACGTACAAACTGCCGGAGAATAGCAGTAGGCCCAGCATGAACAACCAACCGCCACTGCGTAGCAGGGTCAGTTCAGCGTTTTGCGCCAGCAAAATACCAACCGCCAGCAGGGCGAGAGAATGATAGAAGTGATATTGAACGGCGGTCTGGAAGACATCCAGTGAGTAGCTGTCCAAGCGAGCCTTGAGGGCGTGAGCGCCAAAAGCACCAAAACCAACCGCAAGTGCGCCGCTGATAGCGGCACTGGCAATAAAGAACTGCGCCATGAGGGGCTCCGAAAACACGGGAGTGCAGTGTAGCACTCCCAAGGTCAGTCAGTTCAGGCTGCGATAGAGGTACGCAGCTTCTTCATGGCGTTTTGCTCAAGCTGGCGAATGCGTTCGGCAGACACCTGATACTTGGCTGCCAACTCGTGCAACGTGGCCTTCTTTTCCGCCAGCCAACGTTGGGCAAGAATATCACGGCTGCGCTCGTCCAGCTCACCCAGCGCCTGATACAGCTGGTCTTCACTGTTTTCCTGCCAGTTATCGGATTCGACCGACAGCGCCGGGTCGCTGCGCTGGTCTTCAAGATAGTACTGGGGAGCCTGCCAGGCGTCGTCTTCGTCTTGGCCAACGGGTGAGTCAAACGCGACATCGCGACTGCTAAGGCGCCCTTCCATGCGCTGCACTTCCGCAATATCCACACCGAGGTCGTCAGCAACGGCTTGCGCCTCTTCCCGGCTCAACCACGCCAAGGTCTTCTTCGCACCGCGAAGGTTGAAGAACAGCTTACGCTGCGCTTTGGTGGTGGCGACTTTCACTATGCGCCAGTTGCGCAGAATAAATTCGTGCATTTCCGCTTTAATCCAATGCACCGCAAAGGACACCAAACGCACGCCTTTTTCAGGGTTAAAGCGTTTCACCGCCTTCATCAGGCCCACGTTCCCTTCCTGAATCAGGTCAGCTTCAGACAGGCCATAGCCTGAATAACTGCGGGCAATGTGCACCACGAAACGCAGGTGGGACATTACCAACTCGCGTGCCGCCTCCACATTAGCGTTGCAATACAAGTCCTCTGCCAGCGCTTTTTCACGCTCTGGCGTCAATAACGGAATGCTGCTTACAGCCTGCACGTAGGCCCCAAGATTGGCGCCCGGCACCATCTGGTCGACTGGTAACAACCCTCTGCTCATACACAATCCCCTTTCTACTGTCTTCAATTCTAGCACTCCTGACCTTAGAGTGCTAACCGCGAAAAAGTTCCGGGGGAGCTGCGCGCCAAGCCAGCAATTTACGGGATAAGCTTGCTGCGGAAGTGGCAGCGCGAGGCTAGCGCTAGCGCGGGGCAATCAGACGCAGGTGCCTGGTTACCGCCAGCCAGGCGCCGGCAAGGCCCAAACAGCCGCCGATTAGCACCAGGTTCAGGCTACCCATAATACCCAGGCCACCGAGCCGGAAATTGCTCTGATACAGCTCCGCCAGGCGCATCACCGGACCACCCAGAAGCCACAGCGCCGAGGCCACCAGCAATGCCGCGAACACGCCGCCGCCCACGCCATACCAAAGCCCGGTATACAAAAACGGACGGCGGACAAAGGCATTGCTGCCGCCAACCAGTTTAATCACCACAATTTCTTCCCGGCGGCTCTCGATAGACAGGCGGATGGTGTTACCCAGTATTAACACAACCCCAGCCACCAGCACACTGCCCAAGGCCCAGACTACACGTCGACTAATTTGCATCAGGGTATTAAGACGTTCAAGCCAAGCCATATCCAGCACCACCTCGGCAATGCGGGGGTCGGCGGCCAATTCTGTATAGAGTGCCGGCGCCGCATCGCTACCCGGCACGGGTGTCAGCAGCAACACGTCCGGCAGCGGGTTGCGCTCCAGAGTCTCCAGCACGTCGGCAAACCCGGACAGCACGCTGAACTCGGCTAACGCTGCATCTCGGGAAACAAACGCCACATGCTCGACATCGGGCCGTTGTTGCAGCGCTGCACTGAGCGACTGCGCCTCATCGGCACTGACAGACCCACTGAGAAACAGGGACAGCTGCGCAGGGCTGTCCCAGCGATCACTGAGCGCTCGGGCATTGTCCAGCGCTACCGTCAGGGCCGCAGGCAGTGCCAGCGCAATACCCAGCACCAACCAGGTGAGCGTGCTGGCAAAGGGGTGGTCCAGGACGCGAGCCAAACTGTCGGCAGCCGACAATCGGTGGTGTGCCAGCCAGCCCTGAAACAGGTGCCGCATTTGGGTGCGACGCGTGCTGGCTCCCTCGCGGCGAAGTTTGTTTTCTACCGCACTCATGCGCCAGTTCCTACCAAGCGCCCGCCGCGCAAGGTGAGGATGCGATGGCGCATGCGAGAAATCAGCGCCAGGTCGTGGCTGGCAATCAACACAGTAACCCCTACCTGGCTAAAGGCCTCAAACAGCTGCATGATCTCTGCCGAGAGCAGCGGGTCGAGGTTACCGGTGGGTTCGTCCGCCAGCAAAATCCGTGGCCGTGCCACGACGGCCCGCGCGATGCCCACCCGCTGCTGTTCACCGCCTGACAGAGTCACCGGCAGCGCGCGCTCTTTTGACAGCAAGCCCACCTTATCCAGCGCCGCACGCACCCGGCGACCGATTTCACGCTGCTCGTAGCCGCCAATCACCAGGGGCAGCGCCACGTTGTGAAACACGCTGCGGTCGAACAACAATTGATGATTTTGGAAAACGACGCCGATATTACGCCGATGACGCGGGATACCGCGCTCACCGACTTTCGCCAGGTTCTGGCCGTCAACAATCAGCTGACCGCGGGAAGGTCGCTCAATCAACATAATCAAGCGCAGCAATGTACTTTTGCCCGCGCCGGAATGACCCGTGAGAAAAACCATCTCATCCTGGCGAATCTCGACGCTCACCTCGCTCAAGGCTTCGTGGCCTTCCTCGTAGCGCTTACTAACGCGATCAAAGGTGATCATGGATCAGAATCCGCACCTGCGAACAAAGCATCGATAAAGGGCTCGGCGGCAAAAGGCCGCAAGTCATCCGCCGTTTCACCAAAGCCAATAAAGCGGATAGGCAGCCCAAGCTGGCGTGCAATGGCAAAGATTACGCCGCCCTTGGCGGTGCCATCAAGCTTGGTAAGTGTAAGCCCGGTCACCCCAACAAGCTGCTGGAAATGGCTGGCTTGGGCGAGTGCGTTCTGCCCCGTGCCGGCGTCGAGCACGAGCATCACCTCATGGGGCGCGGCGGCATCCAACTTGCCCATGACGCGCACCACCTTACGCAGCTCGTCCATCAAATGATCTTTGTTGTGCAGGCGTCCCGCAGTGTCGGCGATCAGCACATCCACATTGCGCGCCTGAGCCGCCTGCAGTGCATCAAAAATTACCGAGGCGCTGTCAGCACCCGTGTGTTGAGCGATGACCGGCACGTTGTGCCGCTCACCCCACACTTGCAACTGCTCAACCGCAGCAGCACGGAAAGTGTCGCCGGCCGCCAACATCACGGAACGACCTTCCGCCTGAAAGCGCCGAGCCAGCTTGCCGATGGTGGTGGTTTTACCGACCCCGTTCACCCCCACCATAAGAATCACATAGGGCCGGTGGCCCGACACGTCCAAAGGCACTTCACACGGCTGTAACAGGCCCAATAATTCTTCTTGTAGCGCCTGCTGTAAAGCCTCTGGCCGGGTCAACTCCTTGCGCGAAACTCGCTGCGTCAGGCGTTCTATAATATCCACCGTGGCATCAACACCCACATCGGCCAGCAACAGGCGCGACTCAAGCTCCTCAATCAGCTCCTCATCGATCTCCTTGCGGCCGAGGAACAGCGCGCCCATCCCTTGCACCAGCGTATTACTGGTTTTATCCAGCCCGCGGCGCAAGCGGGTGAAAAATCCGGCCTCCGCAGCCGCAACAGAAGGTGCAACCGGTTGTGCCACGGGCCGTTCTGCGGGCTGGGCCACAGCTTGAGCAGGCGAAGCCGGCGCGTAAGGCGGCTCACTCGCAGAGGCCGGCACCAGCGCATCCGTTGCCGGCACAGAGCCGGGCATAGTCGCTGCAACCTCGCTAGGTGCTGGAGCATCTGGGGCGGTATCGACACTGGCGGCAACGGCCTTGTCTGCCTCTGGCACACTGGGTGCGGGCGTCTGTTTACTGCGGTTGAAAAACTTCATGGGTCTCGTGATAAAATCGACGGCGGAGTATCCGCAGGACTGCGTATCCTATCACTCCTCAGAGGAGCGGAGAAATGACAACACGCCGCGGCACGCCCGCAAAGGGCTCACAGCCGCCAAACGGCAGTTTACGTATCATTGGAGGGCGCTGGCGCGGTCGCAAACTGCCCTTCAACGCGGCACAGGGCTTACGCCCTACCGGTGACCGAATCCGTGAGACTCTGTTTAATTGGCTGGCCAACGAGCTCCCCGATGCACGCTGCGCCGATCTTTTCAGCGGTTCTGGTGCACTTGGGCTGGAAGCGCTGTCACGGGGCGCAATCCACTGCGATTTTGTCGAGAACAACGCAGCAAGCCTGGCGCAGATTCGTCGCCACCTGCACACGCTTGATAGTGAGGCTCAAGGGACATGCCACGCCAGCAGCGCACTGGACCTGCTGACGAGGGCCACAGCAGGCCCGTGGGATGTCGTCTTCATCGACCCGCCGTTTGCGCTGCAGCTGGTTGCGCCAACCTGCGCGCTCCTGGCCACAAGCGGGGCCCTTGCAACATCGGCCAGCATTTACGTTGAGACAGGCCGAGAGGAAACCGAGATTGCATTTCCAGAAGGCTGGGAGCTGCACCGCGACAAAAACTCGGGCGCCGTTCGCTATCGGCTGTTCCACGCCCCGGCCCAGGGTTGGCCTGGTTTGCACGCGCAACCATGAGTGTTTACCATCCACCCCTCTCACCCTCTCCCTGAGCAGCTTTCATGAACACACACACGGTTGTCTATCCCGGCACCTTTGACCCCATCACCAATGGCCATGTCGACCTGATCGAGCGTGCCGCTCGCCTTTTCGGCAACGTTGTTGTTGCGATAGCGCACAGTGAGAAGAAGACACCGCTGTTCAACCTGGAGGAACGTGTTGCCCTGTGCAAAGCTTCGCTGCAGCATCTGGACAACGTGGAAGTAGTGGGATTCAGTAATTTATTGATCGATTTCGTGCATAGCCAAGGCTCACGCTGTGTTCTGCGTGGCCTACGTGCGGTGGCGGACTTCGAGTATGAATTTCAGTTGGCCAACATGAACAGGGCGCTGGACAGTGAGTTTGAAAGCATCTTCCTGACGCCATCAGAGCACTTATCGTATATTTCATCTTCTTTAGTAAGAGAAATTGCCTCACTGCAAGGCAATATTACGCCCTTTGTGCCCACACCCGTGGCGCAGGCACTGCAAGAGCGCTTCCGTTAATCTTCAGCGGCAGCCTTGCGCTCGCGATTGCGGTTGATGTCCTTGTTGGTGTAACCCGTTTCACGGCAACCTAGACAGCGCATAAAAGTCGCCTCGGCCGGGCCAATCATTAACGTTTCTGCTGCTTCACCAGCGTGGCCAGCGAGTATCGTAAAAGGCAAACTCACCAGCCATGCTGCCGTTCCACCTGCTGTCATCACCACGCCGATAGGCCGGGCAACCAACAGATCGCCCATCATGGCACCGGCGGAAGGACTTTCATCTATAGCGCTTTGCGCCCAAGACAGCGACGGCAGGGTCAAGCATGCCACCAAAGCGACGAACGCAAGCCGGCGGTTAACGTAGTCTACTTTCATTATTCACTCCCCGAGAGGCAGCCGCCCCACACTGACAAGTTCTGAGTGTAGCCTGTTCAGCGCTGACAGGCCACGCAATACACCGTGCTGCGCTGACCCAATCGTACCTCACGCAAGGGGCGCCCGCAGCCGGTACACGGCGCGCCAGCGCGGCCATACACGGTTAACTGCTGAGCAAAGTAACCCGGCTTGCCATCACCGCCCACAAAATCACGCAGTGTAGTTCCACCCTGGTTTATGGCAGAAGTAAGCACTTGCTTCACCGCCTCGACGAGGCGCGCGTAACGGGCCAGGCTGATCTTTCCGGCAGGACGATCGGGGCGGATGCCGGCCATAAAGAGCGCCTCATTGGCGTAGATGTTACCCACGCCCACAACCACCTTACCATCCATCAAAAACGGCTTAACGGGGCCTCTGCGTCCGCGAGACCGAACATAAAGCAGTTCACCACTGAACACGTCAGACAGCGGCTCTGGGCCCAGCCCTTCCAGCAAGCTATGGCTTTCGCCCGAGCCCAGCCATAACATACAACCAAACCGGCGGGGGTCGTTGTAGCGCAGCCGATCACCGCTGGAGAGCTGTATCTGCACGTGATCATGACGCAGCAATGGGCTATCGTCGCGGATAACGCGCAGGGAACCTGACATACCCAAATGCACCAACAAGCTGCCGCTCGCCATACGAAAAAGCAGGTACTTGGCACGCCGTTCTACCGCAGTAATCTGCTGCCCGCACAACTGCTGCGGCAAATCTGCGGGGATTGGCCAGCGTAAACGCGGCTCACGTACCTCTACAGAGAGCACGCGTTGGCCCACCGACCAAGGCGCAACACCGCGACGGGTTGTTTCTACTTCCGGAAGCTCAGGCATCGTTTTCAGCCACAAAAAACCCCGACCTGGGCCGGGGTTCTACGCGTATATGAGGGCACTTGCTTACTTGATTTTGCCTTCCTTATACATTACGTGCTTACGCACGACTGGGTCGTACTTTTTCATTTCCAGCTTGTCTGGAGTGGTGCGCTTGTTCTTGTCAGTGGTATAGAAGTGCCCTGTACCGGCTGACGAAATCATTCTGATCTTGTCTCTCATGACTACTCTCCTTCAGACTTCGCCGTTCAGACCTTGACGCCGCTGGCGCGCATGTCGCTCAGCACTTGGTCAATGCCCTTCTTGTCGATGATACGCATGCCCTTGCTAGAAACACGCAGAGATACAAAACGCTTCTCGGATTCAACCCAAAACCGATGGTGGTGCAGGTTGGGCAAAAAACGGCGACGTGTGCGGTTTTTCGCATGTGATACGTTGTTTCCTGTGACCGGGCGCTTGCCGGTGACCTGACATACTCTTGTCATGATTGCCTCTCCCATTACCACGGGATTTGTCGAATTAGTGTGGCCAAATGGGTCAAAAAGGGTACCCCGGCCGCGCGGAGCGCGACTTTATACCAGAACAGGTGGGCCAAAGCAAGCGCGTTTACGCTTCCCACAGTCTACAGCAAACCACTCTCCGCAAAGGAATAACTCTGGCCGCGGCCCACAATCACGTGGTCCAGCACCCTGATATCCAGCAAGCCGAGAGCGGCCTGCAGCCGCTCCGTGATGCGCCGGTCCGCCTGACTGGGCTCAGCGATACCCGAAGGGTGGTTGTGCGCAAAAATCACCGCAGCTGCATGATACTGCAAGGCGCGCACGGCGACCTCTCGGGGATACACGGCCGCGCCGTCGAGCGTGCCAAAAAATAGATCTTCACAGCGCAGTATACGGTGCTGGTTATCCAGAAACAGGCAGGTAAAAACCTCGCGAGGCTGGCCACCCAGATGATGCTGCAAAAATTCCCGTGTGGCCCGCGGGCTACACAACACGCTGCCGGAGCGCGCCTGCTCCAGTGCATGGCGCCGCGCCAGTTCCAGCCCGGCCCTAAGCACGGCGTACTTGCCAGCACCCAACCCGGGATAGTTAAGCAGTGTTTGCTGGGTGGCCCCGAGCAGGCTCGCGAGGCTGCCAAAACGCAGCAGCAAGTCGCGCCCAACATCAAGCGCAGAGTATCCGCGGCGCCCCGTACGCAGCAAAACAGCAAGCAACTCGGCGTCAGAAAGTGCCAATGGCCCGCGCTGCAACAGTTTGTCGCGAGGGCCCTCCCCTGCAGCCCAGTCTTTGATCGACATGGCGGTGCCCTCCCTGGCCTGCGCCCTGCGGTGTCCAAACACCCGTGGTGATGGTATTGTTCCTCACTTGAATCCACCTATTGTCCCAGTTGGGTAGCCGCAGTGGCACATCTTTTTAATCGCAATATTGTGCTCGGCGTCAGTGGCGGAATCGCTGCTTACAAATCAGCAGAGCTGGTACGTCAGCTGAAAGAGCTCGGCGCCGATGTGCGCGTTATCATGACGCGAGGGTCGCAAGAGTTCATTACGCCTTTAACACTACAGGCACTGTCCGGGCACCCGGTGCACACCGACCTGCTGGATGCCGATGCAGAGCTGGGCATGGGCCATATCGAACTGGCGCGCTGGGCAGACTTGCTGATTATTGCGCCAGCGACGGCAGACCTGCTGGCCCGGCTTGCCAGCGGCCGTGCAGATGACCTGTTGACCACCGTCGCCCTCGCCACGGCAGCGCCTAAGTTGGTCGCTCCCGCAATGAATCAGCAAATGTGGCGCGACCCCGCAACGGCCAGCAATGTCGCTACGCTCAATAGTAGAGGGATTGCGCTGATTGGCCCCGCCTCGGGCGAGCAGGCCTGCGGTGACGTGGGCCCCGGGCGCATGGAGCAGCCCACGAACATTGCCCAGGCCGCCGCCGCACTGTTCACCCGAGGCGTGCTCGCAGGGCAGCGTGTGGTCATTACCGCGGGGCCAACGCGGGAAGCGCTGGACCCAGTGCGCTACCTGTCTAATCACAGCTCAGGCAAAATGGGTTACGCACTGGCAGCTGCCGCTGTCGACGCCGGAGCCTCAGTAACACTGGTGAGTGGCCCGGTACACCTCGCAACGCCAGGCCATGTAACACGCGTTGATGTTACCAGCGCCGCTGAAATGCTCGAGGCGAGCCTGGCGCTGCTGCCAGCGTGTGACCTGTTCATCGCCTGTGCCGCCGTAGCGGACTACCGTCCTCTGGCCATCGCACAGCAGAAGCTGAAAAAAGGCGCCATGCGTATGACCTTGGAGCTGGAACGCACTACCGATATTTTAGCGGCCGTTAGCGCCTCGCCACAGGCACCCTTTACTGTGGGCTTCGCGGCAGAGACACACGATGTCGAGCGCTATGCGCGGGGCAAACTAGAGCAGAAGAACCTGCACATGATTGTGGCGAACGATGTGTCTGATACCGCTATCGGTTTCAATAGTGACAACAACGCTGTCATTGTTTTCTGGCCCGACGGCCATCAAGCATTGCCGGCCGCCAGCAAAGCGAACATCGCGCGCCAGCTCATCACCTTAATCGCCCAGCGCATGGAGGGGAGGGGTGACTGAAGGCATCAAGGCCAACCCAGCCGGAATCATTGCCACGCGCGCAACGGTGAACTGGCTGGCGGTGGTGCTTCTTCTGATGTTTTTTCTGCCGGTGCTCGCAGGCTTCGGCTACCTTGCCTTGCTGCGAGACACAGGCCTGCAAAATCAACATACCCGCGCTGCAGTGCACATTATTGCCAGTGAGCAGGCACAGGCTCTGGCCCAGGTGTCCGCAGACTTGCGCACGCGCCTGCAACACGTTGCCGATAGCGAGCTCGGGCAGCAACTGCTAGTCGCCGATGAAAAGACTGCCGGGGTGTTAGAGCGGCAAATTCTGCGCCTTTTTCCGGAATTTGACGACGTGCAGGCATTGCTGCTGACCGACCTGGGCACCGCCACCTTGAGCGGCTCCAGCCATCAACTGCGCAACCACATTGAACTCGATTTGGTGCGCAAAGCGACGGCGGGCGACACCAGCCAACCGGAAACCTACCGGGCAAACAATCAAGTTTTTACCTCCATGGCGCAGTTAGTGCGCTCGCCCGGCGCGGCACGACGGCAAGCAGTAATACTCGGCACTTTCGACAACGGCCTGCTGCCTCGTTGGATGGAGCTGGCTGACCCCAACAATGGCCAAATCACTCTGCAACAGACCCACGTCAAAAATGGCGTCGAGCTGATCACAGTGGGCAGTGCCAGTAAACAGGGCGAAAGCTTCCGTACGGTCTACACCGTACCTGGCACCAGCTGGCAGCTGATGTTCACCCCCTCCGATTCTTTCATGGCGCAGTTTCACATAAGCCGGTTACCGCTACTGCTCGTTCTCGCGCTGGTGTTGCTCAGCGTGGGCGGTGGTCTACTACTGGTTGTGTCGCGAGTGAGTGGCATGCTGGCCAGCGATGAGAAAGAAGAGCATAACCACGCTAAAGATCGCCAGGCAGACAAACACCTGACGCACCCTCTGTTCCAGCGCAAGCAACTGGCTGAAGAAGACGACTCCAGCGATGACATCAGCTTAATGGAGGCAGTGGATGAGCACTTCGAAGATAACCCGGAAGAACCCGTGGTTAATGCTGAGCACTTCCTGCCCGCCCATGTTTTTCGCGCCTATGACATCCGGGGGCACGCCGATCGTGAGCTCAGCGATACGTCAATTAGCCTGATTGGGCGGGCGCTAGGCACCCTTGCCGCAGAAACAGGTGAAACGGCGCTGATTGTCGGCTGCGACGGTCGACTCTCCAGCCCGCGCATCAAAAAAGCGTTGATCAGGGCATTGCTCAGCACGGGGAGCGATGTCATCGACATCGGAGTGGTGCCTACACCACTGCTGTATTACGCCACTCGCACGTTGCACACGCGTTCGGGGGTAATGGTGACGGGGAGCCATAATCCCGCAGCGGACAACGGGCTCAAAGTCGTGCTGAAGGACGTCTCAAGTGCCAGCGGCCTTATTCAAAACCTGCGCGAAACGGCCCTGGCCGGAGATTTCCGTAGGGGCCGCGGCAAGCTGTCAAAGGCTGACCCGCTGCGCTCCTACCTTGAAGAAATCGTCAGCGACATTACCCTGCCGGCCCCATTGAAGGTTGTGGTAGACGCGGGCAATGGCGCCACCAGCGATATTGCACCGCAGCTGTTTGCCGAATTGGGCTCTGATGTGCTGCAACTGTACTGCGAAATTGACGGCAACTTTCCACACCGCTCCCCCGACACCAGCCGCGAAGAAAACCTCGCCGACCTGGTCGCTTCTGTACGCCACAATCATGCTGACCTGGGTGTGGCCTTTGACGGCGATGGCGACCGGGTGGCCGTAGTCAGCGGTTCTGGAAAAATACTGCGCACCGATCAATTGATGATGCTCTACGTTGAAGACGTGGTGTCGCGCAATCCCGGTACCGACGTGGTTTTCGATGTGAAGTGCAGCCGCAATCTCGGGCAACTCATCATCGAACATGGGGGCCGGCCTGTATTGTCCAAAACCGGGCACGCCTTTATGCGAGAAAAAATGGTGGAGACCGGAGCACTGCTGGGCGGTGAGTTCTCCGGGCACATTTTCTTTGGTGAACGCTGGTACGGTTTTGATGACGGCATGTATGCCGCCGTCCGGCTTGCTGAAATACTCAGCAACCAGAACCAGACCCTCGACGAAATGCTCGACGCTTTACCCCAATCGGCTAACACGCCGGAAATCCTCATTCCGGTGTCGGAAGAGAGCAAGTTTTCGCTGGTGCAACAGCTGGTGGATGGCGCCTATTTCCCCGAAGGAAAAGTGAATACTCTGGACGGGCTGCGTGTCGATTTTAACGACGGCTGGGGCTTGGTGCGTGCCTCCAACACTTCGGCGGCGCTCACCGCCCGCTTTGAAGCCTCCACACCAGAACGCCTGCGCGCTATCATGGTCGACTTCAGGGACCAAATGGCCGTTGTATCCCCCGGGTTGATCCTACCCGAATCACCCACGGTCTAGCCGCTAACCCAAGCCCCCTGCTCAGGAACCACTATGTCACTCGACCGCGAATCGGCTCTCAATATTGCCCAGGTGCTCACCGAGGCCTTACCCTATATTCAACACTTCACCGGCAAGACCATCGTCGTAAAGTTTGGCGGCAACGCCATGGTAGATCCCGTGCTACACGAAAGCTTTGCCCGCGATGTGGTGTTGATGAAACTGGTCGGCATGAACCCTGTCGTGGTGCACGGCGGCGGTCCGCAAATCGGTGAATTGCTGAAAAAGCTGAATATCCACACAGAGTTCATCAATGGCATGCGCGTCACTAACAGCGAAACCATGGATGTTGTCGAAATGGTCTTGGGCGGCAGCGTCAACAAGGAAATTGTGTCTTCAATCAGCCGGGCAGGAGGCAAGGCGATTGGTGTCACGGGCAAGGATGGTCAGCTGATACGCGCGCGCAAGCTCACAGTGAACCGTTATAGCCCTGAGTTGGGTGCGTCGGAGATCGTCGACATAGGCCAGGTCGGCGAAGTCGACCAAATCGACACTGAAGTGCTCAACGTGATCCTCAGCAGCCACTTTATCCCCGTCATAGCGCCCATTGGCGCGGACCGAGCCGGTAACACCTACAATATCAACGCCGACCTGGTCGCCAGCAAAATCGCTCAAGTGATGCGCGCAGAGAAGCTTATGCTGCTTACCAATGTGTCAGGATTGCTCGATAAGGAAGGTAATATTCTTACCGGGCTCAGTACCCGGCAGGTCGACTCGCTCATTGAAGATGGCACCATCAGCGGTGGCATGTTGCCGAAAATAGGCTGCGCGCTGGACGCCGTCAAATCCGGTGTGGCCAGCGCGCATATCATCGATGGCCGTGTGCCCCATGCCGTATTGCTGGAGATTTTTACCGACATGGGTATTGGCACCCTAATCACGGGCCGCTCGAGCTGAGCATAAGGGCAGGATGCGTGTTGCAGGAGCCCCAACGACTCGATAGCATTACCGACACCCGCCAACAATCGTGAGCGCCATGCCGCCAAAGAAATCACAACGCCGTCAGCAGATCCTGGAGGCCCTCGCCAAGATGCTCCAGGCTAGCGCGGGCACCCGCATTACGACGGCTGGCCTGGCTAAGGAAGTCGGCGTTTCCGAAGCCGCGCTCTACCGACATTTCCCCAGCAAAGGGAAAATGTTCGAAGGGCTCATCGAGTTTATTGAAGACACCCTGTTTTCTCGTATCAGCATCATTCTCAGCGAAGAATCGGGCGTGGCGCGGCGCTGTGAGAAAATGCTGCTGCTGTTGCTCGCATTCACCGAGCGCAACCCGGGTATCACCCGCATCCTCACCGGCGACGCGCTGGCGGGTGAGACCGAACGCTTGCACCAGCGTGTTGCACAGCTGTTTGACCGCTATGAAACACAGCTAAAGCAGGTGCTTCGCGAGGCTGAACTGCGTGAGGGTCTGCGCCCCGTGATCCCCTTGCCGGCGGCGGCAAACCTGCTCATGGCTACCGCGGAAGGACGTATTGCCCAGTTTGTGCGCAGTGGCTTTACCCGTTCACCTACAGAAAACTGGCAGGATCAATGGTCCCTGTTGATTAGCGGGTTCTTTCGTCAAGCCGTAACCAGCCCTGGCACAGATCCCGCCAGCCCCCGCGTAGTGCCCTGAAACATACTTCGCGGAGTCACTCTTCTCGGGAGGAGCGGGAGCTCAGCTCACGGCGCAAGCGTACCGCTTCTTCAAGCATTTTGAAGCGCTCAATATCGGCGGAGAAGTCGGCGCGAACCTGCTCCGCCTCAACCTCACGGTCTGCAATCTGGCGATCTGTCGCTGCCAGCTCTTTTTGCAGGCTGCTCATCGCCTTGAGGCGGGCATCATCAACGTCATAGCCACGACGCTCAAGATCAGCTGCCTGTGACTGATAGGTCTCGATCTGTTGTTTGAAGCTGCGCCGATTGCTTTTCAAAATTCCCACCCGCAGGCGGAGATCCGCCAAGGCGCGGTCGCGGTGGGCCTCTATGTCCTCAATGGCGCTATAGCGCAACAGCAAGGTTTGATCCCATTTACGTAAACGCTGTTCCTCGCGCGCAGCAGCCTGGTCAACACGCATTTGCAGCGTTGCGTCCGCGAGCTCCTCAGGGGTCAGCACTCTGGGCACCACGCGGATCACCACTCCGCGCTCGTTAAGCACCTCGTAGCCGCGCGCCACATACTGAGGGGGCACGCGATCATCCACCACCACCACATCCTGGTCGTTACGGTAGCGATACAGATCACCATGTGCCACAGCTACAGCCCCCAGGCTAATGCACAGGACCGCGCCGATAAGCTGCATGACAATGGCTCTTTTCACAGACATCAATATAGATGTTGCTAGCCGGGGCAACAAGTCATACGCCGTAACGTTGTCGATAAGCCTGCATGGCAACCAGCACCTCCGCGTAAGTACCCCCCGCTGCTTCCAGGTAGTCAATAATATGGCCCATGTTGATAATACTCAGCACCGGAATTCCCTGCTCTTGCTCCAACTCCTGGATTGCCGAACGATCGCCGGAGCCCCGCTCCTGACGATCAAGGCCAACCGCGACGCCCGCAAGCTGGGCACCCGCCGTTTCAATCAGGGTAATGACTTCACGCACGGCGGTGCCGGCCGTAATCACATCGTCGATCACCAACACTCGGCCCTGCAAAGGCGCTCCGACCAAGACGCCACCCTCGCCATGGGCCTTCACTTCCTTGCGATTGTAGGCAAAAGGGACATCTCTGCCGTGCTTGTCCGCCAAAGCCACGGCCGTCGCCGCCGCCAGCGGAATGCCTTTATAGGCCGGGCCAAGCAGCACATCAAATTCAAGCCCGGCATCAACAATGCTCTGCGCGTAACAGCGGCCAAGAGTAGCAAGCGCGGCACCACTGGAGAACGCACCGGCATTGAAGAAATACGGGCTTACCCGCCCGGACTTTAGGGTAAACGCTCCGAACTTCAGGACGTCATGGCGACGGGCGAGCTCTATGAACTCTTGTTGATAGGCGTTCATTTCCGGCTCCGTCGAAGAGTAATGACTGCGAATTGACCGGTTTGGGGTTATGCTTTAACGGTGACGCCGTTATCATAGGCAGTATGCAACGACGACCGCCACACACCCACCGAACCCAAAGCTGCAGCACACTGCCGCCGCCGGCCAACAATAACCCGGAATGATACACGCTCTCTCAGCAAGGGGCCAAGAATGAGGATCATCAGCTTCAGTGCCGACGGTATTCAGAATGCCGCAAGAAATGGATTTTACGACTGGCTGAGTGAGCAAGACGCGGATTTTATCTGCGTTCAGGATTTGCGCTGCACGGAGTACGATCTTCGCGACGATCTATATTTCCCCCGCGATTACAACGCGTACTTCTATGACGATGTAGACGGCAAATCGAACGGAGTCGCCATTTACTGCCGCAAGCTGCCCAAGGCTATTATGACCGGGCTTGGTTTTGCCGACTTCGACATGGAAGGCCGCTATATACAGGCAGACTATGAGAACCTGAGCATCGGCTGCCTGCTGGCGCCCTACGCAGCACCCGGCGACGCCGGGCAGCTGGCACGCAAAAACGAGTTCTACAGCCTTCTGCACAACCATCTGCAGAAAGTGCGCAATAAACGCCGCGAATTCATTATTTGCGGCAACTGGCAGCTCGCGCATACCGCGGCTGACGTACAGGACACAGAACGCAACAGCACTGTTCCCGGCTTCCTTGCCGAAGAGCGCCAGTGGATGGACGAGTTGGTTGAGGGTGGTTACGTCGATGCCTTCCGCGAAATCAACTCAGACCACGACGAATTCAGCTGGTGGCCGGATGGTGAGCCAGGCAAAAATGGTTGGCGTACCGACTTCCAGGTCATTTCCAAGGGGCTGAAATATTCCGTAGATTACGGTGCTATTTACAAGGCGCGGGTCTTCTCCAGCCACGCGCCCATCATCATGGATTACGACACCGAGGTTTGAGCGGAGCCCTTCAACCCGCCAGCGCCTGTTTCTGCAGGACGATCAACTGGCGGATGCCTTCTTCTGCCAAATCCAGCATTGCCTGCATTTCATGGCGATGGAACGGCGCCCCTTCAGCCGTGCCCTGCACTTCAATAAAGCCGCCGTCTTCACCCATAACCACATTCATATCGGTATCGGCTTTCGAGTCTTCCGGATAATCCAAATCAAGCACGGGAACACCTTGAAAAACGCCGACCGACACAGACGCCACCATTTGCAGCAACGGGTCTGTGGTGATGAGCTTTTTGCGTTGCAGGTGATTCAGTGCGTCGACCAGGGCAACGCAGGCGCCGGTAATCGCCGCCGTGCGTGTACCGCCATCGGCCTGAATCACGTCGCAGTCAACGGTGATGGTGAATTCACCCAGCTTCTTCAAATCGACTGCCGAGCGCAGAGCGCGGCCAATAAGACGCTGGATTTCCAGAGTTCTGCCACCCTGCTTGCCACGGCTGGCCTCGCGGTCCATGCGCGACCCCGTAGATCGCGGCAGCATGCCATATTCCGCCGTCACCCAACCACTGCCTGTGCCGCGCAAAAAACGTGGTACTCCTGGCTCTACTGACGCTGTGCAAATCACACGGGTTGCTCCAAACTCAACCAGCACAGATCCCTCTGCGTGGCAGGTGAAATTACGCGTCAGCGTAACAGTGCGCAAATCGGCAGGCTGACGGCCGCTGGGTCGTTGCATCGGGTCTCTCCAATCAGTGGGTCGCGCAGTATACGCGAGCGTCGGCGTTGCTGCAGAAGGCCTTGGTGAAATGCCGGCGGGTTTTAAAGCCTCAGGGGCAAAGTGATTATCTCTGCGGCGTCAACGCGCTTTGCATCCAACGGCTAATGTCCTGTATCTCGGCCATACACACCTCGTGGCCCATCGGGTATTCTCGCCACTCGACTTTGTAGCCAGCGCCCTTCAGGGTGGTGAGTGCCGATTCACCTAACGACATCGGTAAAACAGCGTCCTGCCGACCATGGCACATGAGAATAGGAATCTGCGCATTCACCTGCGCTTTGGTTGCACCCAGGCCTGTACCGTCAGCAAGAAACGTGGATAGCGCGAGAATGCCCGCGAGGCGTTTCGGGTGATACAACGCAGTGTGGAGCGCCAGTACGCCGCCTTGGGAAAATCCTGCCAGAAGAATACGCTCGGGCGGGGTCCCACTATCCACCTCAGCCTGGATAAGGTCGCGAACTTGGCGAACTGACTTTTCCAGGCCCGCCACATCGAGGCCGCCGCTGGGGTCGAAATCAAACCACGCCCGGGCACGCTGGCCACCAAAGGCTGTGACCGCCATTTCCGGGGCATGAGGGAACACAAAGCGGACAGGCAGGCCTGCCGGCAGGCGAAGCTGGGGCACGATGGGCTCAAAGTCGTGCCCGTCAGCACCCAGGCCGTGAAGCCAGATAACGACGGCGACTGGCGCTGCAGCGGGGTTTATTTCTACTGTAGGTAGGGGGGCGGACAGCATATGGACGTTACCTTTCGCCTGCAGTGCTCGAATTCCTGGAGCATCAATCATACCAGACAGCCAAGGCCGCGCCTCTACCCAAGGTGTGAGCTGGACAAATAGGCTGCTAGACTCGACCTTTGATTTTTTGTTGGGGCGAGCTCTTGGCACCTATTTACAGCATGACCGCATTTTCCAGGGAAAGTGCGTCCGCGAACAATGGCGAACTCACTGTAGAGCTTCGCAGCGTCAACCATCGCTACCTCGATTGCAGTTTCAAATTGCCTGACGCGCTGCGCAACGCCGAAGCAGGCCTGCGCGAACGCGCTACGGCGCGGCTTTCACGCGGCAAATTGGACTGCCTGTTTCGTTTTCAGTCCGGCACAGTGCGGGCCGCGGGATTGGTGGTTGACCACAGGCAAGTGCAGAAAGTGGTCAATGCGGCACTGGAGGTCAGTGCGCTGCTGCC
>JANQUV010000035.1:0-13126 GCA_030730585.1 Haliea sp.
GGTGAAGTCGCCGACTGCCGCACGCGTTGCCGGGTGGCTGAGGTCCACCTCTGCTTGCAGCTCGCCGTCACCGAGCACCGTGGGTTCACCCTGCAGCAGCTGACCTTCAGCCAGCGGGTCGTGCACCAACACCAGCAACACATCGTTGTGTGCGGCAATGGTGGCCAGCCGTTCGCGGGTGGTGGCATCGGCGCCGGCGAAGTCGCTCAGCACTACCACCAGCTGGTCGTGGCGGGCGAGCCGGGCTACTGGCCGCAGCACTTCGTTAAGCCGCCCGGCGCTGGCGTCCACGCGTTTTGCCGCGTGCAGGGCGCCGTTATAGGTGGCCATGGACTGCAGCAGGGCAAACAGGGTGCGCCGGCTGCGGCGCGGTGCAAATTCGGCCTGGCTGTTGTCGTCAAAGACAATGCCGCCAATGCGGTCGCCAGCACCGAGCACGCCAAAAGCGGTAATGGCGGCGGCCTCGGCGGCGGTGACGGACTTCATGTTTAGCGCCGAGCCGAAAAACATCGACATGCGCTGGTCGACCACCAGCAAGGCCGGCCGGTCGCGCTCTTCGGTGTACACGCGCACGTGGGGTGTGCCTGTGCGAGCGGTGGCCTTCCAGTCGATGGAGCGCACGTCGTCGCCGGGCAGGTAATGGCGCATTTCTTCGAAGTTCAGGCCGCGCCCGCGCAGGTGCGAGGCGTGCTGGCCGTTGAGTACGCTGCGTGCGGGTTGGCGCGGCAGAAAGCTGAGCTGTTCAGCGGCGCCCTGCAGGTTGCGCAGGTGCTCGAGGGAAACGTGGATGCGGGGGTCGTCCTGCATGGCGCGGCGCCGCTAGGGCAGGGCCACCTCGGCCAGCAGCGTGTCGATCACGCTGTCGGCGTTCATGCCTTCGCCGTGGGCCTCGTAGGACAACATCAGTCGATGGCGCAGGCAGTCATGCACGATTGCGCGGATGTCCTCGGGGTCCAGGTAGTCCCGGTCGCGCAGCCAGGCGTGGGTGCGGCCGCATTTATCCAGTGCAATGGAGGCCCGGGGGCTGGCGCCCACTTCAATCCAGCGCGCTACGTCGGCGGAGTATTTCTCGGGGGTGCGGGTGGCGTACACCAGGTCAGCCATGTAGCGCTTCATGGGCTCGGATACGTGCACGGCGGCAATTTCCCGGCGCGCATCGAACACGGCCTGTTGCGGGATGCGCTCAGGGGTTGCCTTGGGCCCCGCCGAGGTTGCGCTGCTTACCTGGGCCAGCCGCTCCTCCTCGCGCACCAGGTCAACGATAAGAATTTCGTCTTCTATTGGGGGGTAGACGATATTCACGTGCATCAGGAAGCGGTCCATCTGGGCTTCCGGCAGCGGGTAGGTGCCTTCTTGCTCAACCGGGTTCTGGGTGGCCATCACCATAAATAACGGCGGCATGGCGTGCGTGGTGCCGGCGACGGTGACCTGGCGTTCTTCCATGGCTTCGAGCATGGCCGCCTGTACTTTGGCCGGTGCGCGGTTGATTTCATCACCGAGCACAATATTGGCGAAGATGGGGCCGGGCTCGAAGCGAAAGTCACCGCGGTTGCCGTCTTGATAGTACACCTCGGTGCCGGTGACATCGGATGGCAGGAGGTCCGGGGTGAATTGGATACGGCTGAAATCTGCCTCAAGGTGCTGTGCCAATGCCTTGATAGCGCGCGTTTTCGCCAGCCCCGGCAGGCCCTCTACCAACAGGTTTCCGTTTGCCAGCAGGCCAATCAACAGCCGCTCTATCACCGCCTCTTGGCCAACAATCGATTGCTGCATGCGCGCGCGCAGTTCGTTAATGCGTTCTTTTGACATGCCGGGCAACCTGATGGCGAGTGGGCGATTATTGAGCCTATGTTGCCAGCCCGCCCGCGGCTTCACAATGCTGCCAGGCAGCAGTGCAAGCGCGCCATACGGCGGTGAATGGCCGGCATGGCCATCGACTGAACTGCTCCCGCCCGTTCCGGCCTGAGCTTTAGGCTTTAGGCTTTAGGCTTTAAGGTCTTTAGGGCGCAGGAGCTTTATTGCTTGACGTTATCGCGAATGATGCGCTGCTTCTGCCTGTCCCAGTCGCGTTCTTTTTCGGTATCACGCTTGTCGTGGCCTTTCTTGCCTTCCGCCAGCGCAATGCGCGCTTTGACCAGGTGCCCCTTCCAGTACAGCTGGGTGCAGACGCAGGTGAGGCCTTTCTGGCTGGTGGCGGCGAGGATTTTGGCCAGTTCCTTGCGGTGCAGCAGCAGCCGGCGGGTGCGCGTCGGGTCGCTGACGTAGTGCGTAGAGACGGTGTCCAGCGGTGTGATCTGCGTGCCCAGCAGCCAGGCCTCGCCGTCTTTCATCAAGACGTAGGAATCCGTAAGCTGGCACTTGCCCATGCGCAGGCTCTTGACCTCCCAGCCTTCCAGCGCCACGCCTGCCTCGTAGGAATCAAGCAGATGGTAATCGAAGGTCGCGCGCTTGTTGCGGGCGATGACGTTGTCGGGTTTTGCTGGCTTCTTATTGCTCATGGCGCGCATTATACGGACAAGCCCGCGCACGGGAACGTGAATTTAGCTCTTTTCATCGCAGGCCGTGTGGGGCAGCTTAACGACATGACAAAAAGGAAGTTTTCCCGGTGAATACGGGTGTAGGAAATCCGCTGGGGGAGTGGCGTTCGCGCATGACCTTCGTACTTTCGCTGGCCAGCGCCACGGTAGGCATGGGCAGCGTGTGGCGCTTTTCGTATCTCAGCGGGGAGTACGGTGGTGGGCCCTTCGTGGTTGCCTACGTGTGTTTTTTGCTGCTGTTAGGTGTGCCCCTGCTGATTGCTGAGCTGGTGCTTGGGCGCCAGGGCATGGGCAGTATTGTCGACTCGGTGAGCCGGGCGGCAGAGCGTTCGCGTAGTAGCCGCGCCTGGGTGCTCTTGCCCTGGCTGGCCTGTATTGCGGGCGTGCTGTTGCTGTCGCTGTATGCGGTGGTGGCCGGGTGGTCGCTGGTGTACGCCACTGCGATGTACGACGGCAGCTTCAGCGCCGCGAGCATGTTCAATGCGGGCCAGTACTTCGAAGCACTGGTCAACGATAGCGACCGCATGGTGCTGGCGCAAACGGCCTTTCTGCTGTGCACGGTGGTGGTGGTGACCGCCGGTGTGCGCCGGGGCATTGGTTTGCTGTCGTGGTTGCTGGTGCCCACCTTGCTGGCGGGCTTGGTGTTGCTGGTGCAATACAGCCTGGCCAACGGTAATGCCTCCGCCGCGGGCAAGTTCCTGTTTTCTATTCAATGGCTGGATTTTAACCGCGAGGCGCTGTTGATGGCGCTGGGGCAAGCTTTCTTGACGCTGGGGATTGGCGTCGGTACCGGCATTAGCTACGGTAGCTATGCGCCGGTGCGCGTGCCGATTGGGCGCTCGGTGCTGGCGGTGGCGCTGTTCGACACGCTGGTGGCCATCGCCATGGGCCTGGCGATCTTTCCCTTGGTATTCGCCAGCCATTTGCTGCCGTCGATGGGGCCGGGCCTGATGTTTGTCAGCATGCCTTACGCCTTCGGCAACATGGTCAACGGTGAGGCGTTCGGTGCTCTGTTCTTTTCCTTGGTAGCTTTGGTAGCGCTAGGCTCGGCAATCGCCATACTGGAGCCGGTGAC
Source organism: Haliea sp. (assembly GCA_030730585.1). Taxonomy (GTDB): domain Bacteria; phylum Pseudomonadota; class Gammaproteobacteria; order Pseudomonadales; family Halieaceae; genus Haliea. The sequence goes on from JANQUV010000035.1 coordinate 3,613, forward strand.
CGGTGCTATCAAGCAGCGCTTTGGCTTGCGCCGCGGCACATCGGCGCTCGTTGTTGGTGCGGCAGTCTGGGCGCTGGCGTATGGGTCGGCCGTCACGCTGGCGCCCAGTAGCCATGGCGCAGCGCCGGATCTGTTGCGCTGGATTGACCGGCTTGCAGGCGGCGTCTTGTTGCCGCTGGTGGCGTTGGGTACCGCGCTGCTGGTGGGCTGGCGGCTGGGGCGGCCTTTGCTGCGCGCGCAGCTGTATCGTGAGAGCCCGCTGTTTTTTTCGCTATGGTACTTTCTGTTAAGGTATATTGCGCCGCTGGGTATTGCGCTGGTGATGGCAGCCGCCCTGTTGACCACGTAAACCCGCTGCGGCAGCGTGTGCTGGGCCGCCGCCGCTAACAGAGACCGCGATGACCCGAATCTACCGTCATGCCCTGTTGCCCTACGAGGATCGGCAGCTATTTGAGCTGGTTAACGATATCGAGGCCTACCCGCAGTTTATGGATGGATGCGTGGGGTCGCGGGTGCTGCGACGCGAGGCGGAGTGGGTGGAAGCCGAGTTGGACCTGTCGCGCGGTGGCATCACTCAACGCTTCAGTACGCGGAATCACCTGCAGGCGCCACGGTTGATTACTCTGGAACTGCTGGATGGCCCCTTTGACTATTTCCAGGGTAGCTGGGAGTTTCGCGGCCTGGGTGCCAGCGCTTGCAAGGTCACGTTGGACCTGGAATTCAAGGCCCGCAGCCTGCTGCTGGGTGCCGCGGTTGGGCGCCTGTTTGAAAGTGTTACCAACAGCCTGGTGGATGCGGTCGGCCGGCGCGCCCGGCAGCTTTATGGGTAGGTGGCAGCTGGGCGAGAGTGGCACGCCAGTTAAAATCCGTTGGAAATGTGGTTAGACAGCAGTTTGGGGGTGGGAATGAGCGATAGTGCAATGATGCAGGTAGAGGTGGCCTATGCGCTGCCCGACCGCCAAGCCATTATCCCTTTACAGGTGACTGCCGGCACTACCGCGCTGGAGGCCGCGCAGCGTTCGGGCGTGGCAGACCGTTTCGAGGGCATTGATCTGGAGGACTCGCGGTTGGGTATTTTTGGCAAGCTGGTGACGCCAGAGCACGTGTTGCAGGCGGGCGATCGAGTAGAGGTTTACCGGCCGTTGAAGGCTGATCCGAAGGAAGTCCGCAAGGCGCGCGCGGCGCGGGTCAAAGAACGCCGCGAAGAGGACAGCGGGGCTGAATAACGCCTGTGCTGCTCGCTACTCTCGGTAGGGCCGCTTAGGTAGGGCCGCTTAGGTAGGGCCGCTCAGGTAGGGCCGTTATCAGCAGGTGTTTCACTCTCAGCCGGTGCTGCTGCCCAGGCGGGCAGGTAGTCGCCGGTCACCGTATTCAGGTTGTCGCCCTCAAAGTGCACGCTGACCGAAGCCTGGCGAATCAAATCGCTGCCGTTGCGCAACAGGTAGGGGTAATCCCAACGATCGGCATTGAAGCTGTCCTCAACCAGTGGCGTACCCAGAATAAAGCGCACTTGGCGCTGGCTCATGCCGGGTTTTAACTGGTCAATCATGTCCTGAGTGACAATATTGCCCTGCTCAATGTCGATACGGTAAACCCCGGGGAAACCGAAATTACCGCAGGCGGTGAGTGAGGCCAGTGCCAGTGCCAGGAAAAGGCTGCGCATGGGCTTTAACTTCCACTTAGAAGGATGGAGTGGCATCATACCTGTCCAGAAGTGCACAGAGAACCCCTGAAGCCATGCCAACCGATAATCAGGAGCTGCGCAACGCAGGCCTTAAAGTTACGCTGCCCCGGGTGAAGATCCTGCAAATTCTTGAGGCCACCAACGAAACCGGCGAGCATCTGAGCGCTGAAGACGTTTATCAAAAACTCCGCGACGCCGGCGAGGATGTGGGTCTTGCCACCGTATACCGTGTCCTCACGCAGTTTGAAACTGCGGGGCTGGTGAATCGCCACAACTTCGAAACCGGTCACTCTGTGTTTGAGCTGGACACCGGCGACCATCACGACCATATGGTGTGCCTCACGACCGGTGATGTCATTGAATTCAACGACCCGGTGATAGAGCGCCGCCAGCAGGAAATTGCGGAAGAGCACGGCTATAAAATAGTGGACCATTCGCTGGTGCTCTACGTGCGCAAAAAGTCTTAGTACGTCCTCAATGCGCGGCTTTTGTCGCGCTTTTCGCTTCAGCCCCGTAAAAAATGACTCCGATTTAACAAAAATACACTTGTGTGTAGTTTTTTGCGAACGTATATTCTCGCTTTAGTTTATTGCCAGAGGAAAAGACTATGCAGGCCGTCAGCACAGCCGAGCAGCCCATTGAGGAGCTGTTCAACCCGGCATCGCCGGAATATCTGGAAAATGCCGTGAGCCAATACCTGGCGTTGGCTCATCGTGGGCCACTGGTTTGGTATGCGCCTTGGCAGGCATGGATCATGACCCGTATGCCCGACATCATGGACTGCTGGCGCAACGAATACTTGTCCTCCGACTTCTATGACTGGGAATTCGCGCCACCGCGGCCCCCGGAAGATCAGTGGAGCAACTACGAGCGGGCGATGATCGGCCACAGCTTGTTGTCTGACCAGGGCCACCACCGACTGGTGCGCCGCGTGGTATCACCGGCATTTTCGCGGAACGTGGTGGATGAGATTCAGCGTCGCATCAAGCCCGACGTTGAGAAGCTGATTAACGACCTCGGTGACCTCGAAAGCTTTGACTATATTGAGAAAGTAGCCAGCCACATTCCGTTTATCTCTATCAGCCGTATGGTCGGCCTACCAGAGAAGTACTGGCCTGAAATCAAACAGGTGATTCTGACCTTCACCGAGGCGTGGAACCCCACCCTGAGCGACGAGCGCCGTGAAGCGGCCCGCCAGGACAGCAACCGTGCCATTGAGATTCTGCAGCGCGTGATTGCCGAGCGCCGCGCCAACCCGGGCGATGTGGACTTCCTCAGCGTGTTGTTGAAGATTGAAGAAGAAAACGAGAATTTTGGCGAGTGGGACATCATCACGCTGATTCTGGCACTGATTGGTGCAGGGGCAGACACGACATTGGTTGCTCAGCAATGGACGCTGTACTCGCTGCTTAAACACCGCGATCAGATTCCCGCAGCACTGGAGTCGCCGGATACCTTCTCTAATACCTTCAGCGAAGTGATGCGTTGGTCCACCTCTTCGAAGATGGGTTTCGCACGTTATGCGCCGGAGGATATGGAGATGCTCGGCCAGAAGGTGACCAAAGGTCAGATGGTACTGATGATGCCGCACCTTAAGGACCACGACCCTGAGTACTACACAGACCCGGAGACGTTTGACGTTAAGCGCGAGTTTAACCCCGACGTGCTGTTCGGCTATGGCCCGCGCTACTGTATTGGCGCGGCGATGGCCAAGCGTCAGCTGTATTTGACGATGGTAGAGCTGTTCAAGCGTTTCCCGGATCTGGAGCTTGATGGCGAGCCCGAAAAAGACAATTCAGACCACAACGCGGTGGTGTTCAACGGTTTACGCGTACGCACCAATATTCGCAAATAAAACGAGGAAGAAACCATGACCAAGCGCTATGACAAAGCAATCCCCTTCGGCTGGTATGCCATCGACTACAGCAATGGCCTGAATGTCGGCGACGTACGCCCGGTAGAATATTTCGGCCGTGAGCTGGTGCTGTTTCGCACTGAATCGGGTGAGGCGTCGCTGCTGAGCGCGCATTGCCCGCACCTGGGTGCACACCTGGGTTACGGCGGTATCGTGAAAGGCGAATCGATTAGCTGCCCTTTCCATGCATGGGAGTTCAACAACGAAGGCTATTGCACAGCTGTGCCTTACGCCAAGCGGATGCCACCGAAGGTTGAGGGCAAGCAGTGTGTACCCAGCTACCCGGTAATAGAACGCAACCAGATGATCTGGGCCTGGTATCACCCTGAGGGTGCTGCGCCGCTGTTCGATATTGACGATATCCCGGAGCTGCAGTCCGACGAGTGGACGCCACTCGATACCTACGACTGGAAGATCAACACTATTATTCAGGAAACGGGCGAAAACGCCGCTGACATGGCTCACTTCATTACGGTCCACGGCAGCCCCGGCATGCCCCAGGGTACCGTGGAAATGGACGGCCCGCGCCGCGTGACTGACTTTGATTCCAAAGCCCACAGCATTGATGATCAAGGTAATGTGGACCTGAGCGGCGAAAGCCACGAGGCCATTCACCTGCGCTCAGAAGGCGTAGGCCCGGGCTTTACCTTCCAGCGGTTTTCGCGCATGTTCGACGTGCTGATGATGGGTACAGTGACGCCTATCGACGACCAGAACGTGCACCTGCGCTTTAATTTTTCGGTGCCACGCAAGCAGTCTGAAGATAACGCGATGATGGCCACCGGCACGGTGCATGAAATTGTGCGCCAGGTAGAGCAGGACATTCCGATTTGGGAGCACAAGGTGTATCTGGACGACCCCGCGCTGTGCGATGGTGACGGCCCGATTGCCAAGTACCGCAAGTGGTTCCAGCAGTTCTACGCCTAAGCGTTCCCCCAGGCCTGAGCCTGTGGGCTCAGGCCATAACGAGTTAACCTGAAAGTCGATAACAGAGGATAACCTTGATGAATGAGAAACTCGCCACCACCCCCGGTGACCACTACAACTGGCCCATGCTGAAAATTCGCTACCTGACGGATCCGGCCAAGCTGGCCGCGGTGTTGCCGCCAGGCTTCGAGCCCGGCAGCCGTCCGGAAGTCACCTTGACGGTGTACAACGTTCCCGTTAACGGTGAGCCTGAACAGGGCCTGCTGACCACGGTGTTGTGCCAGTACAAGGGCCAGGAAGGCCAGTTCGCGCTGGGCTATGCCATTGATAAAGAAGCAGAAATCTTTATCAGCCAAGAGAAGTTTGGGCAGCCTAAATACCCCGCAGAAATCAAGTACTACCGTTTGGGCGAAGAAGTGGGCGCACGCGTGTGCCACCAGAGCTACACCTTCCTCGAGTTCTACGGCAAGGTAACCGACACGCTGGAAAACGGCCCCAAGTTTGATGAGCATGAGTTCTGGGTGAAGTATTCACGCGCCGCCTCTTATGTGAAGCCGGGCTTTGATTTCCCGCCGCACGTTGTGAATGTGGTGAGCAACTACGGCACCGCACAGAAACTGAAAGTGGAAGGTGACCTGATTTTGCGTGACAGCCCTTGGGACCCGCTGACCGAGCGTTTGCCGCCGGTATCCAAGCCTGATGTTTCCCTGTGGACGCCAGAATTCCTTGGCCGCAGTGTTGATTTGGGCGACCCGCTGGATGCAGATGCATTTGAGCCCTGGGCCAATACCATCGGTAATTCTCGCTGGCTGGGCACTCACGGTGGCCCGCTGAAGAGCTGATCAGTGGCTCCGTGAAAGGCTCCCTGGCCGCTGGCGTATGCCTGCGGCTTTTTCGGTTTTTAGTGTAGAGGAATTCGCAACGATGCAAGATTTTAACAACAAGGTGGTGGTGATTACCGGCGGCGCGAGCGGTATTGGTAAGGCGCTGGGCCGTTCGTTTCTGGCAGCAGGCGCCAAAGTGGTACTGTCCGACGTGGAGCGCGCTGCGCTCGAAACCACGCGTGACGAATTAGCTGCCTCGGGAGGCACCGTGCGTGCCATTGTGACTGACGTGTCCAAGCCAGAATCAGTGATGGCGCTGGCAGATGCGGTTTTCGCGGAATTTGGCCACTGTCACGTCCTGTGCAACAACGCCGGCGTGAGTGTGACCAATACCAACGTATGGGACACAACGCCGAACGACTGGCAGTGGGTGCTGGGCGTGAACGTACGTGGTATTGCGCACGGTTTACAGGCCTTCGTGCCGCGTATGCTGGCCTCTGGTGAGGAGGGAGTAATCATGAACACCTCCTCCGGTGATGGCGGTATTTCACCGCTGGCGGACCAGTCAGTGTATGCGTCCAGCAAAGCGGGTGTGTCAATCATGACAGAGTGCTTGAATGCACAGCTCGTCGGCCAGGAAACCAAGTTGCGCGCCTGCATCTTCTACCCCTCTGGCGGCATTCTGCCCACGGGTATCTGGACTACGCGGCGCAATCGCCCCGAAGAGCTGGCACGCGAGAAGCCGGTGCCAGAGGGCGGCGAGATGACCTTTGATGAGTTCATGCAGGGCATGAAGGAAATTGGTGTGGAATTGCCGGTGCAGGATCTCGACGAGCTGGCGGATTTCGCGCTGGATGGCCTGCGCAAGCAGGATTTCGTCATCATGATTGGCCGTGAGGCGATGGAAGCAACGTTGGTGGAGCGAGCTCGCAAGCTGGCTCGCGGTGAATGCCCCATTAGCCATGGTTTGCACGGCTAAGCGTTGTCACGATGCCGGGGCCGCAGTAGCGTGCCCCGGTGTTTTATGCCCGCATCTAACGCTGCGCCGCGCCTCGTCGCTGCAGTTGGGCAGTTTCTTGCACCAAGCTACCACTCAGGAACGCCAGTAGTGCATCATAGCGCTGTGCTGCCTGGTAGTCGGGATTGTGCAGTTGGTTGAGAATCACCGTGTCGATCATGCCCACCGTCATCTCCGCACAAAATTCGGGTGACAGCCCCTCCTTCAGATCGTCTTGGCTTGCAGCATAAAGCCGTAGAAAATTCTCGTTCATGACCGACAGCAGTGTGGCACCGCTGGCGAAGCTGTTGCCAATGCTGGCGATGGAATAACGTGCCAGTTCGTGTTCGAGGTCGGAGGCTTCGCAGAGCTGCCGCTTTTGCGCGGTGAGTACGTGGCGCAGCCGTTCGTTCAGGCTCTTGAAATTGGCCAATGCTTCGTCAACCGAGCCTTTGACCAAGTCCAGCGTGCGGCTGACGCAGATATCAAACAGCAGGTCGTGACGGGTGCCGTAGTAGTTGTAAAAGGTTTTTCGCGAGATACCAGCGCGCTCGCAAATGGCATCAATGGTCATATTGTTGATGCCGTGCTGCCCAATCAGCGCGAGCGCTTCGTTAATAATGCTCAAGCGCTGAGCGAGTTTTTTGCGTTCCCGGAGGCTGTCGCTGGGGGCTACTGTGCTCAAATTAGGCGTCTTTCGTGGCAAAAAGTATGGGTGATAAAAGCGACACCTTACACTACCCGCCGCGCTCTGCGCCAGCCTCAGGCGTCTTCTGCGTCGCGCAGCATTTCCCGAGCGTGTGCCAAAGACTGCTCAGTCAGCTTAACGCCGCCCAGCATGCGCGCCACTTCTTGCGCTCGCTCATCGCCATTGAGCGCTGCCATGCGCGCCCAGGCCGCAGTTTTGTCTGAGGTTTTGCTAACCTGCAAGTGACGGTGCCCTTGCGAGGCAACCTGTGCAAGGTGAGTCACGCAGAGTACTTGTGTTTCCTGCGCCAGCCCCCGCAACAGCCTGCCCACAACCTCGGCAACGGCGCCGCCGATGCCCACGTCAACTTCATCAAAAACCATGCTCGGCAGCGTGCCGCCGCTGGCGGTGACCACCTGGATGGCCAAACTGATGCGTGAAAGCTCGCCGCCGGACGCAATCTTGCCCAGTGGCTGCGGCGCGGCTCCCGGGTTGGTGCTGATCAGGAATTCAATGTCCTCGGCGCCATGAGGGTGCGGCGCAGCGGCTTCGCGCGGCGTGAGTGCGACCTCGAAACGGCAGTCGGCCATGGCCAGGGTGTGCAGAATTTCTGCGGCTTTGCTGACCAGGCTGGCGGCTGCCTTGCTGCGCTGCACGCTCAATTTGGCGGCATCTTTGCGGTAAGACTGCACCAGGGCTTCCAGTTCCACCTGCAGCTCTTCAATACGCTGGCCACCTTGGGTGAGCCCCCCCAACTCCTCCTGCAAACCCGCGTGCAGGTCCAGTAACTGGGGTGGCTTGATGCGGTGTTTACGTGCCACATCATGCAGTTGTTCAAGGCGTTTTTCGACCTCCGAGAGCCGCTGGGGGTCAATTTCCACAGAGTCGATATAGCGCTGTATCTCGCTGCGGGCTTCGTCCAGTTGTATAGCCGCTGAATCCAGCAAGCCGCGTGCATTGTCCGCGATGGTGCTGCTGCCACGGGTGCTGCGCATCAGCTGCAGCGCGTGGCGTGTGCCATCGGCTTGCTCGTCACAAATTTCCAATGCCTGATGGGCGCCCTGCAGGATGTCCTCTGCATTGGCCAGCAGGCTCTGTTCGCGCTCCAGGTCTTCCAGTTCGCCGCTGCGCAAGCCGAGCTGGTCCAGCTCGTCCACCTGGTAGGCAAGCAATTGTGCCCGCGCGGTTTGTTCATCGCGGCTGCCGGTAAGCAGCGCCAATTCACGCTGGCCGCGTAGCCAATCCGAGGCAGCCTGTTCCACCTTCCGTGCCAGCGCCTGCTGGCCGGCGAAGGCGTCCAGCAATGCGCGCTGCACCGGTTTGCGCAGCAGTGACTGGTGAGCGTGCTGGCTGTGAATGTCAATCAGTAGCTCACCAAGTTCGGCGCAGTCCTGCAATGTGGAGGCGCTGCCATTGATGTAAGCCCGCGAGCGGCCCTCGCTGGTGACCACCCGGCGCAGCAGGCACTCATCGTTGCGGTAAAGGTCGCGTGTGCGCAGCCAGCTGGCCGCCGCGGTATTGTCGGCGATATCGAACGTGGCGGTGACCTCGGCGCGTTCGCTGCCTGTGCGCACCGCTTTGGGATCCGCGCGGTCACCCAGGCACAGGCCCAGAGCGTCCAGCATAATGGATTTGCCGGCACCGGTTTCCCCGGTGATCACGGTCATGCCGCGATGGAACTCCATGTCGAGTGTGTCAACGATGGTGTACTGGCTGATGTGGATGTGGGTGAGCATGGCGAACCGCTGCAATGTTTGGTCTGTTATACCGCAGATCCGCCGCCGCATAAACATCCATAGCGCTCGCCGCTAGGGTTTTCCAGGGGGCTGTGATACAACCTGTACCCATTGTCGCCCGGGGTTGGAATATGAGTTCAGCGGATCTATCGGAACGTGCACGAACCATTCTCAAGGCTTTGGTGGAACGCCATATTCGCGACGGCCAACCGGTGGGGTCGCGCACTTTATTGGAGGAAGCGGGCTTGCCGGTTAGCGCTGCCACCGTGCGCAACGTCATGTCGGATTTGGAGGAGCGTGGGCTGCTGCACTCGCCGCACACCTCGGCAGGTAGAGTACCCACCGCGCAAGGCTATCGATTATTTGTAGACCGGCTGCTGCAGGTGCAGCCGCTCGACGAGCGGGCCATTGTGTCGCTGCGCGAGCAGCTGCACCCGGACAAATCGGCGACAGACCTGGTGCAAACCGCGTCCTCACTGCTGTCGGCGATTACCGCTCAGGCCGGGTTGGTTACCGTGCCGCGCCCCGAAACTCATCAGCTTCGCCAAGTGGAGTTTTTGCCGCTCTCGGGAGACCGTGTGCTGGTAATTCTGGTGGTGAATGAGCGTGAGGTGCAGAATCGGATTATTCACACCCAGCGTACCTTCACCGAGGCCGAGCTGCGCGATGCCGCAGCCCTGGTCAATCAGCGCTTCGCGGGCCAGCCTCTAAGGCAGGTTCAAAGCCGCATTTTGGAAGAAATG
>JANQUV010000035.1:13226-27203 GCA_030730585.1 Haliea sp.
TTTGGTGACTACAGCGTTATCACCGCTCCCTATACAGACGGCTCGCGCACGCTGGGTGTGCTTGGCGTCATCGGCCCTACCCGTATGCCTTATGAGCGTGTTATCCCGGTGGTAGACATCACTGCGCGTATGTTGAGTTCCGCCTTGTCGAACTGATTCCGGGGCGGAAACGGCCCCCCGGCCTTGAAATTTCCCCCTTTCGTCCCAACATCGTCCGAGACAGCAGCAGGCTAGCGGAGGCAACTTCGTGCCTGCGCATTCCATAATCGTCATTGATGGAGTTCAGACGTGGCTGAAAACGAGCAAAACAAACCCCAATCTGACGCCGGCGAGAGCAACCCGGCCGGGCAGGCAGCCGATGCCGCGGCGCATGCCGAGACGGCGGCATATACGGATATCGAGGGCGCTGCAGAAGGCGCCGATGACGTGTCTTCAGATGCTCTTATGGCAACGCTCGAGGCGGATCTCAATGCTGCTCGCGATGCCGCCCTGCGTGCTCAAGCCGATGCGCAGAACATCAAGCGCCGCGCCGAGCAGGACGTGGAGAAGGCGCGTAAGTTTGCGCTGGAAGCCTTCTGTAAAGAGTTGCTGCCGGTGGTTGATAACCTGGAGCGGTCGCTAGCGGTTACGGCGGGGCACGATGAATCGGTCAAGCCGGTCATTGACGGCCTTGAGTTGACCCTGAAAAGTTTTACTGACGCTCTGCGCAAGTTTCATGTTGAGCCGGTGGACCCCGAAGGTGAGCCCTTTGACCCGCAGCTGCATCAGGCCATGAGCCTGGTTGAGAACGGGGAAGTTGAACCGAATACGGTGATTGCGGTGATGCAGAAGGGTTATACGCTGAATGGAAGGCTGGTGCGTCCGGCTATGGTCATGGTCAGCAAGTTGCCATCGAGCCAGTGAAGCCAGGCTAGTGAAATTGGGCTGGCCCCTTGAAATTATCGGCTCAGGGCCAATATACACAACAAGTGAATACTGCAGCCGGCTGAGCCGGTGCAAATGAGGAGATAAACACATGGGTAAGATTATCGGTATCGACCTGGGTACCACCAACTCCTGCGTTTCGGTGCTGGAAGGTGGCAAAGCGCGCGTCATCGAGAATTCCGAAGGCGATCGCACAACTCCGTCCATTGTCGCGTATACGCAAGACGGTGAGATTCTTGTGGGGCAGAGCGCAAAGCGTCAGGCTGTCACCAACCCGCAGAACACGCTGTATGCAGTGAAGCGCCTGATTGGCCGTAAGTTCAAGGACGACGTGGTCCAGAAAGACATCAAGATGGTGCCCTACAAGATCGTCGAAGCCGACAATGGCGACGCTTGGGTGCAAGCCAAGGACGAGAAAATGGCCCCGCCGCAGGTCTCTGCGGAAGTGCTGCGTAAAATGAAGCGCACCGCCGAGGAATACCTGGGCGAAGCGGTGACCGAGGCGGTTATTACCGTTCCCGCCTACTTCAACGACTCGCAGCGTCAGGCAACCAAGGATGCCGGCCGTATCGCGGGCTTGGAAGTGAAGCGCATCATTAACGAGCCGACGGCAGCCGCGCTGGCGTACGGTATGGATAAAGCGCAGGGCGACCGCACTATTGCGGTGTACGACCTGGGTGGCGGCACCTTCGATATTTCGATAATTGAGATTGCTGAAGTAGACGGTGAGCACCAGTTTGAAGTGCTGTCGACCAACGGTGACACATTCCTCGGTGGCGAAGACTTCGACATGCGCCTGATCGAGTATTTGGCGGCCGAGTTCAAGAAAGAAAGCGGCATCGACCTGCACAACGATCCGCTTGCTCTGCAGCGCCTGAAAGAGGCGGCAGAAAAGGCCAAGATCGAGCTGTCTTCAAGCCAGCAGACTGAGGTGAACCTGCCCTACATCACCGCCGATGCAACCGGGCCCAAGCACCTGGTAGTGAAGCTGTCGCGCTCCAAGCTTGAGTCGCTGGTGGAAGAGCTAGTGAAGCGTTCCATGGAGCCGGTGAAAATGGCCCTGAAGGACGCGGGCTTAAGCCCCAGCGAAATCAACGACGTGATTTTGGTGGGCGGTCAAACCCGCATGCCGATGGTGCAAAAAGTGGTGGCCGATTTCTTCGGCAAGGAACCACGTAAGGACGTGAACCCCGATGAAGCGGTTGCGATGGGCGCAGCCATTCAGGGCGCGGTACTGTCGGGCGACGTGAAGGACGTACTGCTGCTGGACGTCACGCCGCTGACACTGGGCATTGAGACCATGGGCGGTGTGGCCACTGCGCTGATCGAGAAGAACACGACAATCCCAACCAAGAAGTCGCAGGTCTTTTCAACCGCGGATGATAATCAAACCGCAGTGACGATTCATGTTGTTCAGGGCGAGCGTAAGCAGGCCTCGCAGAATAAGTCGCTGGGCCGGTTTGATCTGGCAGACATTCCTCCGTCGCCGCGTGGCATGCCGCAAATTGAGGTGACCTTTGATCTCGACGCTAACGGTATTCTCAACGTGTCGGCCAAGGACAAGGCGACGGGTAAGGAGCAGTCTATTCGGATCACCGCATCGGGTGGTTTGAGTGAGGCTGACATTGAGAAGATGGTCGCTGATGCCGAGGCCAATGCCGATGCTGATGCGCAGTTCGAAGAGCTGATCTCTGTCCGTAACACTTGTGATGGTTTGGTGCACGCTGCGCGTAAAACCTTGGAAGAGGCCGGCGATAGCGCGACAGACGATGAAAAAACGGCGATTGAAGCAGCCATCTCGGAAGCGGATGAAGCGCTGAAAGCCAACGAGAAAGAGGCGATTGAAGCCGCTTCTGCCAAGTTGACCGAAGTGACAGGCCCTGTTGCACAGAAAATGTACCAGGCGCAGGCCAATGCGGCGCAGGATGCCTCCGCAGACAGTGGCGAGCAGTCTCAGCCGGGCGATGACGCTGTGGACGCCGAGTTTGAAGAAGTAAACGACGACAAGAAGTAAGCGTTCGCGCTTCCTGTCACTCGCGGCGGTGCATCGCCGCGTTGCTAAACTTGACCACGCGGGACTTGAGAGCCCGCGTAGTCATTTGCGAGAATGCAGTTTAACGTCAGGCTGACTATGTCAAAACGTGATTATTATGAAGTACTCGGGGTCGAAAACGCGGCCGATGAGAAGGACATCAAAAAGGCCTATCGACGGGTCGCGATGAAATATCACCCGGACCGTAACCCTGACGATCCGGATGCCGACGACAAGTTCAAAGAGGCCACCGAGGCCTACGATGTGCTGATGAACGCGGAAAAGCGAGCAGCCTATGATCGTTTCGGCCATGCCGGGGTCGACCCCAGTATGGGCGGTGGCGGTTTTGGTGGCGGTGGCGGCGGCAGCTTCAGTGATATTTTCGGCGATGTGTTTGGTGATATTTTCGGTGGTGGCGGAGGCCGCGGTCGAGGCGGGCCGCAGCGCGGCTCCGACCTGCGCTACACGCTCGATATTTCTCTGGAAGACGCAGTCAAGGGCGCCACGGTAGAAATTAAAGTGCCCACCCTGGCAACCTGCGAGGAATGCAGTGGGTCCGGTGCCCGTAAGGGCAGCGCGCCCGTTAATTGCGCCACTTGCGCCGGCATGGGCCAAGTGCGCATGCAGCAGGGCTTCTTTCAGGTGCAGCAAGCCTGCCCTACCTGTCGCGGGCGAGGCAAGATGGTCTCCGACCCCTGCGGCAAGTGCCAAGGCCAGGGGCGGGTGGAAAAACGCAAGACACTGTCAGTCAAAGTGCCCCCGGGCGTTGATACGGGTGACCGTATTCGCTTGTCCGGTGAGGGCGAAGCTGGCCCCGATGGCGGCCCCACTGGCGATCTGTTTGTGCAAATGTCGGTGCGCCAGCACCCGATTTTCGAGCGCGATGGCAAAAACCTGTATTGCGAAGTCCCTATCACCTTCGTTGCCGCGGCACTTGGCGGCGATTTGGAAGTGCCTACGCTGGATGGCCGGGTGAAACTAAAAATCCCCGCTGAAACGCAAACCGGCAAGTTGTTCCGCCTACGCGGCAAGGGCGTTAAGCCGGTGCGCGGTGGTGCCGTAGGCGACCTGCTGTGCCGGGCTGTGGTGGAAACACCGGTGAACCTGAACAAAAAGCAAAAAGAATTGCTGCGTGAGTTTCAGGAAAGCCTGGGGCAGGGGGGCGATGCGCAATCGCCACGCCAAACGAGCTGGTTTGAGGGTGTGAAGACTTTCTTTGATGATATGAAGCCATGACCATAAGAGTAGGTATTACCGGCGCGGCCGGACGCATGGGGCGCACGCTGATTGAGGCGATTAGTCAGCAGGCAGGCCTGCAGTTGACGGCGGCGGTGGAGCAGCCTGAAAGCAGCCTGATTGGCGCTGACGCGGGTGAGTTGGCGGGCTTGGGTAAGCTGGGCGTGCCGATATCAGGTGCGCTGGAGGAAGTTATCGAGTCGATTGATGTGCTGATCGACTTCACTGTACCCGCCGCCACATTAGCGAACCTGAAGGCCTGCGCGGACGCAGGCAAGGCTATGATTATTGGTACCACGGGCTTCACCGGCGAGCAGGATCAGCAGATCAAGCGTGCCGCGGCTATTGTGCCGGTGTGTAAGGCGTCAAACTTCAGCACCGGGGTTAACCTGTGCTTCAAACTGCTGGATATGGCAGCGCGCGTGCTCGGTGACGACGTGGATATCGAAGTTGTGGAAGCCCATCACCGTCATAAAGTGGACGCGCCCTCCGGTACCGCGCTGTCCATGGGTGGGGTGGTCGCCAATGCGCTGGGCCGCGATCTGGCCGAGGTGGCGGTGTACGGCCGAGAGGGGCAAACAGGTGCTCGCCAGCGCGATACTATTGGCTTTGCCACAGTGCGCGCAGGGGACATTGTGGGCGACCATACGGTGATCTTCGCTGCAGACGGCGAGCGCGTGGAAATTACCCATAAAGCCTCCAGCCGTATGTCGTTTGCCCGTGGCGCAGTGCGCGCGGCGGGCTGGCTGGTGGGCCGCGAGCCGCGTTTGTACGATATGCAGGACGTATTAGGGCTTTAACACATGCCATTGAGGAATGCTTGTGACTGACTTTATTGTTGATATTGATGAAACCAATGCAGCGGCACTGCTTATCGAGGAATCGCACCAGCGCCCGGTGCTGGTAGATTTTTGGGCGGATTGGTGTGGCCCCTGTAAAAGCCTGATGCCAGTACTGGAAAAGCTGGCGAATGAATACGCCGGGGCTTTTTTGCTGGCCAAGGTGAATGCCGATGAACAGCCCATGATTTCCCAGCAGTTCGGCGTGCGCAGCCTGCCTACGGTAATGGTGATGCAGGGCGGCCAGCCTGTGGACGGTTTCGTTGGCGCGCAATCGGAAGCACAGGTGCGCGAACTGCTCGAAAAGTACTTGCCCAAGCCCTGGGATGGGCTGCTGCAGCAGGGCCAGGCGCTGATGGCAGAGGGCGATTTTGGTTCTGCGCTCAGCCCCTTGCGGCAAGCCTTTGAAGACTCACATCAGCGCCACGATATTACGCTCGCCTATGCGCATGCCCTGCTCGAAAGTAATCGCCTGGATGACGCCGAGGCGGTGCTGGGTACCGTGCGCATGGCCGACCAGGACCCCGCCTGGGAGCAACTGGTGGCGCAGCTTAAGCTCAAGCGCGAGGCTGCGGTTACGCCGGAGATGGCCGCGCTGGAGGAGCGACTAGAGGCAGACCCGGGCAACCACGATGTGCGCCATCAACTGGCCGTGCAATATACCAATGCCGGCTATTTTCGCGAGGCCCTGGAACATCTGATCACCATACTGCGCCAAGACCTCAATCACGCCGACGGCGCGACCAAAAAAACCTTGATCGACACCATCGCCAGCCTCGGCAAGAGCGACCCTCTTGCTGCAGAGTACCAGCGCAAGCTTTATAGCCTGTTGTATTGAGCGTGATTGCAGCGCCCTGAGTGGCGCTGTGGCTTGTTTTGCGGCCTGGTAATCGTTAAGGTACATGCCCTGACGATGAAAAACATACTCAAAGGTCAAAAAGTATGGCGTATATTGCCAATTGGGCTTCCTCAGGGTATCTATCGTTTCTTCGTGGCTGTGCCTTGCTGTTGTCCGTAGGTGGCCTTACTGCCTGCTCACAGGAAACAACCTCACCGAGCGTGTCTGTAGCGGGCAATGCTGCTTTGCAGGCGCATTCTGCGGAATTTGAGCGCTCCATCGTAGAAGTTGTCCCCGGTATTCACGTGGCGGTGGGGTATGCTCTGGCCAATGTAATTATGATTGAAGGTGATGACGGGGTGATCATCGTCGACACTACCGAATCGCTGGCCGCGGCTCGCGAGGTGAAGGCAGAATTCGACCGCATTACCACCAAGCCGGTGAAGGCGATCATCTATACCCATAATCATACGGACCACATTTTTGGCGCGCAGGCTTTCGCTGCTTCGGGTGACGTGCCTGTTTATGCCCATGCAAGCACCTGGGGCCATATCGAGCGTATTATGAACGTGCTGCGGCCGGTGATTGAGCCCCGCTCTTTTCACATGTTCGGCAACTACCTCGAGGCGGGCGGTGAGTCCATCATCAACGATGGCATAGGGCCCGCCCTTGCGCATAGCACCTCGGGCGACGGCGATATCTACGGCTTGTTGCCGCCCACGCACACTTTTGAGCAGCAACTCGAACTAACCATTGCCGGGCGCCGTTTGGTGTTGATGCATGCGCCGGGTGAGACGGATGACCAGATTCTGGTGTGGCTCCCTGAAGATCGCGTGTTATTGCCTGGTGACAACGTCTACAAGGCGTTTCCCAACCTGTACACCATTCGTGGCACTCAATATAGGGATGTGATGCAGTGGGCAGCCAGCCTGCGCTTGATGCGTTCTCTGGGTGCCGAGCACCTGGTGCCCAGCCATACGCGGCCTGTCTCCGGGGCGAAGGAAGTGGACGATATTTTGCAGGTATACGGTGATGCCATCCAGTTTGTGCATGATCAGACAGTGCGCGGTATGAATCTGGGGTTGGACGCAGATACTCTGGCACACACCGTGCAGCTGCCAGCTGAGTTGGCGGGTCATCCATGGCTGCAGCCGTTCTATGGCACCGTGCCGTGGTCGGTGCGGGCGATTTATAACGGATATCTGGGCTGGTACGACGGCAACAGTAGCACATTGTTCCCCACCCCAAGCGGCACCCGCGCGCAGCGCCTGCTGGCTCTCGCCGGTGGTGAAGCCGCTGTGCTGGCTGAAGCACAGGCGCAATTGACCGGTGACCCTCAATGGGCGGCGGAGCTGGCCGACCTGGTGCTGGGCGCCAGTCGCGATTCTGTTCCTGTTGCTGCTGAGCTAAAAGCGCGAGCGCTGCGTAAACTTGCTGGGAACACAGCCAACCCTAACGCGCGCAACTGGTATTTGACTGATGCGCTGGAGCTTGAGGACCGTATTACTACGGGCCCCTCACCGATCAGTGCAGAGCGGGTGGCCTTTGCCAGCGGTTTCCCGATAGCTGGCGTGTTGCGCACCATGGCGGTGAGCCTCGACCCAGCCCGAGCCGCCGGTATAGATCAGCGCGTAGTGTTTGTGTTCCCAGACCAAGGCGTGCAGTACGCAATTCACGTGCGCCATCAGGTTGCTGTGATTGAGGCGTTGCCGGTGGTGCCGGATGACGCCAGTTTAGTGGTCACGGTGCAGGCTACACAGTGGCTGGCACTGATGGCCGGTCAGCGCAGTTTCCCGTTAGCACTGGCCGATGGCACGGTGCAGGTATCCGGGGGGCTGGGTGACACCGCCACACTGTTGCGTTTCCTTGGGCTATTTCGCCAGGAATAAATTCATTGAGCCCTCTGGGCCGACTCAAACTAACCAAGAGGTATTGACGTGGATACAAGTTTTGCTCCGGAAGATCTCGCGTTCCGCGATGAAGTACGCGCCTTTTTTGCACAAGCTTATGACGTCGAACTGCAGGCGCGGCTCAATAATCTGGAAACGTTTAAGGACGCCGTGATTGAGTGGCAAAAGCGTTTGTACAAGCAGGGCTGGATTGCCCCGGGCTGGCCCAAAGAATACGGCGGCACGGGTTGGAACGCCACGCAGAAATTTATTTATGAAACCGAACGCAGCACTGCAGGCATCCGCGATGTGATTCCCTTCGGCCTGAACATGGTGGGTCCCGTGATTTACGCGTTTGGCAATGACGAGCAGAAGGCGCGGTTCTTGCCGGGTATCCTGCAAAGCGATGATTGGTGGTGCCAAGGTTATTCCGAGCCGGGTGCCGGCTCCGACCTGGCCTCACTGAAAACACGCGCGGTGCTGGAAGGCGATGAGTATGTAGTTACCGGCGCAAAAATCTGGACCAGCTACGCGCAGTACGCCGATTGGATTTTCTGCCTGGTGCGCACTAACAGTGAAGGCAAGAAGCAAAGCGGTATCAGCTTCCTGTTGATCGACATGAAGTCGCCCGGTATCAAGGTAAACCCGATTGTTTCCATCGACAACCACCACAGCCTGAACGAAGTGGAGTTCAATGAGGTGCGCGTGCCAGTGGCCAACCTGATCGGTGAGCAGGACAAGGGCTGGACCTATGCCAAGGCACTGCTGGCTCATGAGCGCACCGCAATTGCCGGTGTGGCAGACAGCAAGCGAAGCCTGGCGGAAACGCGTGCCTTTGCTGCTCGGGAAATTAATGGCGGCAAGCCGCTGTTGAGTGACCCACTGTTCCAGAAGCGCTTATCAGATATCGAAATTGAGCTGATGGCTTTGGAATTCACCGAATTGCGCGTGCTGGCAACCGTGGCTTCAGGCGGTGCGCCGGGTGCTGAGTCCTCCATGCTGAAAATCAAGGGTACGGAGATGCAGCAGGCGGTGCAGGAACTGCGTATGGATGTGGCGGCTTACTACCAAGGCGTACTGCCCAACGACCTGACTCCTGAGCAGCTTGGGCACGACTTTGGCTCGCAGGCCCGCCAGACATACATGTATGGCCGTGCCTCCACCATTTACGGTGGCTCCAATGAAGTGCAGAAGAACATTATCGCCAAGGCCGTACTCGGCCTTTAACCCCGGATTGTTGTAGAGGCCTGTAGTAGTTGCAAGGCCTCAATCGCCTCAAAGGAGATTGGAATGAATTTCGAGTTTACTGAAGAACAGGGCATGCTCCGGGACAGCGTGGCGCGTTTTGTCCAAGACAGCTATGACTTTGACACCCGCTGCAAAATCGCTGCAAGCGACGAGGCAATGAGCCGCGCCAACTGGCAGACCTTCGCCGAGTTGGGTTGGTTGTCAGTGCCTTTTGCGGAAACACACGGTGGTTTTGGTGGGAGCCCTGTCGACACCATGGTGATGATGGAAGAATTCGGCAAGGGCCTGGTGCTTGAGCCTTACCTGGCGACAGTGTTGCTGTTCGGTGGGCTTTTGCAGCGCGGGGGCAGCGCGGAGCAGCAGGCAGAGCTGATCCCGAAAATTATTGAGGGTGGGTGTTTAGGCGCCTTCGGCTACCTGGAGCGACAGAGCCGCCACGAGATTGCGGATATCACCACAACAGCCACCGTGCAGGGCGACCAGCTGTTGCTCAATGGCGAAAAAGTGGTGGTGTTCAACGGCGCCAGTGCCGATCACCTGATTGTGTCAGCGCGCAGCAGTGGCCAGCAAAGCGACCCTGAGGGTATCACTCTGGTGTTGGTGCCTACTGATGCGGCAGGTGTGGAGCGCACGGGCTATCGTTTGATGGACGGCCAGCAGGTTGCCAATATCACCTTCAAGGACGTGCAGGTGCCGGTGGCGAACGTTGTGGGTGAGCAGGGTAAAGGCTACCCGTTGATGAATGATGTGGTCACCCTCGCCAATGTGGCGCTGGCGGCAGAGGCGGTGGGCATTATGGGCAAGCTCAATGCCAAGACCCTTGAGTACACCAAAACACGCAAGCAGTTCGATGTGGCAATCGGCAGCTTTCAGGCGCTACAACACCGTATGGTAGACACTTTTATGGCCTATGAGCAGGTGAAGTCCCTGCTGTATCGCGCAGTGTGTGAGCTGGACGGCAACGGTGATGACGACGATGCTGTTGCCTGTGTGCATGCGTTGAAGGTGCTCGTGGACCGCAATGGCAAGAAGATCTTCGGCGAAGCGATTCAGCTGCACGGCGGTATGGGCATCACTGATGAGTTGGATATTGGTCACTACGCGAAACGCCTGATGATGATCAACACCACGTTTGGCAACAGCGACCACCATCAGGCAAAGTTCAATGAACTGCGCTACAGTGCTTAACAACAGCGCATGATGGGCACAGAGTAGCGGCTGAGTATGGGTGTTGCGTGTGATACTGCAATAGAGTGTGCAGGTGCCGCTCGGTAGGCAACGAATCGGAGAATAAACTATGAAATTGGGCATCCTGCTGGGGTATTCCGGCAAACAGATCAACATTCCCATCGACCTCATTCGCACCGCGGAGTCGATGGGTTACGATTCCGTGTGGACCGCTGAGGCCTATGGTAATGACGCGGTAACCGCTGCGGCATGGGTGCTGGCGCAGACGTCGAAGATCCGTGTGGGGACTGCGATCATGCAGATGCCCGCCAGGACGCCGGCCATGTGTGCGATGACAGCTATGTCCCTGGATCAGCTTTCCGGCGGCCGTTTTATCGTCGGCCTTGGTGCTTCTGGCCCTCAAGTGGTTGAAGGCTGGCACGGTGTTCCGTACGGCAAGCCGGTGACCCGCACCCGCGAATATATTCAGATCATGCGCAAAATCATGGCGCGAGAGGGCCCGGTAGAATTCGATGGTGAAACTTACCAGATGCCGAATACGGGGCCGGGCACGACCGGGCTGGGCAAGGCACTAAAGTCTATTCTTGAAGGTAACCCCAATATTCCAATTTACACGGCGTCCATTACACCGGCGGGCTTGCGCTGCGCCGGTGAAGTGGCTGATGGCGTGTTCCCTGTCTGGATGGACCCCGACAAGTTCAGCATTCTCGGCGATCATATTCAGAAAGGCATTGATACGGCCGGTAACGGCAAGAGCCTGTCTGATTTTGATATTGCACCGTTCGTGTCAGTGGCACTGAACGATGACCTGAAGGCCGGCTACGATTCTTTGCGGCCCTGGCTTGCGCTGTATATCGGCGGCATGGGTGCGAAGGGCAAGAACTTCTATAACGACTACGCGACGCGCGCCGGCTATGGTGAAGTGGCTGAGCGCATTCAAGACTTGTACCTGACAGGCAAAAAAGCCGAAGCCGAAGCGCTGGTGCCCGATCAGTTGCTGGATGAGGTGGCTTTGGTTGGGCCACGTGAACGGATCATCGAGCGCCTGTCCAGCTGGAAAGCGGCAGCAGCGCGCGGTGAGGTCGGTACGATGTTGTTAGGCGTGCACGACCCTGTGGTCCTTGAGCTGTTTGCTAACGAGTTGCTGTAATGCAGCTTGAAGGCAGCGTCGTCGTTGTTACCGGCGGCGGCAACGGCATAGGTAAAGCGCTGTGCGCGCGCTTTCATCGTGAAGGCGCCAGCAAGGTTATCGTTGCAGACCTTAAATTGGGTGATGCCGAAGCGGTAGCGGCAACGGTGGCAGGTGATGCCTACGGCTTGGACGTGCGCGAAGAAGCGGCGTTGAAGTCCATGGTCGATGAGGTAGAGGCACGCTATGGCCGTATCGATCTGTTTTGCAGTAATGCGGGAATCATCGCCGGTGACGGAGAGCCCTGGTGGGCTACGTCGGCGTCAAATGCCACCTGGCAGGCGATGTGGGACATCCACGTCATGGCGCATGTCTATGCGGCGCGCGCCTGCCTGCCAGGCATGATTGCCCGCGGTGAAGGGTATCTGCTGAACACAGTATCGGCTGCAGGTTTACTCAACCAGGTTGGCGACGCGGCTTATTCGACTACTAAACATGCGGCCATTGGCTTTGCTGAGGCACTCGCCATTACTCACGGCGATGACGGTATCAAGGTTTCGGCCCTGTGCCCGCAGGCTGTTGCAACGCAGATGATTGGCAGCGTGGAAGATGGTGGCACCGCGGGCGTCGATGGGGTCATCAGCCCTGAGGATGTTGCGCAAGCGGTTGTAGACGGTTTGGCGGCGGAACGCTTCCTGATCTTACCCCATCCACAGGTTGCCGATTACCGTGCGCACAAAGCTGCGAATTATGATCGTTGGCTGGGCGGCATGCGCAAGTTGCGGCGTCGGTTCGGTCACCCTAACCTTTAGTTCCCGAGCGCCTGGTTATGCAGCGAAGAGAACAGCAGGCGCGTTTTGCACGCACCATCTTGAACGGCTTCGAAGCGTATTTTGCCGAGTTCCAGAATATCACGCTGGCCGCGCGTTCGCGCTTTGAAGCGCAGGACTGGCTGGGTATGCATGCGGCGTCTATTCGGCGTATCGACTTATATAAAGATTCAACTACGCGAGTCCTCGAATACGTGGAGTTGATTGCCGGCGAGCAACTGCATTCTCTGGACTTCTGGGAGGAGGCGCGGATCGTGTACTCCAACCTGGTGCGAGGCCATAACAACTTCGAAATTGCGGAAACTTTTTTTAATTCGGTGTACTGCGGTGTATTCAAGCATCGTAAAATTCGCGACGAATACGCATTTGTTTTTTCCCCTCAGGGTGACATGCCTGCTCCGGATGTCAGCAAGGTTTACCGGGCATACCCCTTCGCGGACGATTTGCACGGCGTCTTACGTGCCTTGCTTGATGACTACGGGTTCAGTTTGCCTTGGGAAAACTTGCAGCGTGATATCGATAGCCTCGCTCATGCCATCTCCGTGTCCCTTGCCGCGCGTTTTGACCTGAACCGCGAAGGTGTGGAATTTCAGACTCTGGAGCCGCATTTTTTCCGTAACAAGGGTGCCTATATCGTTGGCCGCATCGTCTCTGGGCCAGATTCGATGCCCATTGTCATCCCCATTCTGCACTCTGGGGACGGCCGGATGTATGTCGACACGATTCTGTTTGGCGCCGACCAGATGAGCGTAGTGTTCAGTTTTACCCGCGCCTATTTTATGGTCGACGCGAGTATTCCTTCGCAGTATGTTCTGTTCCTGCAGCAGTTGATGCCGGCTAAGCCTATTTCAGAATTGTACAGCTCCATGGGCTATAACAAACACGGCAAAACTTATTACTACCGCTGCGCTTTCCGGCACATGCAGAATACCAGTGACCAGTTCATTATCGCGCCCGGCATCAAGGGCATGGTGATGAGCGTGTTCACGTTGCCTTCTTACGATTTTGTGTTCAAGATTATTAAAGACCGCTTTACCCCGCCCAAGGAAATGACCCGAGAACAAGTGAAGGAAAAATATCGCTTGGTAAAGCGCTGGGACCGGGCAGGGCGCATGGCGGACACCCAGGAATTTACTAATTTGGCGTTTGCCCGTGAGCGTTTTTCCGACGAGTTAATGGAAGAGCTGCACAAGGTGGCACCCTCCATGATTGAAGAGCACGGCAAGGCGCTGGTTATCAGGCACGTCTATGTAGAGCGTCGCATGACGCCACTCAACCTGTATTTGCAGAGCGCAAGTGACGAACAGGTGGTGGCGGTGATGGACGAGTACGGCAATGCCATCAAGCAACTTGCAGCTGCCAACATTTTCCCCGGAGACATGCTGCTGAAGAACTTTGGCGTCACCCGTCACGGCCGCGTGGTGTTTTACGACTACGACGAAATTGTGCCTTTGATGGACTGTAATTTCCGCGAAATACCCGCAGCGCGCACCGAGGCGGAAGAAATGGCTAGCAAGCCCTGGTATAACGTGGGCCCTAACGACATCTTCCCCGAAGAGTTTCGCCTGTTTTTTTCGGGCAATCAGCGCGCCCGCAAGGTCTTCGATGCAATGCACAGCGACATTTATGAAGCGAGTTTCTGGCGGGGCTTACAAGAGCGTATTGGGACAGGGTATGTCGAAGATTTCTTCCCTTACCGGCGCAAGCTGCGTTTCAATCGTCAAGCAGAGCCACAGGTAGTGAGCGGATAATGGCAACACTGTATTTATTTCGGCATGGGCAAGCATCGTTTGGCGCCGACGACTATGACAAGCTTTCAGCGCT
>JANQUV010000035.1:27303-36806 GCA_030730585.1 Haliea sp.
CACTGGTCGACAAAGGGCTGAGCTCCAGCAAGGATTACCAGAAAGTCATTGAGGCTGTGTTTACCTACTGGACCTCCGCTGCCTGTGACGAGCCGCGCATACAAAGTTGGGCCGACTATTCAGGTTCTGTGGCTGCTGCGCTGCGTGAGGTCATGGCCGCGCAAGGGGCGGGCAAAACAGTCGGCGTGTTTACGTCTGGTGGCACCATAGCGACGATTGTCAGCCAGGTGCTTGGCCTGTCGGGCGAGCATGCCTACAAATTTTACGAGCCGATTTTCAATTGCTCCGTCACGCAGCTGTTTTATAGTGGGGACAAAGTGTCTCTGTCGTACTTTAACGACCGCTCCTTTCTACAGGTGCTGGGCACGCAGCGGGACGAACAGTTAGTCACGTATCGCTGACCGGGCGTTTCCGCCGCAGCAGGGATTCCTGCACAGTGGAAGCCACGAGGTCACCGGCTCGATTGTAAAAACTGCCTCGGCTCAGGCCGCGCCCGCCGTGGGCGTTCGGGCTGTCCATCGCATAAAGTAGGTAGTCGTCTACGCGCAAAGGCCGGTGAATCCACAGGGCATGGTCCAGGCTGGCGGTTTGCATCTGCGGGTCCATGGCCGTGACGGGGTGCGGCAAGAGCGCTGCACCGAGCAAGGCAAAGTCGGAGATAAAGGCGAGAATAGTCTGGTGGCGAATAGGGTCGTCACCGATCGACTGGGCGGGGTCCAGCACGCGGAACCACGTGTACTGTTCTGGTGCTTGCGGCACTGGGTTCAGGTAATCACGTCGTTTCACCGGCCGCCGCTCCAGCGCTTGCATTATCGGTGCACCGAAGCGTTCCGGATGGCGTTCCGCCATCAGGCTCCAGAACTCAAAGTCGGTTTCCAGCTCTTCCGGGGGTGTAACCTCGGGCATGCTGGACTGGTGGCTGAAACCTTCCTCCCACGTCTGGAACGACACAGACGTGCTGAAAATAGGAATGCCGTCCTGTTTGGCAATCACGCGCCGCGTGTTGAAGCTGCCGCCGTCACGGATCGGTTCGACATCGTACACAATCTGTTTTTTGGGGTTGCCTGGGCGTAAAAAATACGCATGCATTGAGTGGGCGTGGCGGCCTTCTTCTACGGTACGGCTCGCCGCGTTGAGGGATTGCGCCAATACCTGCCCACCGAACACGCGCGGCGGGTAGCTAGGGCTGTTGCCGATAAACATGTACTTGTCGATACGCTCTACTTCAAGCAGGTTGAGTAGTTTCTGCAATTTGTCGGTCACGCATATACTCCGGTTAAGAGAGAGAGGCTCAGCTTGCGCGCGGCTGCAGGCCATTGAAAAAGAGGTCGAAGTAATCGATTGCGACGGTGTCGAGGTCGTCAACCCGTCGCCATAGCTTGATGTCCATAGACGCATTCACCGCGCCAGCGATCAGCTGTTGCGCGATAAAGGGCGCAACAGGGCGCACACTGCCATCGGCGATACCTGCGCTTAGCATGTCACCGAAGCGCCTGTTGGCCGCTTCGGTGCGCGCCAGTACTTGCTTGCGGCGTGGAATCGGCAGCGCGGTAATGGTGCTGTAGCGGATCAGTGGCCCGCGCTCCGAGTTCTGTGCATGGAAGATACGCCGGCATACCTGGTCAACCTTGTGCAGGCCGTTGCCAGGCAGCTGGGATGCCTGTTCATGGATCTTCTCGGTCACGTCCAGCGAATACTCGTAACAGCTGAACAGCAGGTCTTCCTTATTGCGGATGTGGTAGTAGAACGCGCCCTTGGAGACATTCAGCTGCTCTGCGATTTCATCCAGCGACGTGCCATTAAACCCTTTTTTGTTGAAGAACCAAGTGCCGGTTTTATAAAACGCCTGCTGCTTGAGCCTGTTTTGTTCCTCCCGGTCGAAGCCTTGTATATAGGGCTCTACGTCGACGTCGACCGCGAGGCGGGCTGGCTGGTAAGTGTCGTCTCCGCTGTACAGGCCGTGCTCGATGACATCCCAGGCTTGCAATGCGACTTCACTGACGCTGCCCCTGGGCAGGCTATGCAGCCAGAAAAAAATCCAGTCGAGTGAGCCGACAATGGCGCGTGTGGCGGCGATGGTTTCGCAGGGGCGGATTTCACCCGCCGCGATTCCCGCTCGCAAATAACCGCGTAGATTTTTGAACATGGCGATGTAGCGCGTTTCGACTTCTTCGCGCTGTACACCCTGCAGAGAGGCAATTTCCAGCAGCGCGGCATAGTGTGGGCCTCGCTTTTGCTGCGCTGCCAGCCAGCTTTCAAATTGCAGGAGGAAGAATTGCCGAGCCCGCTCCAGTGGGCTTGTGAAGCGTAGCTCGATGTCCGCCATGGATTGCAGGTGATGGTCTAGCGTAGCGAGATAACACTGAAAAACCAGTTCTTCCTTGGTTTTGACGTAGTAGTAGAGGCTGGTTTTCGTAAGCCCTAAAGACTCGGCAATATCACGTAAGGTGGTGGCGCGAGAGCCCTTGGAGTTAAAGAGTTGAGCGGCTTGAGAGAGAATGGCGGCGCGTTTTGCATCATGTTGGGCAGTTCGATTGAACGGTGACCCGGGCCCCGCTTCGTCTCTCAATTTGCTCATGCAGCGCCCTTGCTGGCCGTAGCTGACCGGCGTTTCGTACTCAATAGTCTATAATTCCAACTTTAAGTATTATTTTTGTCGCTGTCTACAGTTTGGGGGCTTCGCTTTCGTCAAGGTTCAGTTTTAGCCACTTGCGCGAACGGTAGCGCCACAGCAGCAAGCTGGATTTGAGCAGGTAGTCCAACAGCATCACCGAAAAGACCCAATACACCGACAGCTCCAGCGCGATACAAAGCCATGCCGGCAGCAAGCGCCCAAAGATGATGCCGATGAAGGTGGCGACAAGCGGAAACCGTGTGTCGCCTGCTCCTCTGAGTGCTCCGGCGAGTGCAAAATCGCAGGCCATCATGGGGTGAGCAACGCAAATAATGTAAATAAAGCCGACCGTCAGCTCGACCACTTCGGGGTCATTAATCATGAACTCGGCGAGGTCTCTGGCGTACCATGCGAGCAGCGAGGCCAGTGTAATCATGGCTAATAACGCCATCCGCAGCGACCGCCATCCGATGTCCATTGCCTGGTTGGGGCGGCCAGCGCCCAGTTGCTGGCCAACCAGGGTGGCGGTGGCAATGCCGAATCCAAAGCCTACCACAATGGGGAAGGCGACCAAGCTGATGCCGATGCCGTAGGCGGCGTAGGCGCTTGTCCCGTAGTTCGCAACGATGGCGAAAAAGGCGAGGAAAGCAACTTGCACCACGGCCTGTTCGGTTACTGCGGGCAAGGCAATACGCACCAACTTGCGCGCCGCTGCCCAATCGAAGCGCGCCTCGCCAACCGGTTGCAGGTTGAAGTGGCCGCGCCACCAGAGCAGCACAAAGATACTGGCTACCAACGCACCGGCAATGCCGCCACCCAGTGCGACGCCCGCAACGCCCATCGCGGGGAAAGGGCCCAGCCCAAATGCCAAGGCATAGCCAAACAGCACGTTCATGAAAGTGCTGCAGGCGAGAAAGTAAAGGGGTGTGAGTACGTCGCCGGTGGCGCGCAGTGACGTGGACAGCATCATGTTGGCGGCTGAAAACAGGTTGAACAGGCCCAGCCAGAATATGAAGCTCGCTGCCAGTAGCGTGGTGGCCTCGTCGAGGCCGAAAATACCCGCAATCGACTCGGGCGCCGCGAGCACGGGTATGCTCAGAAGCCCGGCAATCACCAGTGCGAGTAGCAGGGCTGTCCAACTTGCCATTTCAGCCTGCGCAACCTGCTTGGCCCCCCAATGTCGAGAGACCGTTGCTGTTGCGGCTACTGACAAACCCATCAAAATGGCCTGTACCAGAAAGAAAACCCTGTGGCCCGTGGTGACCGCTGCCACCGCTGAGGTACCCAAGTCAGCGGCAATTTTGATGTGCAGAAATCCAACGGTGGTGAACAGCAAGTTAGAAATGATAGTCGGCCACGCGAGCTGCCATACCCTTGCACTGCTGGACTCTCGCGCCTCGTTGGCCGGCGCACTGCTTGTGGCCTGGCTCATGACGGGGCCTGGCTAGAGTGCGCAAGGTGCTGGCACTCCTTGTGACGGAAGCAGTGAATGAGGTGGTCGTTGACCATGCCCGTCGCCTGCATAAAGGCGTACATAATGGTGGAGCCCACGAAGGTGAAACCGCGGCTTTTTAGATCCTTGCTGAGAGTGTCTGAAAGCGCTGTGCGGGCGGGTACGTCCGCCGGGCTTGCCCAGCTGTTGGTGAGCGGCACATGGGCAACATGCTGCCACAGGTAATGTGAGAAGGAACCAAAGGCCTCCTGTACGGCCAGGAACGCTTGTGCGTTCTTGCGCGCACCGTACACTTTTAGCCGGTTTCTAACTATTCGGGGGTCGACTAATGCGGCTTCAAGTTGTTCGTCGGATAAGGCGGCCACCTCGGATACCTGCAGGCCGCCCAACACGTTACGGTATCCTTGCCGTTTACGCAGCACGGTAATCCATGAAAGCCCAGCCTGCGCCCCTTCCAATATGAGGAACTCGAACAATGTAGGATCATCTCGCACCGGAACGCCCCACTCCTGATCGTGATAGGCGACGTAGAGTGGATCAGTGCCGCACCACCCACAACGTTCATGAGCGTTCATGCTCCTATGCCTTCCTGCAAAAGACACCAGTATCAGACTGCATCAGCGGCATGTCCACCTAAAAGCATTGAACGTATTGTATCTGGCGCCGTCTGTTGCGGTGTGCCAGAATTCGCACTATGACAGATACTATCCGCTACGAGTGCAGTGGGCATATCGCTTGCCTGACACTGAATAATCCCGCCCAGCACAACGCGCTGGGCCAAGAGCAATTGGCCGCGATTCAGGAGCACGTTGCCGGCTTGCACGTGGACGAACAGATCCGAGTTCTGGTGATTACCGGGGAGGGCGACAAGACTTTTTGTGCCGGCGCCTCACTGCAGCAATTGGGTAGCGGTAATCTATCCAGTGATGCATTCCAGGAAACCACCGATCTCATCGCCGAACTCCCCATTCCAACGATTTGTGCCATCAGCGGTAATGTTTATGGCGGCGGTGCCGAGCTGGCATTGAGCTGCGATTTCCGCGTGGGCATTGCCGGCAGCAAGTTGCGTGTGCCAGCCGCCGCAATTGGCTTGTGTTACCCCGTTAGCGGCATTAATCGCTTTGTTGAGCGCTTAGGGGTAAGCGTCGCGAAGCGAATGCTGCTCGCCGCCGAAGAGATGGAAGCGCAAAAACTGCTTGAAATTGGCTTTCTGGATTATCTCGTGCAACCGGCCGCACTGCGCGAGACAACAAATAAACTCGCCGCAGATATAGCCGCTTTGGCACCGCTTGCAGTGAGGTCGATGAAGCAGATCATCCAGCAAGCTGCCGCGGGCAAGTTGAACCGAGACCTTGCGCAAGGCCTTGCGCAGGAGTGCCTCGCCTCAGCAGACCTGCAGGAAGGATTTGCAGCAAAACGCGAAAAGCGCTCACCCAGATTCCAAGGGCGCTAACGATGGCTTTGCAGGCCCAACGAGTTGAGTACGAACCTTCCGGTCACTGTTTTTCGGTCAAGGCGAATCTCCAGGGCCCCGTTCGCTGCGCTAGCCGCTTCGGCTGCAATCGCAAACCTGGCAAACTCTGCCGTGTTAAAGCTCAAGCCCTCAGGGAGATATGCTGTCATGTCTCCGAGCCCAAATGTGCTAGGTTTTAGGTAGACGTACTGCCGCTCAGTGATGCGGGGGGAGTTAACCAGCCTCTGAAGCTCTCTCGGAGTGTGCAAGCAGTCTGATATCTAACTACAACGGTCAGGATTCTTTGCCGATTAAACTACAGCGCTCGCCACTATATCTTGCAGTATCCGCGGCCTTCGCACTCTTATCCCAAGTGCCACCGGTGTACGCACAGGAAGGGGTGCTTGAGGAAGTTGTCATTATAGGCACGCGCTCGCCCGGGCGTTCTGCGGAAGATTTGCCGGTTCCGGTTGATGTGTTGTCTGCGGAGCAACTTGAAGCCACAGGCCAAACCGAGGTGGGCCGAATGCTGCAGTTTATTGCGCCTTCGTTCAATTTTTCCAGTTCAAGTGTTTCTGACGGCACTGACGCCCTCCGGCCTGCAACATTGCGTGGCCTGGGGCCAGACCAAACTCTGGTACTGGTGAATGGCAAGCGTCGACATCAAGCCTCGCTGATTCACATCAATACCTCCGTGGGCCGTGGCACTGCCGGCACGGATATGAATGCCATACCGGCGGCCGCTCTGAAGCGTATTGAAGTACTGCGTGACGGTGCTGCGGCTCAGTACGGGTCGGATGCCATCGCCGGTGTAATCAACCTGGTGTTGCGCGATGCTCCTGAAGGTGCCCGCGCCTATCTGAGCGTGGGCGAAACCTCCGATGGTGATGGCGCCGTAACCAACCTGGACCTGAACGGGGGTTTCGCACTTGGTAGCGACGGCTTCTTGAATATAACGCTGAACTATCGCGACCGCGGGAACACTGATCGCGCCGGGCTCACCGGCTCCTGCGTGTACGGCGGCTGTGTGGATACCGATGGCAATGGCGTTGATGAAATTGCAGATCCTCGAGAGTTGACATTCAGTCGTGACGTATTCCGTATTGGCGATGCTGACTCAGAGCAATTCGCAGCCGTTGTTAATGCCGGCTACAACATGGGCGGCGGCGAACTCTATGGCTTTGCCACCTATTCAGCGCGCGACAATGAGTCTGCGGCGTTTTACCGCAACCCGTCATCGGGCGCCTCTTCGGCCCTGGACGATGGCGACAACGTCATCCCCGACGGTTTTTTACCATTGATCAACTCACAGATTGACGACTTTTCGATAAACCTGGGGTTCCAGAGGGATTTCGACAAAGGTCTGGGTATGGATGTCTCCTACACCGCCGGCGAGAACACCATCGAGTACCAGACAAGAAACTCAATCAACTACTCTTTCGTCAACTTCGCCAACTTTGGCCAGGGACTGAGTGATCAGGAAATACGCGACAGCATTCCCCGTTCGGCCAGCGCCTACGAGCTGAGCCTGGGCCTGCAAACGCTGAATGTCGATTTCACCCAGCAGTTCGGCGATCTGGCCCTGGCCTATGGCGCCGAATACCGAATTGATGAATACGAAATCGGTCCTGGCGAGCCCTATGCCTATAAGGATTTCGATACCTTGGACGGGAACTCCTTGTTCCCGCAGGATGCAAGCGGTGGTGTTCAGGGTTTTCCCGGCATCGCTCCGGTCTCCGCCGTGGATGAAGATCGCGATGTGTTCTCTCTCTACATAGACGGCGAATACCAGCTGACCGAAAGCCTGCTGTTCAGCGCCGCGGCTCGTTATGACGACTACAGCGATTTTGGCGACACCACCAACTACAAACTGGCCGCCAACTGGGCAATCACCGATACGGTGAGGCTGCGTGGCGCCGTGAACACCGGTTTCCGCGCGCCATCCATGCAACAGCAGTTTTTCAACAATATCGGTACACAGTTTGTGCAGAATCCGAATGATCCGGATGCCCCGCAGATACCCGTCGAGATTGGCACCTTCCGCAACGACAGCGCACTGGCAAACGCTATTGGCATTCCTGAACTAAAGGAGGAGGAGTCAAACAACTATGGCACGGGCCTGATCTGGACGCCCGGCAATAATTTGAGCATTACGCTCGATTACTATTTTATCGCGATTGATGACCGGATCGTCATTAGCAACCGCCTCAGCGGAGCTGACGATCCCACCGGTAACCTGCAGGATGCACTCGACACCGTTGGCGCGGGCGCAGGACAGTTCTTCCTTAACGGTGCGGACACCGAAACTGAAGGTGTCGATCTGGTATTGACCTACAGCGGTATTGAAATGTTCGGCGGGCTGCTGGACGTCACACTAGCAGGCAACCATACCCAGACCGACGTGGTGGATATTTTCACTACGGGCGGCCTCGCGGGGGTAGACCCCGACGTGGTTTTCAGCAGTCAAGACATCTCGATTATTGAAGAGTGGCAGCCTGAAGACCGGGTTAACATCACCGGCAACTACACCGTCAACAACTTCAACGTGAACCTTGCCGTAAATCGCTTCGGTGAATATACGGTGGAGGATGGCAGCCGTCAGACCTTTGGTGCCGTGTATGTCACCGACCTTAAGGTAAGCTATATGCTCGACAACGGACTTGGCTTAACGCTTGGAGGCAACAATATTTTTGACCAGTATCCCGATGAGAATGAAATCGGCAACAGCCGCGGCGGCACCCTCGAAACATCGTCCGGTGGTGAGCTTCTGGTCGATAGCCCGGGAGTGTTCACCTACTCACGACGTTCAGCACCGTTTGGTTTCGGTGGTGCCTTCTGGTACGCCGGAGTGTCTTACGACTTCTAGTCTGACTGGAATGTCGTAATCTTATATAAGGACAGACACCTGAAAACCAGCGGTAACTGTCCGGTCAGGTCTGAGCCACGACAAATTAGTTGAGTACGAACTTTCCGGTCACCGCTTTTCGATCAAGGCTAATCTCGAGGCTCCCGTTGGCTGCGCTGGCGGCTTCGGCTGCAATCGCAAACCCGGCAAACTCTGCTGTGTTAAAGCTCAAGCCCTCAGGGATTCCCGCGCCGTCGTCCTGAAATTCGAGCTCAAGCTCGTTTGCGCGCGATTGGCGAACCAGAATGCGCACGGAGCAGGTGCCGTTGTGTGCCAGGAACGAATGTACGATCGAGTTTTCGAGCAGTTCCGCAATGATAATGGCTAAGGGTATTGCCTGCACCGCTGGAACCAGCTCTCGAGTCACCTCATTTACGGCGATTAGCCTTTGATTCACGGCAGGGTGCCGGTGCGCCGTCATATTTAATAGCCCGACAACGAAGGTGTTCAAGTTGGCGTAGAGTTGTTCACCACGATAGTAGAGTGCATCTTGTAGCAAATCCAAGACCTTTAGCCGAAGCTCGGTGGCTGCGCCAAGCGCCTCAGTCTCATTCAATGAATACTCAGCACCACGTTGCATGCAAACGTTTGCCCACGCTAAAAGTTGCTTGTTGTAGCGGTGTATAGAGTCTGTAAGCACCTGCTGGAAGTCGACCTGATCCTGTAAGTCATCGGCAAACTGATCGGCAACGCGCTGCATCTCTTGTGCTTGCTGCATGGCCTGTTTCCTGAGGGTTCTCTCTCGGAACAACCGCAGCCCGAGATAGACAATACCGAGAAACAAGAGGGCATATAAGATAAACGCCCACCACGTTAACCACGGCGCTGGCTTCACGACCATATTCATGGCAATGCCATCTGTGTTCCAGACGCCGGACGAGTTCAGTGCCTGGGCTCGAAACGTATAGCTCCCCGCTGGGAGATTCGTATACGTAGCGGAACCTCTATTGCCGATATCCATCCAATCGCTATCGAAGCCTTCGAGCTTGTGCTGATACCGTGTGGAATCGGTATTTGTCAGATCTCTTGTGCTGAAGTTAAAGGTTATGAAGCGGTCGTTGTGGTCTAGGGTTATTTG
>JANQUV010000036.1:0-9038 GCA_030730585.1 Haliea sp.
AATCCCCCGCCCTTAAAAGCGTGCCGGTTCGAGTCCGGCCTCCGGTACCAAGACATCAATAAAATCAATGCGTTACGCAATAAATAGGATTATCACAACATAACACCGAAACTAGCCAGATCTCCCGGTCTTAGTGCGGCTTTTATGCCCAATAATTGGGGCAAAGAACAACCCCAAATGGCACCAACATAAGGTCCTGCAGCCGCAGGCAAAACCAAGCAGGCAGCTCGGAAAGCTTGCATACAGACAGTTGCCATCCTCAGCACTGCAGCCTACCCACCACCTCCTAGCACTGACAATACGACCCAAAGCTGACACAATTTTCGCTGGTGCCCTCAAGTCACTATGGCTTACACTCCAACGCACTGGCAATCCTGCAAACATCCAAGAGAAAAAAAATATGTTGTTTCGATCTATCTTCATCCGTTCAGCTGCCGTTACCAGTTTGCTAGTTGCGTCTTCTCTCGCACAAGCCGGGGCGCCAGCAGCATTCGTCAACTTCACGCCTGTGGCCGCAAACCCAGTCCCTGCGCTCAGTGGATATCTACTCATCGCGCTCGGCCTGCTGCTGGCTGTGATTGCTGTCAGAACTCTGCGGAACAACGAGGGCGCGCAAAAAATTCTTTCCATAATGGTTTTGGGGGGTGGACTAATCATTAGTGGGGTTGGGGCAGATCGCACACTAGCCGGCTTAACACCGATCATAGAGACTATCCCCGTTGATGAGTGTGCTGGCGGCAGCGTACGTTACGGTCCGAACGAAGGTGCCACAGACCTTAAAAACAGCTGTAGTAACTCGATTGAGATAACGGGCTTTGAAACTCAATTCTGTACGCTGGATACAGCGTCAGCAGCATGCAAAGTCAACGGAGTGCTACTTGCAGGTGACTCATGCTCTCTGCCACTGTGCTTGGATGTCTGAACCAAAATCGGACCTGATCGAAAGCTCTGCAAAGCCCTCCTCGTGGGGGCATTACGGAGATACAGGTAGCACAGGCCAAGGCCCCAGCGCTTGCTGGCCATGGTCAGGCGCAGCTGCCAATCGCCATCTCCCGGCGCTTAGATGGCGTTGCAGCTCGGCCTGCCCCTCTTGACTGGCATTCCCTCGACGGCGTCCTGGCGAATCTCTGCCTGTCGTTGTATCTGGACTTGCGTATAGAAAACTCCCTTGCACCATTTTAAAAGAAGTTCCTACAAATAACCGCTTCGGGCTTTCGGGGGGATTACAAGGGCGGTTGCTTAAAGCTAGACAGCCACATACCTTGGTACCGAGAAGTTAATTTATCAAACACCACCAAATAACTGTTTTGCTTCACCCACACCAAGATCACCCAGCTCGTAGCCACCTACGGCGAAACGATGGATGCTGAGCACCTTGTTGCCAAAGCGCCCAAACATGCGTTTGATCTGATGGTAACGCCCCTCGGTCAAGCCGACTTCGGCAACGCGATCGCCAAGGATGGTCAGCTGCGCTGGAAGCGTGGTGATATCCTCGTATTCAAAAAACATGCCCCGCTCGAATGCCTCAATGCAATCACCAGTGATTGGGTGTTCTGTGGTCACACGGTAGCGCTTGAGGCACCCGCTTCCCGGCGCCGACAGCTGTCGAGACCACTCACCATCGTTAGTGAGCAAGACCAGGCCGGTAGAATTGAAGTCTAAGCGCCCGGCAATGTGGAGCTGATCCTTCCACGGCTGATTGAGCAAGTCGATCACCGTGCGGTGACGATTATCCTTGGTGGCACAGACCACCCCTTGCGGCTTGTTCAGCATCAGGTAGCGCGCTACGTGTGCTTGGGTCGGTGCGCCGTCGAGCACAACGCGGCTGAACTTACCAATCAGCTGCCCAGCGTCTCTAGCGACAACACCATCAACGGTAATGCGGGCTTGAGCCAACATCAGCTTGACCGCTTTACAGGGCACGCCTGTATGGGCACTGATATGTCGATCAAGACGTGGCAATGGCTGCTCCACTACCCACTCTAGTCAGCCTGCGTCCTGCCCCTGCCACACATACTCGTGCGGCGCCGAGCGCCCCTGCGCATCGAGATTCACGAACACAATGCGATCGATAGAAATAATGGTCTGCTTGGTGATTTTGTTGCGCACTTCTGCCCGCAGGGTGATGGAGGAGCGGCCGCAGGCGGTTATATCCACACCCATTTCGAGAATGTCGCCTTGCCGTGCAGAACTCACAAAGTTGATTTCAGACATGAACTTGGTCACCAAGTGGCGATTTTTCCCCAGTTTACACATCGCATAAATAACCGCCTCTTCGTCAATCCAGCTCAGCAGTTGCCCGCCAAACAAGGTGCCGTAGGGGTTGAGGTTTTCGGGTTTAACCCATTTTCGCGAATAAAACTCCATCGATTAACCTCCATAATTTGGTGGCAACAGCCTGCGCATATCCTTGAAATGGCGAACCGGAGCATTTTGACTCACAACGGTCCATACCCTTTAGGACCGTCAACAGCATGTTCCCGCAGTATCCAGATGCCATCAAGCCTGATAACAATATCGTAATAACAACCCTGCTGGCACAGCATTCTGGGAGCAAACTCGGACATTGAGATAGCCACAGCTGTACAATACCATTCGCGTTTCCCGAATAGCACAGGCCGCGAATACAACTAACTGCGGAGAACACATGTGACCACACCTCCTTTTGGCGCACAGGCACTGGTAGCATCTGTTACCGCCCTGCTGCCGGCTTGGCAAGCAGCTGACTTCATTCAGGCCACTCTTGATTCGCTGTCTGCGCAAACCTACACAAACTTCCGGGTGATTATCTCAGTAGACGTGTGTGAGGACGGCACACGCGAAATTTGTGAGGCGCACGCGGCCAAGGACCCGCGATTTCATGTCGTCCAACAAGCTAGCCGGCAAGGGTACGTGGGAAACTGCAACGCCTTACTCGCTCTGGCAGATAGCGACTATGCCTTCTTCGCCTTCCACGACGACCTGATTGCGCCAAGCTATGTGCAAGCCCTGACGAGCGCGCTTGATAGCGACCCCGATGCCGTGGTCAGCTTCTCTGATGTGCATCTAACGAACACCGATGGCAGTGAAGAACATTGGCAGTTGAGTGAACTGGAAGGCATCCGCGACCCAGCTCTTCGCGGGCACCTGGTTCTCGCCGGCGGGATTAAATGGTGGGTCCCCAATCGCGGCCTATTCCGGCTGTCAATGGTGCGACGGATCGGTGGCCTGAAGTTGCATGGCGCAGGCGAGTTTTCTACCGACTGGCCGTGGATATTCCACATGAGCTTGTTGGGCAACTTCTTGCGAGTGCCCGAAACCCTATGCTTCAAATACTATATGCCTGGTAGCCTTTCGCGCAGTTGGGCCTTCACTGCCGAACAACGCTTTGAGGTGCTCTGCGCCTGCTTAAGAGAATTATGGAGTTCGAATCTCCGTAGCACAGCGAAACTGGATATTTCCACGCCTCTGATGCACTACCTCAACCAAAATCGCGCTGAAAACAGCACCATGCAATGACTGTGGCCAACGCGAAAGAGCGCTGTTGGTTCGATGGCAGAGCGCAACTCTTGGAGCTGTCGAGATACTGCGACGCGCGCGGCAGCTTGCTACCTATTGACCTTACTCAGCTGCCGTTCGCACCACAACGCTCGTTTACCGTTACTCACGTTCCCACAGGCACGCAACGTGGAGGCCACGGCCACCGTCAAGGACAGCAGCTATTGATCTGCTTGTCCGGTCAGATTGGCGTATTGCTCAGGTGCGGTAGCGCACAAGCCAACGTAGTGCTTGATGCGCGTGGACCCGCATTGCGCATAGGCGCCGGCATCTGGGGCCAACAAACATACCTTCAGCAGGACAGCGCCCTGCTGGTGCTGGCCAGCGAACCTTACGACCCCTCCTCTTACTTTCAAAATCCGGAGGAATCCAAATGAACACACATGCACGCGTGGCCGTGCTGGGCGCTGGAATTATGGGCTGTTCGGTAGCGCTTTATCTGGCGCGTCGTGGTGTGTCCGTCACGCTGTTCGATGAGGCCGAGGCACCGTTCTGCGGAGCCAGCCGCTGGAACGAAGGCAAGATTCACCTGGGCTACATCTACAGCGCCGACCCCACGCTGCGCTCTGCCTTGCATGTGCTTGAGGGCAGCCTGCAGTTCCGCCCACTGCTTGAAGACCTGTTGGGAACATCACTGCAGGCGGTAATATCAGAGCAAGACGACATCTACTTGTGCCACCGTAATTCGGTGGTGCCCGTCGATGCCATGGCACATTATTTAGACAATGTGAGCGACAAAGTGCGTGATCATCCGGCCGCATCGCACTATTTGGCTGACGTAAGCCAAGCGCGCGCCCGCCGTCTACCCAGCGAGGCGTTGGGCGCAGTCAGCGATTCAGAACACATTGTCGCCGGGTTCCATGTGCCGGAACGCTCGGTGGAAACCAACTGGATTGCAAACCGCTTCGTCGCAGCGGTACATGCTAACCCAAAAATCACCCTGCGCTGCGAAGAACGTGTGCTGGGCGCTATCCCTGCCACTGCCGGCAATCCGCAAGGGCCATGGCGTATCCAAACCGCACAAGGCACCACGGAATCCTTCAGCCACGTTATCAACGCGCTGTGGCAGGGGCGCATGGCCATAGACCAGACAGTTGGCATAGAACCTTCCGGTGTATGGTCCAACCGCTACCGACAATCCTTGTTTCTACGCACCAGTGAGCCGGTGCAAACGCCTTGCGCTATTGTGGCCACCGGCCCATTTGGAGATATCAAAAATTACAATGGGCGCGACTTCTACCTATCGTGGTATCCAGACGGCTTACGTCTCGACAGCGCAGCCGTGGAGCCGCCGGCAGCGCACACACTGAACATGCCCAACCCAGCGGCCTTGAGCATGGATATTCTGAACCACTTGGAGGAACTGCTCCCCTGGGTGCGCAAGATCCGCAGCCGCATCGAGCACGCGCGGATTGAGGGAGGATGGGTTTTTGCAGCAGGTCGAGGAGAGCTTTCGGATCCTGTGTCATCTTTGCACAAGCGGTGTGATTACGGCGTACAACGCGTCGGCAACTACCTGAGCATTGACACTGGCAAATACTCCACCGCGCCATGGACCGCGCAGCAGCTTGTTTACAAGCTATTCGGCGACACCTGAGCACGCCCTCTCAGGCATGACTTACGTGATTAGGGCAAGACTTCTACTGGCGGCGGCGTATAAGCACCCGATAGCACCGCAGCTTCAGGCTCGAAGAAACGCAGCGTGACAAACAGCGGGCCGTCATTCACAGGCAGCCAGTTGACGCCGGGGTCGCTCGGGGGGTTCTGTTGCAGCCGCACCACGACCGAGCCATCCTCGCGCCGCTTCAAATCCGGCATCCTATCGGTAATCGCGTAGCGGCCAAGCGCATTCGGAATAAGATCGACGGTCTGCGCGTCGTACACATTTAGCGCCCAGAACGCGGCCGCAGGCGGCAATGCATCCGCTGTAAACACCAGCTCGTAGCGCTGGCTACCGTGCAGCGGTGCGCCTGCGCTGTCGGTTAACGCCGATAAATAGACAGTCTCGTCAGGCTGGTTCCCGAGAAAACCGTGGTACTCCACGGTGGCGCGGCGCAGGTAGTCGAAACCGTAGCTTCCGTAGGTTTCATTCGACAACTTGCTCCAGCCGATGTGCAGGGGTGCGGCGCGGGCCGAGTCGGCGAGAATACGGTGGCCATCAGCCACCGCGCGCTCCAGGCCCCGGCGCAAACCGGGTGGCAGAAGCTCTGCGTTAAAGTCCGTCGCAGGCCCAAGGCCCAGCTGATTCATTTGCGCCATCAACTGGGCCTCTTCCGGCAGGCGCGGATTACTGCGCAAAAACGTATTCAGGTGCTCAAAGAACTCCAGTGACGTGAGGTCAGCGGCATCGGGCAAACGTGTTACATCAACCTTTTCGCTGCCGCCGCTCACGCCAATGCGCTGCATTAACCCACTGGCGGTGGCCAGGTCCTCCTCGCTTTCTACCAAGATACGCCCCAGAAGGTACCCCTGATGTGTCGCCAGCCTCACCAGGTGAACACCCTCCGGCACGCTGCCCTGCCAGTCTGGGCCGGCCACCAGCAAGCGTTGCGCTGCAGTGCCGGTTGTTCTGCGCCCGGTATGCTGAACTTCCGAGTACAAATCGGCCCAGGTAAGCACGTAATAGCGGCCATCGGTAGCGGGCACATCAACGTGTAATGGTTTGGTGGACACGTCAAGCCACGCGGTAAAGTACAAGGTGCTACTGTTAGGCCCGCGGCCAGCGTAGAGCCCACCCGGCGTTGCCAGGCCTTCCTGAAAGACAATCTGGTTCAGCGGCGCATAAACATTTTTAGCGTCGCGCCCCGGTGTAGTCTGGTCGCGCATAACACGCAGATAATCGACGACGGGATAGCCGTAGAAGTAAGCCTGCAAACCAATCGCGTAGGCCAATGACTCCTGCCGGTGCTCTATAATTGCAGCGGCATCGGGCCCCGCGGCGTGCACGGAGTGCACCATGGCACTTGCCAGGGCATAGCTGCCCAGCAACCAACCCATCCATTGTCGAACCGTACGTGCTTGCATCGCAGAATCCTTGTTATCGCTAGCAGTGTGAAAAACCTGCATCATGTTGCTTTTGACAGCTTGAATAGTCGGGCAAGCACAAGCCAGTAACCAGCCACGCCCACATTAAAAAACGACACTCAATTTGTCCCTCACACTGCTAGCCTCCAACTTCAGGTACTAAGAACAGGCCTCGCCCGCGTGACGCAACAAGCCGATCTAGTCATTCACAATGAACAAGTCATCGGTGGCAGCGGGCAGCCCGCGTTTCAAGCCGATATCGCAACCCGGATTCCCCATGCTGCTCTGCGCGTGTTTGCCATCAGTGAGCGCGCATTGAAGCGTGAAACTGCGAATGCGGAGGACCGTGCAGGCATGTCGGCTGATGCTAGTGGGCATCCCGCCAAAGAGGCCTAACGCATCAATGCCCCGCCGTTGACATTGTAGACCTGCCCATTAATCCAGCGCCCCTGATCCGACAAAAGGTGCGCCACAACGCCCGCAATATCCTCCACCTTGCCCAAGCGCGTTGCAGGCATGGAGCCAAGAAAGCCGTCTAGCATTGACTGCGGCACCTGGCCTCCGGCCTCCATTTCGGGCGTGTAAACAAACCCGGGCGCCACGCAGTTCGCGGTAATCCCCTCCCGGCCCCAGCGGGAGGCGACATGGCGCATCAGGGCATTCAGCCCACTCTTCGCCACAGCATAGGCAGGCCGAGAGCTGTCCCCTGCATCCGCTGCACCGGAACTGGTATACACAATCGACCCGGCGCCGCGCTGCAGCAGTGCCGGCAAAACAGCCCGGGTACACAAAAAATGACCTCGCACGTTCACCTGCAACGTGCGATCAAATACGGCGACGTCTTCCGCCAGTAGATCTGTGTCTTCAAAGATGACCCGCAAGTCCGCAGCATTGATATGCGCGCCATCCAAGCCACCCAGTGTTTCCACCGCTGCCGCCACTGCAGCATTCACCGCAGCCTCTTCGGCAATATCAATAAACTCGGCAAAAGCTTCACCGCCAGCTGCTGCAATCGATTCTGCAACCGACTGCGCCGCTGCAAGATTGATGTCGGCTACGCACACTCGGGCGCCCTCAGCCGCAAGCTGCCGAGCTGTTGCCGCGCCAATTCCGCTGCCGGCTCCAATGACCATCAAGGCCTTACCGCTAAGCCTGTTGTGCAGAGTTTGCATAAAAAACCCCAAAAAAAAGGGGCAAGCCGTTCACACGCGCTTGCCCGGCAACCAACTTACAAGGTTCAGAAGGTAACGTTAAAGTCGATACCATAGCTGCGCGGCACGCTGTACTGCGCAGTCATGTTGATCACCTCGTTACCGAACACGTTGATCTCGTCCTCATCGAGCAGGTTCTTGACCCATAATGACACGCTGCTCACCGCTGAGCCCATAGGAATCTGCATGATCCCGGCGCGTGCATTCAGCAACCAATAGGCATCGCGCTGAGACAGGCGGTCTGCTTCGGGGAAACCACTGGCAAATGCGGTGTTCTCTCCATCTGACAAATAGCGGCTATCCAGACGCATAAACGGCGCACCACCCAACACCTGCTGGCCAAAATCATACTGCAGAGAGATTCTGGCATTGAGGTCAGGCGCGCGGATTGGGCGCACCTGGTCAGCTACGTTAACGCCGCCGCGGATGTATTCCTTGTATTCGTAATCATAGGTCCCCAGAGTTGTGCTCAGGGTTAAGCCGTCACCCAGAATCGCGTCCATCTCAATTTCGAGGCCGGTGATTTCCACTTGGCCTGCGTTCTCAAAGCTCTGCACACCGTTTTGAAACAACTGCACTTGCAGGTCTTCATAGTCCATATAGAACGCCGCCGCGTTCAGGCGCAGCCGGTTATCCAAAAACTGCGACTTCAGGCCGAGCTCATAGTTGGTGATCGACTCAGGCTCATACGAAATACCGTTCAGAATACCCCCCGCGACGAAGCCGGTGCTGACCTTGGCGTAGGTCATCACGTCATCCGCCCAGTTGTAGTTCAACACAACGTTGTAGTTGGTTTCGCCGTAACTCAGCTTGTACAGCCCTTCACCCAAGCTGCCGCCGCCAGACGTTGCACTGATGTCGAGCAGGTTGATTTCCCGATCATCTTCAGTGCGACGCAAACCCACCGTAATATCTAGCTTATCGGTGGCATGGAACGTACCTTCGGCAAACACCGCGATAGAGCTGTTATCGGTATCGGTCGAATTTACGCCACTGCCGAAGATTGCATCGAACGGCGTGGGAATGGCTACCCCATTGGCTACAGGCTGGAATACCCCCAGCACGTTGCGCGCCTCAGCCTCTTCACGAAAGTAAAACAAACCGCCCACAAGCGTGTACTGATCGGTCGTCCACGTTAACTGAAGCTCTTCGCTGAACTGTTCCTGGCTCAATGCACGCGCGGTTAAGAGTGAGAAAAACGAGTCATTGGGGCCGGGAGGGTTGGCGAGAATTCCACCTACGTCACCTTGCAACAGTGCGCCCAAC
>JANQUV010000036.1:9138-10364 GCA_030730585.1 Haliea sp.
CCATCAAGATAGGTGGCAATCTTGGGATCCACTTCAGCGGCCGAGACCCCGGATGCCACACCGCGAATATTGATCTGGGGCACCGTACCACGGCCCTGATTCTGAATGTTCAGGTTAGGCGCCAAGTTACTCAGGTCCTCCGTATTGGTAACGCGAAACATGTTCAGCGTTTCAGCATTCAGCGCCGTTACGGCAATAGGCACGTTCTGCAGGTTTTGCTCACGCTTTTGGGCGGTGACGATGATTTCTTCAAGCGCGACGTTGCGCGCATTGCTTTGGGCTGAAGCGGTGGCGCTAACTACCATCGCAATCGATGAAGCCAGCAGAGACGGTGTTGACAAGTGACGCATAGTGCCGTTCTCCTAGAATTAAAATTATCGTTATTAATATTCCGACTCTATCCCGCTAGCTCACCGCTGCGCCACATCAAACGGCAGCCATGCCAAACGCAGAGCAGCACGGTACAAATAAATGGTACCTGAAGCGCCTTGAGAGTCGGTGCGGAGGCCGAGCTGAAGCCCTGATCGACACATGGCGTATGCTACGCGCCTCATTTGTTTGCATATCGACGACTACAGAGCAACTATGAACGACAGGGAAAGGCTCACAGGCTGCTGGGAATTGGTGTCTTACACCTTGCGCACCGCAGACAGCGCCATACTGCATCCCATGGGCCCGTCACCGCGAGGGCTTCTGTTTTATGGGCCTGGCGGCCAGCTCTCTGTGCACTTGATGCAGCCTGGCGCTCAACCACCTGCCAACGACACTCTGCCCGCCGGTGTACCTCCCGATCTCGCCCTTTCTTACGCCTGTTATTCCAGCTATTTTGGCCACTATCACGTCGATGAACAGGCGCGGCAGGTGACGCATAATGTGCAAGGGGCCTCGGTGCTCAGTTGGGCAGGGGAAACGTTTCCAAGACGCTACAATCTACACTCTAGCCCCGCTGACACATTCAACGACGGTGTCGAACACGATCAACTAACTCTGACCGCCGACGCAAATGAGCAGGGCTACACACCCATTTTGCTCTGGCAGCGGGCCGGCACAGCCGCCTGAAAACCAGCGCAACACGGAGAATCGCTTATGAGCGCCGCGCAGCACCGCACACTGTTATCACCCGGTAAAATTGGGCCACTTGAACTGAAGAATCGGATGATCGTCACCGCCATGGGCGTCAACTTCGCTGAAAGCGATGGCAGCGCTGGTGACAAACTCATCGCCTA
>JANQUV010000036.1:10464-35772 GCA_030730585.1 Haliea sp.
CGCAAGCTGCTGGCAGATCCCGAGCTACCGAACAAACTGGCCGCGGGCCAGGTGCAGGATATCCGCCCTTGCGTGTACTGCATCACCTGCGCCAGCGCGATCTATACCGGCGACGCAACACGCTGTGCAGTCAATGCCGAAGTAGGCGTCGAGCACCTGCGTATCGCGCGCCCGCGCTCTGCGGCACCCAAACATGTTGTGATTGTTGGCGGTGGCCCGGCAGGCA
Source organism: Haliea sp. (assembly GCA_030730585.1). Taxonomy (GTDB): domain Bacteria; phylum Pseudomonadota; class Gammaproteobacteria; order Pseudomonadales; family Halieaceae; genus Haliea. The sequence continues at coordinate 10,691 of JANQUV010000036.1, forward strand.
TGGAGGCGGCGCGACTGCTGGCCCGTGACCAGCACAGGGTCACCCTTGTGGAGCGTGCGCCGCGCCTCGGCGGCACGCTGCAATTTGCCTCCCTGGCGTATCAACCCAACCAGCAACTGCTTGGCTGGTTGCGCCGTGAGGTAGCCAATGGTCGTATCGACGTGCGTCTGAATACCGCAGCGACCCCTGAACTTCTCAGGGAACTGGATGCTGACGTGGTGATTGTTGCCACCGGTGCACGGCGCGACATGCCAGACATTCCCGGTAACGATCAACACCACGTATTCAGTGGCGATGACATGCGTAAACTTATTCTTGGGGAGAGTTCACCCAGGCTCGCGGCAAGAACCAATGCCTTCACCCGCATCGCCACCCGGATTGGCGCAGCCACCGGTATTAGCGCCAACCTCAACCTGGTGCGCAAAGTCACCCACGCCTGGATGCCCCTGGGCAAGCATATTGTGATCATCGGTGGTGAACTGGTGGGCGTGGAACTCGCCGAATTTCTTGCCGAACGTGGCCGCACCGTGACGGTGGTTGATGAAACACCCCGCTTTGGTGCCGGGTTGCCGATTGTGCGCCGCATGCGCCTGCTGGCGGAGCTACGCGAACACGGCGTTGCACTGCAGGCTTCGGCACGGGATATTAAAATCGAGGCTGACGCTGTGAGCTTCCAGGACGCCGCAGGCGATGCGCAGCGTGTTCAGGCGCAACAAGTGATTGTCGCCAAAGGAGCCACCGGCGACTCCAGCCTGGCCGAGTTGCTGCGCGGCAGCGGCTTTGATGTCTACGAAGCAGGCGACTGTACCGGCGTTGGCTATATTGAGGGCGCGATTCGCGGCGCTCAAACAGTCGTCGACTTGATCAATGCAGGGGCCCCCATCGACACGGCTGCATTTGCCAAAGAAGGCACGGCATGAGTACGCTCGTTGCAACCAGTTCGATGAAAGCCGTGCGCTGCCACAACCATGAAGTACAGGTACACGATGTGCCGCGGCCCAGCGGCGAAGGCGTCCGGGTAAAAATCGCTGCAGCGGGCATCTGCGGCAGCGATCTGCATTTTTGGCAGGGCGGCTTTCCCATCCCGTTTACCCTTGGCCACGAAATGTCGGGGATCACGCCAGACGGCAGCTGGGTCGCTATCGAACCCACCGTTTACTGCGGCCATTGTGAACGCTGCGTACGTGGGGATTACAATCTGTGCGTACGCGGCAGCATGGCAATACTCGGCGTTGGCCGCGACGGCGGCATGGCAGAAGAAATCATTGTGCCTGAACATTGCCTGGTGCCACTGCCCGGTGGCATCCGCGTAGAGGATGCCTGCCTGGTAGAACCTCTGTCTGTGGCCGTACGTGGTATTGCCCTGGCGGGAATACGTCACACCGACAAAGTCGCCATTATTGGCGGCGGCACCATCGGTCAGTGCGCTGTCGCGATCGCCCGTCAGGTAACCGGCCACGTTCATCTTTTTGCACGCCATGCCGCACAGCAGCGCGCCGGGGAAATTCTCGGCGCACAGCTGGATGGCGCGGCAGATGACTACGATCTGGTGATTGACTGTGCAGGCACTAACGAATCCATGGCACAGGCAGCCGACCTGTGCCGCCCGGGCGCAACCATTCTCATGCTGGCTACTTACTGGGGTGGGCTCACCCTGCCGGCCATGCAGATGTCGATGAAAGAGCTCCGAACGGTGGCTTCCATGGCGCAGGCTCGGCAGGGCCTGGCGCGCGACGTGGAAATAGCGGCTGCCAGCCTCGCTCGCAATCCACTGCTAGCGCCCACGCTGATTACGCATCGCCTACCGCTGGAAGCGGCAGCGGAAGCTTTCGCCATTGCCGCAGACCGCAAGCAGGGCGCAATTAAGGTAGCCTTTAACCCGTAACTGATGTGCCCTTGGCAGGCGCTGCTCCTGCACCACTGCGCTCAATCAAGGGCAGCATCGCGATCGCCAGCAACAACATCACCACGAACCCAACAAACGCCACATGATAGGACCCGCTGACATCCCGTATCCAGCCGGCCAACAACGGTGTCAGCAGATTAAACGGCAACAGCACGGGCGCCATGAGGCCCATCACCCGGCCGTAATTCAGTACCCCGTAAACCTGGGCCAGCAGCGAACTCCACACCGGCAGCATGCCACCGCCACCCAAACCCAAAATAAGGCAGCCTGCCAGCATTCGCTGCATGTTCGGCTCGCCCCAGAACAGCGTCAATCCCAGAGCGGCCAAACCCATCACTGCAGCCAGCGCCAGGCGCACATCAAAGCGGTCTGCCAGCCAGCCAAATAACAATGTACCCGGAACGGCGGCAAGGGCCAGGTTCGCAATCAACATCGCGCCTTGCTCGCGGCTAGCGCCATTATCCAGAATAAACGGCATAAGGCTGCCTACCGTTGCGGTAAAGGCCGCAAACAGGAAGCCTACCGAAACAGCAATCAACCAGAAACTGCGATGCCGCACAATGGCATCGGTAGAGCTGAAGCGCGTACCGGCTTGCGCCTCATGGCCCGACGCGCCATCGGCAGGCGGGGTATAACCTTTGCTCGCCGGCCGGTCCACGGCCAGCAGAGCCACAGGAATAGCAATCAACGCGATCACCCCGGCGAATATCTGCAGCGCGACGCGCCAGCCCATCATATCGGTCAGCCATTGAATCAGCGGCGGAAATAGAAACCCACCAAACGAGGTGCCGGCGCCCGCAATGCCCAAGGCCAAGCCACGGTTGCGGGTGAACCAGCGCGCCAATAACGTTGAGGCGGAAAGAGGGCCCAGCAACACATAGCCAAAGCAAAACACCAGCCCATAAATTGTCGGTACTTGCCACATCGCTGTGGTAAACGACAGGGCGATAAAGCCTAGCGAGGTCATTAAAATGGCAAATATCATGATGACGCGCAGTGATAGCCGATCGATAGCAATCCCCGCCATCGGCGAGACGGCCCCTGCCCCCAGCGTCATGCAGGTTAGGCCGAGCATCAATGCCATGCGGCTGGCGTCGTAGGTTTCGGCGAGAGGAACGGCGATAACGCTGTAGGAGTAGCTCAGGGCGCCGGTACCGGTCGCCTGAATAAGAAAAGCGACCACCAGTTGCAGCCATGGCCAATACTGCGCACTCTTCATGCGCCAAGTGTCTCAAAACGAGTATGCACGGTGCCTTCCTCTGCCAGCGATGATTTTTATACTGCGGTAAATCTTAATGAGACGGTGACCTGTGGGTCAAGTTAAACCGCCTTCGCAAACCACAACAGATAGAGGAAAAGCCGCGGAGTGCCCCCACTTGGCGAGCACAATATCCAGGGTTGTTGTAAGCTCGCAACACACTTTCGCATGCTTGGCGCTCACGCCAGCGTATTCGACGCATCACTCATTGGAGTATGGTCAATGTTCAAATCGATAGCACTACTAAAATGCAAAGAAGGCCTGTCCCGAGCGGATTTCATAGACTACTACGAGACACAACACGCACCGCTCATTTGCAGTTTGCTGCCGCAAGTTTGTGGCTATCGCCGGAACTTTCTGCGCGCGGAAGGTGCCTTTATCAATGCCTCCGCAGCGGAACCGGACTATGACGTCATCACCGAACTGTGGTTCGCGGACAAAGCAGCCTACGATGCGGCCATGCTACTGTGCGCGGACCCCGTTATTGCACAAAAAATCGCGGATGACGAAGCGCATTTCCTGAACCGCGCGCACACGCGAATGTTTCAGGTAGACGAGTATTGCTCGGTATTCACCACTGAGTAACAGTCACGCGCACGCCACGATGCGACGCCAAACACCCAACACACTGCAAGATCACAATCACGCCTGAGCTGCTACTGTTGCCAAATAGCGCAACGGCTGGGGCATACCCAAGCGCACTCGCACGTCGATCAAGGGCTCAGCGAGCAGGTCCTCTAAGCGCTGCGCGGGCAGCCACAACGAAGCGCGGGCCAGGGCGGCACCCTCCTCAACACAGGCACCTACCTCAACGCCAGGAAATCGATTGCGAGCGCTACGGCACGCCATAAATACGATAAAAGAGATTCCGCGGTTGTAGGTTTGCGTAGTCATAAAAGACAACAGGCAGAGCTCACCCAGCGGGTCTGGGCCATAGCCTGTCAGAACGTGTTGAAGATCGTGAATATCACGCAGCCGATCGGCGAGCCACTGCTCATCTTCCGTCAATCCCGCGTGGCGTGCATCTGAAGCGCTGGCAGCGACCAAACCCTCCGCCGAAATGTTCTGTTGCTCCATAAGCGCCAAATACGCCCGCCCCACCGTGCCCTCGGGAAGATCTCGCAGCCAGGAGCGGTTGCACAGGACGGGCAAAATGCGGGGCTTGGACTCCAGCAGAATGCGCCCCATGGCATGCTCCCGCAGGCGCTGGACCGCCTGGGTGAGGCTATTTCCTTTGAGAGCCTGAATGATACGAAACACTTCTTCCGTTGCGTCCGGGTTAGCAATCAGTCGACGCACCGACACCAGTGCCTGCACCGGCCGTATTCGGTTTTCAAACGCTCTGGAAATCACTGCTTGCATGATGAGCTACTCTTAAATACTGATGTACCGCAAAGCACTTTGCGCAAACGCGAACTATATCAGGTCGTGTGTATTGCGCCAGCGCACAAGGTGTAGCGAAACGACGATGCGACGCATGGTCCTGCTGTTCAGCCAAACCCGGCCAAACCGCGCCTCGGTCATTCCGACCAGCCTACACTCAATACACGCTGGGTAACCCGCACTCTGAGGGCGACCACATTGCGTCTAAACCCTAGCAACATGACATCCAGGAGGCTCACACCATGTTCCAGCAAACCCGATACGCGCACAACACTGCCTTGCGAGGCACTCTGCAGCAGAAACTCGTGGCCATAGCCATCGCTGCCCTATGCACACTGCCCCCATTTTTGGCCATGGGCCAGGAACCGAATGGCGACTTGCAGCAGTGCCGCAGCTTGCAACAGAAAATAGAGAGGCTAGATGCGCAACGCAAGAAAGGCGGCTCAGCCAGCCAAATGGATCGCTGGAAACGGCAAAGGCAGGGCATCAAGGATGAATTCAATGCACTGCGCTGCCGCCATTGGGGAAATCAACTGCGCTAGGGGGCAAAAACGGGATTTTTTCCGAATTTTCTACTTTTAAACGTCCACAACACCCCGAGGGGACGCTACTCTTATCTCCGGAGTGTCGGAGCAAGCCGCGGGAGCAGGACCACGCCATGTTCAGCAAAATAAAACAGACAATGCTGCGCTCCCCTGCTCGCAATTCAGGACATTGGCTGCGCGTAGTGTGGTGCTTCGAAGACGGCCAAGAGGGCCACCGCCGACAACTCGAGGGCTTGGTAGAAGCTCTTCAGACGCAGCAGGACCTGTCCGTGTTCTGGCTTCATTATTACCAATCCAGCCGGGATTTGCCTGACCCGGACCTGATTTTGGTATGCGGGCGGCGCACGCACTGGCCCGGCTTGCGCGCTCATTGGCGACGCGGTGGCTGGGCTGTTGCACTGATGAATCCGGGGCTGCTGCGCCCCCTGTTTGACGTGTGCATCATGCCTGAGCACGATGGTTTGCCCATGTCACGAAAACAGATAGTGACCCGAGGCCCGCTGAATCCGCTCGTACCAAGTTCGCGCGGTACACGCGAGGCCGGATTGCTACTGATCGGCGGACCTTCCCGTCACTACCGCTGGGACACCGAGGATTTATTGCGCCAAATCGAGCGTTTGCGTTGCGCCCTGCCGTCGGTCAGCTGGGTAGTGGCAACATCGCGCCGCACTCCGGAAAGCTGCGTGGACGCACTTCGCAGCAAGTCAGATACAACGTTTAGTGTGCACACTGCCATCGACACGCAACCCCACTGGCTACCCGGCAAGTATGCCCAATGCGGTATCACCTGGGTGACGGCGGACAGTGCTTCCATGGTTTATGAAGCTCTAAGCAGCGGTGCGGCGGTTGGTGTACTCGGGCTGACTCCGCGCAAACCCAACCGCCTGCAGGCAGGCATTGATCAGCTGCTTGCATCAGGCTGCCTCGTTAACCTTGCCACCCTCGAGCAACGCGGCGAGATGCCGGCGGCGGTGCCTCCCTTGCGAGAGGCTCAGCGCGCGGCAGCGGCACTGCGCGCCCGCTTTATCGCTCAAGCAGACAAACCCCATTGCTCCCCAATAGGTAAATAACGTACCTTTGAGGCAGATTGGCAGAAGGGCCCTGCATGGAAATCCTGAAACACTTCACCACCGCTTTTCTGGACGCGTTCGCTTTTCTTTTCGCGCTTGGCTTAATGGCGCTGGTGATTGCTGTGTGCTGGATGTACGTGGTGGATATTCGCCAGACCACTCATACCATTCGCCGCAATTACCCGGTACTGGGGCGGTTCCGCTACCTTTTTGAGTATCTCGGTGAGTTCTTCCGACAGTACTTCTTTTCCCAGGATCGGGAAGAGTTGCCATTCAACCGTGCGCAGCGTTCCTGGGTCTACCGCGCAGCCAAGAACCTCGACTCTACGGTGGCCTTTGGCTCCACCTTGCCGTTGAATCAACCCGGCGACTTCCTGTTTCTCAACGCGTTAATTCCCCCATTGGATGAAGAGGTGCCAGCGCGCACAGCCATTGTGTTCGGCGAAGGTTATGCACGCCACCCACACAGCACCTATTCCTTCTTCAATATTTCAGCCATGAGCTATGGCGCCATTTCGGGGCCTGCGGTGCGCGCACTGTCTCACGGTGCGGCGAAGGCCGGGCTATGGTTAAATACCGGCGAAGGTGGTATCTCACCCTTTCATTATGAAGGGGGCTGCGACATCGTTTTCCAGATAGGCACAGCGAAATACGGTGTCCGCGATAGCGAGGGGCAGCTGAGCGACGAAAAGCTGCGGGAGATTGCCGCACACGAACAGGTACGTATGTTCGAAATCAAGCTTTCACAGGGGGCCAAGCCGGGTAAAGGGGGCATCTTGCCTGCTGCCAAAGTCACCCGCATCATTGCGAGCACACGCGGTATCCCCGAAGGCCATGACTCCATCAGCCCAAACCGGCACCCAGAAATCCGCTGCATTAACGACCTGCTGGGCATGATCCGCCACGTACGCGATGTCACAGGCAAACCTACCGGCATCAAGTTTGCACTCGGCGAGAGCAGCTGGCTAGATGAGTTCTGCCAACGTATCAACGCATTGGGGCTCGATCACGCACCCGACTTCATCACCTTGGACAGCGCTGATGGCGGCACTGGTGCCGCACCGCAAAGCCTGATGGATCTGATGGGTTTGCCACTGCGCAGCAGTTTGCCATTGGTGGTCGACAAGCTGCTCGAATATGGCCTGCGTCAACGCATACGGGTGGTCTGTTCAGGCAAAATGGTCAACCCGGCGGGCGTTGCGGCCGCCCTGTGCACCGGTGCAGACTGCGTCAATTCGGCCCGCGGCTTCATGTTCGCACTGGGTTGTATACAGGCTTTGCAGTGCAACAAGAACACCTGCCCCACTGGTATCACTACACACGACCCCGACCTGCAGCGTGGCCTCGACCCCCGCGACAAGGCCGTGCGGGTAGCAAGCTACGCCACCAACCTGATGCACGAAGTGGAAATCATAGCCCACTCCTGTGGCGTGCCCGAACCCCGCCTATTAGACAGACGCCATGCTTGCGTCATAAATGCGCAGGGGCTGCCAGTGCCTCTATCTGAGGCCTACACCTCACCAGAAGCCAGCAAGGCTCACGATACAAGGGCAACCCAGTGACTGTCGCCGGCAGAATTAACCTTATGGTGGTGAGCACCTCCACAGTGATGGCACTGCTGATTTTGACTGCCGTGGGCATTCGTGAGTATTTCTTGCTGCGTGACGGCCTGGTCAGCACGTTAACCACCGAGATCACCCGCGAAACTGCGCTTGCCGCCGATCTACAACTCCGTGAAAGACGCACACTGCACGAATTTCTCGGCCGCCTGCAAACCTTGTCCCCGGCAATCAGCTATGTCCGTATCGATACCGTTGATGGCATTGAAGTGGCTGAGCAGTCCCCTAACGAGGAGATTGAAGGCACCCTGCCGGTGCTCAAGGTGCTGCGTGGCGGCGCCAGTAACACGGATGTCGGCCTAACACCTCAGCTTGGCCTACCCGCCCCGGAGGCCTCACATCTGGTCGCCGCTATCACAGGGGGAGAACAGGTGTTAAACGTCTCGATCCCCATCCTGTCACGCCTGAACCCGCTGCGCGAAGATCTCACTCGCCAGGACTTTGGCGAGTCTCTTGCACAGCCGATAGGCAGCCAGTTTATCACGGGTTTCGTGCACATCGGCATTAGCCGCAGCATGCTTCTGGTTCTGCTGTTGCCGACCTTGGGTATCATTGCCGGTATTACGCTGGTCCTGTTGCTCATTGGCAGCTTAATTGTCACCCGCTATACCCGCAAACTCACGGGCCCGCTGGCCCGCATGGCGCGTATGGCAGACGATATTAGCGCCGGCAACGTGGGAGAGCCCCTGGCCATAGACGGTGAGGGCGAAGTGAAAGAAATTGCCAATGTTCTTAACGCTATCATTGGCGGGCTACACAATTACAAAACGCAAATTGGTGTAGACCACCAGCTGTTGAGCATGAAGGTGGAGGAACGCACTGCACAGCTGTCGCAACGGAACCAGGAACTCAGCAAAGCCGTTAAGCAGATCACAGAGTCAAAGGATCGACTGCGTAAATTGGCTTACTTCGATAGCCTCACCTCGCTTCCCAACCGGCGCCTGTTCACTGAGCAGCTCGACTTGTTACTGCGTTTGAGTAAACGCAAAGATGAAAAACTGGCACTGTTATTTCTCGACTTGGACAACTTCAAGCGGGTGAACGATTCGCTCGGCCACAGCGCCGGGGATGCGCTTTTGCAGGAAGTGGCAAAACGGCTAACGACCTGCGTACGAGATAGTGATGTTGTCGCGCATTTCATCGACACCGATTCGCGCATTGACGTTTCACGCCTGGGCGGAGACGAGTTCACCGTCGTATTAAATGAAGTCGCAGACAAAGAAGCCGTGCGCAAAGTTGCTCAACGAGTACTGAGTGCCATGCTGCAGCCCGTGGAAATCAGCGGCCACGAGCTGGTCATTACGCCATCAATTGGCATCGCCATGTCTCCGGATGACGCCGACGACCTCGAAGGCTTGCTGAAGGCCGCCGATACCGCAATGTTCCACGCCAAAGCTCAGGGCAAGAACACCTTCTTGTTCTACAGGCACGACATGGACGCAGCCGGAGTTGAGCGGCTGAGCCTGGAGACGGACCTGCGCAAAGCGCTGGAACGCAATGAGTTACTGTTCCACTACCAGCCCCAGGTGGACACACGCACCGGCACGGTAATCGGCGTCGAGGCGTTGATTCGCTGGCAGCACCCTGAACAGGGTATGATTCCCCCTTTCCGCTTCGTGTCTGTTGCAGAGGAAATTGGCCTGATTGGCGAGATGGGCACATGGGGTATACGACAAGCCTGCCGTGAGTTAGTCGACCTGCGTCAACAGGGTTTCACGCTCCCTAAAATTGCCGTCAATGTCTCCGCTCTGCAGTTCACCCGTAACTTCTGCCCCACGGTGCGTGAAATCCTCCAAACCAGTGGTTTACCCGCCTCCTCCCTTGAGCTCGAACTCACAGAGAGTATTCTGGTTGAGGACAGTGAGACCACGGTGCGTTCGTTGCGCGAACTAAAGGCCATGGGCCTGCGTCTGTCAATCGATGATTTCGGCACAGGCTACTCGTCGCTAAGCTACCTCAGCCGCTTCCCGCTGGATGAACTCAAAATAGATCGAAGCTTCGTTATCGACTTTGACAAGAGCGAGAACGATGCCAGCTTGGTGCGCGCGATCATTGCCATGGGGCAGTCGATGAACCTCGACTTGGTGGCCGAGGGCGTAGAGACCAGCGAGCAATTCAAATTCCTCACTGCCCACGGCGCCAACGTGATTCAGGGTTACTTGTTCAGCCGTCCCGTCACCGCTGAGGAGCTGAAGCCGATGCTGGCTCCAGGCTATTTCATGGAGCAGATTCGAGAAATCCGCGCAGATCTTTGAAGCGGCACAAAAAACGGGCCTGTACAACAGGCCCTGTAAGCTCAGGCGTTCGACTGCCCTGCCGCAGACTCAGCTTGCTTAAGGCGTTGGATATTTTCCAGATTCTCTTTGTAAGCCGCAGCCACTTTCTCCACACCAGAAGGGTGCAGGCCGCCACTGTTACCGGCAACCGTATAGGTAGCGTACACACCTGAAGCCGTCATCAGTGCCGCCGACACAACACGGGTCGACATGCCTTCGTCTTTCATGGTGTTCGCCAGAGCGACAAAGCGCTCCATGCACTGTTGATGATTTTCCGCGTCGTCTGCACTCATAGTCCTGGACTCTCTTTAGGATGAATTTCTCCCAGTTTACCACCAGACACGCAAGGCTTCACCGCCACATTGTCGCTTGCGCCGTATTTGCCCAGCACCCATTAACACCGATAAGCGCTGGCATGCCTCCGAGCAAACTCAAACGGCGGCCCTTCTCTGTTGCCGCTGCAACACCATAACCGTGAGAGCGGGCAACATAGTTAGCGTCACCGCCGCTGCGCCTAAAATGCCAAACATCACGATCACACCCACACCGCGATACAGCTCCGTGCCCGCACCCGGCAACAATACCAACGGTGCCAGGCCACTGAGGGTCGTTATGGTAGACATGGCAATGGGCCTCAGGCGCGTCTCAACGGCCTCCTGCACCGCCGCCACCGCCTCCATACCCAACACAGACACATTGCTGACAGCGCGGTCGACAATAAGAATGGGATTGTTCACTACCGTACCCATCAAAATCAGGAAACCGAGCATGGAAATCATATCGAACGGCTGCACGATTTGCGCGAGACCAAACAGCGGTAACCAGCCGCCCACCACGTTCAGCAACCGAAGACCCACCATGCCGGCGGCAATACCCAGGGGAATCGACGTCATGATGAGCAGCGGGTAACCCCAATGACTGAAAATCGCCACCAGCAGCAAATAGACAATAACCAGCGCGACCAAGTAGTTACCCAGTAGTGAAGCACGGGTAGCATCCAGCTGATCCGCCGCACCGGAAATGGCGAGTGTCACCCCCGCCGGCACCTTGCCAGAAGCCAACAGTGTGCCCACCACGTCTTGCCTGACGATCGCCACACCCGTTTCCAGCGGCACTGTGCGTGGCGGAATGATATTCAAAGTGACCGTGCGGCGCCCATTGACCCTGCGCACCTGCGCGGTGTCTACGGTTTCCGTGATCGTTGCCAATGACCCCAATGGCACCACGGTACCCACCGGGGTGTAAACCGGCAGGTGCGGCAACGCGTCCAGTGACCCCGACTGCCCGGCACTGCTGTAAAGATAGATGTCCACTTTATCATCGGCGAGAAAAAATTCATCGATGTAGCTGCCATCGCTTAGCGCAGCAACGGTAAAGCCAATGGCGGAAGCATCCAAACCCAACTCTGCGGCCCGTTCCCAATTCGGGTGCACCTCGACCAATGGCTGAGCCAAGGTCAGTGATGACGGGCGACTCTGAATACGCGGGTTGTCGAAAGCCTCATCCGACTGCCGGTAAGCCGCCAGCGCTACCGCGTAAATATCGGTGAGCTCAGAGCCGGAGATATCCAGGTTCACGCTGCGGGTACCGCCGTCATTACTGGTAATAATCGAACCACGAGCCGCAAAGGCACGCATACCGGGATAGCCCTCGAACACGAGCGTGAGGGCGTCCATGAGAGCGTCCACCTCAGCTGTGTTGACCGGTTCAGCAATCACCCGGATCTGGTCTGATGCCACACGCATGTTCATATACCGCAAGGCAGGTATGCTCGCCTCTCTACGGCTAAAGAGGCCAGGATCTGCCTCCACGTGCGGCAGCAGGCGCGCGCGCACCTCGTCTGCTATTTCTGCCATCGCGGCCAGGTTGTACCCCGATGGCGCGCTCATCAGAGCAAACACCTTCGGTTCTTCTCCCTCCGGCAGATATTCCGCCGCAGGCGTGAGCGTTATCACTGCCAGCAGGCTGCTCACAACCACGATGGCGATACAGCCCACACGCCGCGTATTGGTCGCCAAAATCCAGGCCACCGCTGTCAGGGTGCGGGCGCGCAATCCGGCACCGGAGCCAGCCTGGGCAACGTCAACAGGCTCATTAGATTGCTCAGCTTGCCTGGACAAGTCTGGAGCTCTGGATAGGTCAGGAGCCCTGGATGAGCTTAGCCCGCGCACTTCGAGGCGACTGCCCGTGCCGCTGCGCCCGAGTGAAAGCCGGGCCGCGGCGGTCGGCAGCACTGTCACCGCCACCAGCATGGAGGCAAAAATAGCGGCAGAAATAGCTATGGCAACATCGGAATAGAGTTGCCCGGCCTCCTCTTCGACAAACATGACCGGAATGAAGACCAGAATCGTGGTCGCTGTTGAAGCAAACACCGCCGGCCACACCTGACGTACTCCGTCAACGGCGGCGCGCAAGCGACTGGCGCCTCGACGCCGTTCCAACTCGATGCTTTCCAGCACCACAATGCTGTTGTCTAGCGTCATGCCGATGGCAAACGCGATGCCCGCAAGGGAGATGACATTCACCGTGCGGCCCGCAATCAACAGTGCAAAAAAGGCCACGATGATGCACAACGGAACCCCCATCACCCCCACCAGAGTGGCACGTGCAGAGCGCAGAAACAGGTACATGACCAGCGTGGCGAAAAGTGCCCCCAGAATGAGGTTCTGCCACACCTTACGCACCGAATCCTGCACGTAGCGCACATCGTCCGACACAGCCACCATGTGCAGCCCGGCAGGCGCCAAAACCTCCTTGTTAATGGCCTCCACCTCCGCCGTCATGGCGTCTTTAATGGCGATAACGTTGGAGCCGGATTCACGGCGCAAGGACAGAAAAATATTGGTTTGATCGTTGAAAAATGACAGGCTGCGTGGCTCAAAACTTCCCAGCTTCACCTCGGCCACATCCGAAAGCCGCGTAATGGCATCGCCTCGGCGCAGCAAAATCAGCGCTTCCAGTGCAGCCTGGTCCTCAAAGCGTCCCACGGTACGCAACAGGTATTCACGCTTTCCGGCTTCTATGTCACCCGCCGACCGGTCCCGGTTACGCGCCCGCACAGCGTCACGCACATCACTCAGGGTTAGCCCACGCAGCGCCAAACGCGCGGGGTCGATCAGAATCTGGATCTGGCGCTCCGCGCCGCCGCCCACGCCCACCTCAGAAACCCCGGGCACGCTAGCCATGCGCGGTTTCACGGTATCTTCAATAAAATCCAGAGCGAGGTTCACGTCCACTTTACGAGGGTTCCCGGGCAACGGTGTGACGCTGAAAAACATAAACGCGTTGGACGAGAACGAGTTGGCAAAAATACGCGGCTCGTCGACATTTTCGGGGTAGTCGGGCACCTGGCTGAGGGCGTTACTCACCCGTATCAGCATTTCAGTGATGTCTGTTCCGAACGGAAACTCGAGCTCAATTTCGGCGCGGCCGGCGCTCGCCGTGGCGACGATACGCGACAAGCTGGGCAAATTACGCAGGTACTCCTCCTGCTCGATCAAGATCTCCTTTTCCACGTCCTGCGGTGTCGCTCCCGCCCACGTGGTGCGCACGCTGATCACGCGCACGTCGAGATCGGGAATCATTTGTACTGGAATTCGCAGCGCGGCAATGATGCCCACCACCGTGACGATCAGCGCGACGACGGTGACCAGTATCCCCCGGCCCACAATGCGTTCGAAGATGCCCACGGCGCCCTGAGTCACAGGCTGTCACTCGTCGGCAAAAGAACGAGGCCGGGCTGCAGCGCTTCATTACCGCGCACAACCACCCGCGCTCCGTCAGGCAAGCCTTGCGTAATTTCAATACGACCCGCAAATGTCAGACCGGTGCTAACGGTGTTCTCGCGCGCGACCAGCGCTTCGCCTTCACGCTCAGCGGTCCACACCACGATACGGCCATCCGGATAACGCACCAACGCATCGCGGGGCACAGCAACCCCGCTGCGACCCGTCGCCAGCGCCAGCCGCGCCGTCACCGACATCCCCGGCAACAAGCCCGGCCGAGCCGCTGCCGCGGGTTCAACTCGCAACAAAAACGTGCGTGCCGCCGCATCCGCTACCGGCACCAGGCTGGCCACCGTGCCGACCTTGTCAGCGGCCGGGTCGGCGGCACTAATGAAAGTGATAGGGGCGCCTGGGGCGAGGAATGTCAGGTAATCTTCTGGCACCGCAAAATCCAAGCGCAGGTCGTCAAGGCCCACCAGGTCAAAGACTGGCTGCCCAGGGTTCAGCCATTCACCGCGCTCGGTACGCCGCAGGCTAATGACGCCTGCAAAGGGAGCATAGAGTGTGTGCCGGGCCAATACCGCCGCGGCCAGGGAAGACTCCGCGACAGCCTGCTGCAGCTCGGCACGCGCTGCATCCCGGTTAGACACCAATTCACGTACGGTGGTTTCTGCAATACCGCGCTGAGGCAGCAAGGCCTGTGCCTCCTGCTGCCGCCGCTCTGCCTCCTGCAAACGAACACGTGCCTGTGCCATCTGAGCCTCCGCCGCCGCTTGACGCAGCTGGGCAAGCTCAGCATCCAGGCGCAACAACGGGGCTCCTTGGGCCACCGTAGCACCGGTATCCACCACAAGATCTGCTACCAAACCCGCAGTGGCGACAGACAACCGGGCGTTGTGCGTAGCGGTAACGGTCCCCGTTAAACTCAGCTCACGCAAAATCTCCGTCGACGTGATTGTTGCTAGCCCGACCGGCACAGCCGGCTGTGCTGTGCACACCCCGGCCACCAGCCAAAGTGACAGCAGCGCCGCGTGCCTACCTGCTATTAACGCCCCTACTGATTTCCGTATCACCTGCTTCTCCCGTGTCCCGCAATTTACCGTGACTGATAAGCTGTTTGCCGGCATAGCGCCTACCAATACCCGATACGTACAGACACCCAAATCGTCTCAAAATGCGAGACGCACCGACGTGTGCTAGGGTAACTGAACGGGACGCCAGGGTCCCACTTGTTCACTAGAATGAGAGGCATCGTTATGAGCACGCAGTACCGCAAGGAAGGCGCCCTGAATGTTGGCGGCACCCGTTACACCATTTTTCCGCTGGACGGTGCAGGCGGCGACACCGAAACACTGCCCTATTCGTTAAAGCTGCTGCTTGAAAACCTGCTACGCCACGGCAATGAGTCCTTTGTCAGCGATGAGGACATTGAAGCCCTGGCCCAATGGGACCCGAGTGCACCACCGAGTCAGGAAATCGCCTTTGTCCCCGCGCGGGTTCTGCTTCAGGACTTTACCGGGGTGCCCGCCATTGTCGACCTGGCAGTGATGCGTGATGCCATGGTTGAGCTCGGCGGGGAGCCTGGAAAAATCAACCCGTTATCGCCCGTAGAACTGGTGATTGATCACTCCGTCATGGTGGACTTCTTCGGCAGCGAGAACTCCCTTGAGCGCAACACGGCGATTGAAATTGAGCGCAATCTGGAACGCTACCAGTTTCTGCGCTGGGGCCAGGAGGCGTTCGACAACTTCAAGGTGGTCCCACCCGGTACGGGAATCGTACATCAGGTTAACCTTGAATTCCTTGCCCGTGGCGTGTTCAGCCGGGCACAGGATGGGCATACCTACGCCTACCCAGACACACTGGTGGGCACTGACTCGCACACCACTATGATCAACGGGCTGGGTGTACTCGGTTGGGGGGTCGGTGGCATCGAGGCGGAAGCAGCCATGCTCGGCCAACCGGTGACCATGCTGATTCCCGAAGTGGTTGGGTTCCGCTTACTGGGGGAACTTCCCGAGGGCGCCACCGCAACTGATCTGGTGCTCACCGTAACCGAGCAGCTGCGCAACCATGGCGTAGTCGGCAAGTTTGTCGAGTTCTTCGGGCCTGGCCTTGCACATCTCAGCCTTGCTGACCGTGCCACTATCGCCAACATGGCGCCCGAATACGGCGCAACCTGCGGCATTTTTCCGGTTGACGCGGAAACCATTCGCTATTTGCGCCTCACCGGGCGCAGCGAAGAACAATTGACGCTGGTCGAAAGCTACATGAAAGCCATGGGCTTGTGGCACGACGAAAACAGCGTTGAGGCGCGTTACAGTGCCACGTTAACGCTGCAGTTAAGCGACGTTGAACCCTGCCTGGCGGGCCCTACGCGGCCGCAAGACAGAGTTCCTCTGCGCAACGCCAAAACAGCCTTCACACAAGTGCTGCAAGACTTCCAGGATCTCACCGTGGTGTCTGAGGACGAGGGGGGCTGGGAGCAGGAAGGCGGCACCGTTACCGATGAGGAAGCCACAGCGCTGACGGGAATTACAGTTCAGCGCGGCAACGAAAGCTTTCAGCTCGACCACGGCGCCGTCGTCATCGCCGCCATTACCAGCTGCACCAACACGTCAAACCCCGCTGTACTGGTCGCTGCAGGCTTGGTCGCACGCAAGGCCCGAGCCCTGGGCCTGAGCAGCCGTCCGTGGGTTAAAACCAGCCTGGCACCCGGCTCCAAGGTCGTTACCGAGTATCTGGAAAAAACCGGGCTCATGGGTGACCTGGAGGCACTCGGTTTTTATGTCGTCGGATACGGCTGCACCACCTGTATCGGCAACTCTGGGCCCCTGCCCGATGACATCAGCACAGCCATTGGCAAAGGCAACCTGTTGGTCAGCTCGGTGCTGTCAGGCAATCGCAATTTTGAAGGCCGTATTCACCAGGACGTGCGCGCCAACTACCTTGCCTCGCCGCCGCTTGTGGTGGCCTATGCACTGGCGGGCAACATGAATGTTGACTTGCACAACGACCCCTTGGGGCACGATGCACAGGGCAACCCCGTCACACTCGCAGATATCTGGCCAAGCAATGCGGAAATTCGCGAGATTGTCAGTAGCGCGGTCAACGCTGACATGTTCCGCAGTAAATATGCCGACGTCTATAGCGGCAACGACATCTGGAACAACTTGCCGGTGGCCGACAGCGAACGCTATCCCTGGCCGGAATCGAGCTATGTGCGCAAACCCACGTTCTTCGACGGTATGCCACCACGGGCACCTGCCATTAGGGGCATAGCGTCCGCACGTTGCCTGGTCAAGGTGGGGGACAGCGTCACCACCGACCATATCTCTCCTGCAGGCGCCATTGCGGCGGACAGCCCGGCCGGGCGCTACTTACAGGAGCAGGGCATCGCAGTAGAGGACTTCAACTCCTACGGTTCACGCCGCGGCAATCACGAAATCATGATGCGCGGAACGTTCGCCAATATTCGTCTACGCAACACATTGGCACCCGGCACAGAGGGCAGTTGGACCACCTGTTTCCTTGATGGCAAGCAGACCTCCATCTTCGAAGCCTCCGAGCGCTATCGGCAACGCAACATTCCCCTGATAGTGCTTGCCGGCAAAGAGTACGGCACCGGTTCGTCACGTGACTGGGCGGCCAAGGGGCCCTCTTTGCTAGGCGTACGCGTCGTCATCGCAGAGAGCTTTGAGCGTATTCACCGTTCAAATCTGGTCGGCATGGGTATTCTTCCACTGCAGTTCCTTGCCGGTGAAACTGCCGACACACTGAAACTGTCGGGAGAAGAGGCCTTCAGCATTGACGCCGTGGAATCGGGGCAAAAAGAGGTGACCGTGCGCGTCAGCGACGGCGCCGGCCAGGAACGCACATTCGGTGCCCTGATTCGCATCGACACACCCAACGAGTTCAGCTACTACCGCCACGGAGGCATACTGCACTACGTGTTGAGAAGGCTGGCTGGCACTGCCAACGAAGACGAGTGAGCGTTGGACTCTGGGCTATGAGCTATGGCGTTGGCTGTTCACCCGGCCCCGTGAGTGTTCCATCAATGCCCAGAGAATATTGCGTGAGCTGACCTGGCCCACCAGCACACCGTCCTGTACCACAGGGCGGCGTCGCTGGCGGGTCTCCAGCATGGATTGCGCAACTTCTACAATGTTATCGTCAATGCTGCAGGCATTGACCACGCTGGTCATTACCTCAGAAACACGCGTGTGTTCCGGGTCGCCATCGTTGTAAATGGACCCCAGTATCCCTCGCAGGCAATCCAGTTCCGACAGCACGCCCTTCACGGTTCCGGCTTCATCGGTCACAGTCAACCCGGTCAATCCGTGCTCAGTGATTAGCTTCACCGCCTCGGCCAGGCTCGCATCCGGCCGAATGGTGAGCGGTTGGCGGCGCATACAGTCTTTTACGGTGGTGGGTTGCGGCATGGGGTCGTCTCCAGGTTTCAGGGTTGGGTTACGGGGTAGGGCTTTGGAATAGGTTTCAAACATTCCAAACTACCGGCAGTATAGCTGAGCCCACACCTAGAGAAAGCCGAAATCACGCAGCGAACACGGCATATTCACGCCAAAGCCGCGTTGTTGCTGTGGCTTTAGCCTGTATACTGCGCACCCGTTTTGCACTTCCTGCCCCAAGGTAATTCTTTCATGACCGCCGAATCCACTGACGCGATCCGTTTCGCAGATCTTAACCTGCCCGAGTTCCTCCTTCGCGCCCTTACTGATGTAGGCTACGAGGTACCCTCTGCCATTCAAGCGCGCACTATTCCACCTTTGCTGGAAGGGCATGATCTCGTCGGGCAAGCGCAGACGGGCACCGGCAAGACCGCGGCATTTGCACTGCCGCTGCTGGCGCGGCTCGACATCAAGCAAAAGTCACCGCAAGTCATGGTGCTCACACCTACACGCGAACTCGCCATTCAGGTGGCAGAAGCCTTCCAGAAATACGCGAGCCACCTGCCAGGCTTTCGTGTTCTGCCTGTCTATGGTGGCTCCGATTACCGCGGCCAACTGCGTCAACTGGAAAGGGGGGTGCACGTCATTGTCGGCACGCCAGGCCGCGTCATGGACCACATGCGCCGCGGGTCGCTGGACCTGAAACAGCTCCGCTCACTGGTACTGGACGAAGCCGATGAAATGCTGCGCATGGGATTTATCGATGACGTGGAGTGGATTCTGGAGCAGACGCCCCCTACTCGCCAGGTAGCACTGTTTTCAGCCACCATGCCGGTGGCGATTCGCCGTATTGCACAACATCACCTGAAGTCACCACAGGAAATCACCATTCAGGTGAAATCCATGGCTAATGAGTCAATTCGGCAACGGGTTTGGATGATGGCTGGCGTACACAAGCTGGACGCTCTCACGCGCATTCTGGAAATGGAAGATTTCGATGCCATCATCATCTTTGTACGCACCCGAATCGCCACCACAGAGTTAGCCGAAAAACTGTCAGCCAGGGGTTACTCTGCCGCACCCTTGAACGGTGACATACCACAGGCGCAACGTGAAAAAACTGTTGAGCGGCTGAAGAACGGCGGCCTCGATCTTCTGGTGGCAACCGACGTCGCGGCACGCGGCCTGGACGTTGAGCGCATCAGCCACGTCATCAATTACGACATACCCCAAGACGTAGAGGCCTACGTGCACCGCATAGGCCGCACCGGCCGGGCGGGCCGCAGCGGCCAGGCTATTCTGTTCGCCGCGAACCGCGAGCGCCGCCTGCTAAAGGCCATTGAACGCGCCACGTCTAACGTTATTGAGCCCATGCAACTGCCCAGCGCGCAGGAAGTACAAGATCGTCGCAGTGACCGCTTCAAACAACAAATTACCGCAACGCTAGACACGCGCGACCTGGATACCGCGCGCAAGCTCGTCAGCGACTATCAACACGAATATGGCGTGCCAATGCTCGACGTGGCGGCTGCGCTGGTGTTGCTGGCGCGCGGAGGCAAAGCTGATAGCAGCGCGCCACCCGCACAGGAAGCCTCACCGGCCCCGATCGGGCGCGACAGGGCACCAGGCGGGCGTGAAAAGGCATTTGGTGGACGTGAAAAGTCGCCGGGCGGGCGTGAAAGGGCCGCTGGCGGCCATGAAAAAGCCCCTCGCAGCAATGCTCAGCCCAGCAGCGTCGCCCGGCCCAGCAGCAACCCTGGCAGTGGCTCAGAAGCACACAGCAGCGAACCGCGCGAGAAACCGCGCAGGCAAGAACGCGACAGCGCTCCGACCAAGGGCACAGAGCGCTTCCGAATTGATGTGGGCCACACGCATGGCGTGAAACCCGGCAACATCGTGGGGGCTATTGCTAACGAAGCCGATATCGACAGCGAACACATCGGCCGTATCGTAATTCACGATGACTACAGTACCGTAGACTTGCCAGAAGGGATGCCCAGCGAAATCTTTGACCACCTGCGCAACGTATGGGTCAGTGGTCAAAAGCTGAATCTACGCCGCGACTCAGGTACGCCGATCGCAACAGCACCGGGCAAGCCACCCACGGCGCGTAAGCCCAGCACCCGCAAGCCTGCCGGCGGCAAGCCCGTAAAGCGCAAGCCCCGTGCTTGAAAGTACCTTCAGCCCAACAGCTGGCCGATCATGCGGGCCAAACCAACAAGACTGACAGCTAGCAGCCCAACACCCAGCACGCGGAAAAACACAGCCGTGTCCGCGCGCAGGGTGTAGGTATGAAAGCGTAGCCCTAACACATGGCCAATCGCCGCGCAGGGTAGCAACCAGAGGTGTTGGCGCCACTGCAGGTCGACACCGGTCCAAGCAAATGCCGCCAGCTTGATCGCTACAAGCACAAACCACAGCACAAATAACGTGTCACGCAACTCATGCCGCGCTACCCGGCTTGCGGCCACAGGCACAACCAACGGAGCTGCAATCAGTGAAGTTCCGCTGACATAACCGCCCAGCATCAGTAGGAAAGCATCCACGCGCCGGCTATTGCTTTTAAAAGGCCGCTGCAGGATGTAACTCACGGCATACACACCCACGACAACAAAAATAAAGCTGCTGACCACCGTGGCAGGCAGGGTTAGCACGCCTGCAACCCCGATCAACTTGGGTATCAACATTAACATCAATGCATAACGCAGGAACTCCCAGTTGACCGTGTTCGAATCGGTCGCGAGTGCTCCATTGCGAGTGGCTTTGCGCCTACGCAAATGAGCCTGCAGAATCGTCAGCCCCGAGAAAAACAGCAAATGCACCGAGATAATGGGCAAATAGACCAATGGCGTATTATGTACCATCAGAAGAAACGGCAGCGTCAGCACCGCGCCACCAAAACCAAGCCCCGAACGCACGAAGCCACCCCAAACAAACAACAGCGCGATTACCGCCAGCTGCCAGAACGCAAGATCAATCATCACGGCCCCGAAACACTGCCAGCGCCGCCTGCAACCGATCAAAACCCTTGTAGACCGCAAGCCGCGGCGGGCACGAGTCAATCGCCGAGAACAGATGCGGGAGTGCTTGCGGAATCTGCGCCAGCGCCGCTAAGGGGTGGAGGTAAACGCGGATCGTGAAGACGATTGCGCCGCTAAGCGGCAAACGGCGCAACGTTTGCCGCTCGCTGCGATAGTGCAGTTCGCCGCTGTCCTCACCGCTTTCCCTAACGCACAGCGCGGCACCGCGCTGCAATCCCCAGTTGTGACGAGCAACCACTTGCCCAGGCCGAAGGTGCCAAAAAAAACGCTGCACGCGTGCCTGCAAACTCTGATCGAGACCGGGCACAACACCATGAATTGCGGCCATTGGCTGGTTCAACTTGTCTTCCAATTTCCAGTGACTTGGGCTGCACAGGCTCGCGGCGGTTAACACGTAGTCCGCTCCGCGCCGCTCCAGCAGCAGCAGATCGTCCGCAACGGACAAGGAGGCAGTCCACAGCGGCTCTTCCGGGGAGCGCGTCACCGTAAACGCGCCCGCTGCGCACTGCAGCGTATCGCCCTCAACGGCGTAGAACTCGGGGTGATCCTGCAGCAAATGCTCAAACAATAGCGTCGCCAATTCTTGCTGGGCAGCCACAGACTCCGGCTGCGCACAATAAACGCGGCTACCAAGAAGCCTACGCTGCTGCGTTTTGTGCGCGTGGAACGCCGGCAAATCCAGATCAGGCTCAATCCAGCAGTTGGGCGGCAAGGGGGAGAGCCCCATCTGCAACACATCAGGGTTGTGCATATGGGGCAGGTAACGCAATGGTAGAAGCACGGTGCTGAATTCTCAAAACAATCAGTAACTACGATGCATTTTGCGCCCTTCACGCCCCGCCGGCAAACCCGAGAGAAAGCACAGGCTTCCGCACGGCGCAAGACCTTGTCGCACACGCCTTCATTGGTTAGTCTCCTGATTCCGTATCGACCGCCATCAGGATTCCTGGCATGCAACAGCCGAGCACCCACCTAACCAGCGCGTTGGCCCTGGCGGTGTGCTTAATCTCCCTAAGCGCCGCGGCCGAAGATACGCCACCGGCCACACCACCCACGAGCTTCTCCGCGGAGATCGGGGTTGGCGCTGAGTACGATACCAACGTCACCATCGACGAACTGGATGCCAGTACTCGCAAAGGAGACACTGCCGTGACCGTGGAAGGCAAGGTGGGTATGCGCACTTACTTCAGCCCCGACACAGACCTGCGTTTAAGCTACGATTTCAGTCAGGATATGTATCAGGACTTTTCTGACCTCAACCGGCAGACGCACATCCTGGGTGCCAACCTGAAAACCCGGGCTGGCAAATTTGATGCCGGATTCTCTACGTTTTATGTCAACTCACTGCTCGACAGCAACGGCTTCCTTGAGCTGTATCGGGCGTCACCGTACCTCTCGCGTTTTCTCAGCCAGAAATGGTTTAGTCGCGTAGCCTATGTCTTTACCGACAAACAGATAAAAGAGCGAGGGGAGCGCGACGCGATAACGCATACAGGAGAGCTTGACCTCTACTACTTTGCCCGCGGGTTACGCAGCTACTTTAATGTGGGCTACCGGTATCGCTCAGAAGATGCCAACCTTGACCGATTGGACTACAGTTCCCACGCTGCCAAGCTGCGCTATATACGGCGCATCGACTTTGGCAGCAAGGCACTCAAAGTGGAACTGGCGTACCGCTATGAAGATCGTGATTATAGTGGCATTACGCCCGGCATCGGCAGCGTTGAAGGCACTGAACGGCAAGACAAGCGACATCGGATACAAATAGATTTGGAATACCCGGTCTCAAAACGCGGCGTCGTGCAACTCTACGCCGCTTTTGGCGATTACCAGTCAAATTTTCCCATTAGCGACTTCGACCAAGGCATCTTAGGCAGCCGCTACCTGTACCGCTGGTGATCAACCACTGACGCGCAGTACGCCATATCCATAAATGTCATCACGGCCCGGGGCGCCCTCATCCTGAACGCTACTGAGCAGCGCTTCCCTGACGTCTTCATAGGGCATTAGCAGGCGCAGTCTGGCCGCTGCCGTCGCCACGAAGGGCACCGCGAACGATGTGCCCGATGACGTTGCATACCCACCCCCTGACCGCGCATGCAGCAACCCTACACCGGGGGCTGCCAGATCCACATAATCGCCGCGATTGGCCAAGCGGAACACGCGTCCGTGTGAGTCCACTGCAGTTACTGCCATCACAGAGGGGTAAGCGGCGGGGTACATAGGCTTTGCCATTGGCCCGCCGTTACCGGCGGCAGCGAGAATCAACACGCCGCGCGATGCCGCACGACTCAGTGCTTTTTCCAGCAACCGGTTCGGGGGTCCGGCAAGGGATATATTCACCACGTCGACGCCGGAGGAGATAAGCCAGTCTAGCGCGCGCACCAAGCTCACCGTGCTGGCAATTTCACCACGCTCTCTGTCTTGTTCAAATACGGCGGCAGCGTACAGTTCGGAGCTGGGAGCCAAGCCAATGAAATCTGCATCACGGCCGGTAAAAATAGAAGCAATCGCAGTGCCGTGGAAGGCCGGCATAATCGCGCCTGCAGTGGCGAACGCTTTGCTGTGGATGTTCGCGTTCTGCAAGGACGGGTGGGCGGTATCCACCAGGCTATCAATCATGCCGAGACGCAACTCGAGGTCGTCCATGCCTGCGGGAAAGTGCAACACATTGCGTGGCGATGTGCCCTGCACCGTGTGCGACACCGGCGCGCTGGCCGTGTATATGTGATTCAGGTCGACCTCCGCACGGCCGCGGCCCACCACATCGATCACACCCTCGCGCACGTCATAAATGACAAAGCTGGAGGGCGCTTCCACTTCCGCGAGCAATAAACCCATGCCGGGAAGGTCTGTGACGCGATCAAACAGGTACCCTTTCACCGCGAGCTCATCGAAGACCTCGGGCTCCGCCATGACCAGCCACTGCTGAGTCGTGATACGCGCCTCATCAATTTCCAGCTGGCTCTCGAGGTCGTCGAGGACGGAGGTGATTTCACTCTCCAAGCGCTCTTCCAAGGCAGCGGCAATGCCAAACTCTACTTCGCCTTCGATAGAGGCTGCTACCGTTTGTTCGACCGATTCCTCGATAGATTTTTCAACCGAAGTCGCGACATTCTGCTCTACCGATGTTTCAACCGATTGCTCGACCGACTGTTCGACCGCCACCGCCACGGATTCTTCAACCGACTCTTCTACGTTATCTGCGACCGTTTCTTCAACCGAGTTTTCGACCGATTCATCAATACTCTCTTCGATGGAGTCCTCGATGGAGTCTTCGATGGTCTCGGCTACCGCTTGATCGACGGCGACCTCGATGTTCTCCTCAACATTTTCTTCAACTTCTTCTTCGATATTTTCTGACAGTTCCTCCTCCAGGCTCTCCTCGAGGAATTGTTCGAATTCATCTTCGTCCAGGCAACACGGCACCTGAGCCTGCACCGTGTTCGGCAAGCACAGTGCCAATACAACTGCCAGCAGCAGCGCGGGCACTAGCGCCAACCATCGCTCACACAGATCACGCTGCCCGGGCAGGCATACAACGGAGATTCCAGTAGACTTATGCACAGTACTGTCCCTCAACATAGCAAATGCCATCTCTAGTAAAGACGAATCATAACGCGAATAATTCCTTAAAATGGAATAGAATCCGGCGGTTAATCGTCATCTCCAATAACAGGATCATTATGCCATCGCTGAGCCACTCACAGCGAGAAGTTCTGATGGCAGAACTGGGCAGTTTACGCCGGTTTTGTCTGTCTCTGAGCGGAGCGTCGGCCGATGCCGACGATCTGCTGCAGATGACTGTGGAACGTATCCTTGAGAAAGGCATGCCAGACGACGCCGATGC
>JANQUV010000037.1 GCA_030730585.1 Haliea sp.
AAAAAAAGGGGCCACAGTGTGGCCCCAAAAACTCCCTGGCAGGCAGGGAGCAGGGAACAAGCTTTAAGCGGCTGAGCGGAAGCTCACAGACTCGCGCAGCTCAGTGAAGCGGGTCCGTGCCTGTTCCAGGCGGGCTTCCAGCTTCTTGCGGCCTTTCAGCGCGTCCAGCTCCAACTTGGGCAGCTCGATGTCGCTGATACGGCTTTTTGCGTCTTTCTCAACTTTTGTGCCGCGCTTCACCAGCTCTGCATAGGCTACTTCAGCCGCTTTGCCACGGGCGTCCAGGCGAGTTTGCAGTTTGTCTAAACGCACCTGCATCTCGTCGAACGCCTTGCCGTAGAAGCCGAGGCTGGCGAGGAACGCGTTGCGGCCCACGGTGCGTGCTCGCTCGCTGAGGCGAGCCGCAGATTTCTCTGCTTCTTTGCTGGCTTTGGTTGCACGGCGCTTGTAAGTGCGCACTTTGGCTTCTGCCTGGTCGACAGCGCTCTTGTTCGCGGTGGCGCGTTTGGCCGGCGCCTTGCGCGCAGCAGTGGTGCTTGCCGCAGCAGCTTTCTTCGGCGCAGCCTTGCGCTTTGCAGCGGCACGCTTGGGTGCAGCGGCCTCGGTGGTTACAGTGGTGTTGGTGATTTCGTCAGCCATGTCTCGACTCCTTGTGGGATGAGCGCGGTGTGGTTCCACACCGTAGGACGCGTAAGCTACCGAATGAAATTAGAATGTTCCTACTAGAAGCGACAAATTCCCGCTTTCGGCATCCGGACTATCTTCGCGAGCGTAAACAGGCGAACAGGAGTAGCATTGCGCTGTCTGTAGTTTCTTTGCCCTAGCGTCCTTAGCGGCGCACTGTTTACGTATCAGGTGATAAATGAAGTGGAAGAATGCACGGCCACTCCTCGCGGCCGGCGGTGTTTTTGGTATTGGCCTCACCCTGTCCTGGGTGCTGCTCAATGGCAAGCCAGCACCTGAGCCGCAGGATATACCTGCCGTATCGCTGACCATGGTGGACGTGGTGACAGTAGAGCCTGCGCCGGTCTCACTGGCCGTTAGTACGCAGGGCACAGTGCGGCCCCTGCGAGAAATTGACCTGGTGAGCCGCGTGGCAGGCCGCATTGAAGCGGTGGCGCCTAATTTTGCGGCGGGCACTTTTTTTCGTGAAGGTGTGTTGCTGGCGAGCATAGAAGACGTCGACTACCGCTTGATGATTGCCCGTATGGAGTCCCAAGTGGCGGCCGCGCAGCAGCGAGTGGCGGAAGAGGAAGGGCGTTCGCTGCAGGCTAAACGTGAGTGGCGTGACCTCGGTACCAGCCAAGCTAACGCCTTGTTTTTACGTGAACCGCAGCTAGCTTCAGCATCCGCGGCACTGCGCGCAGCTGAGGCAGAGCTTTCCGCCGCTCAGCTGGATCTTGAGCGCACGCGTGTTACCGCACCTTTCGACGGACGTATTAGTGAAAAATTTGTTGATGCTGGGCAATACGTCACGCCCGGCGCGCGAATAGCGCGCGTTTACTCCACACAAGCGGTAGAAGTGCGGCTGCCGCTGACCGACCGCCAAGTCGCACTCATTGATTTACCACTGTATTACCAAGCCAGTGATGCGCCGGTCGCCTTTCCCGAGGTCACTTTGCGCGCAACCTTCGGTGGCCGTGAATGGTCATGGCAGGGGCGTATTGTGCGCACCGACGCCAGCATCGATGAAACAACGCGCGTCGTGTATGCGGTCACCGAGGTGATGGATCCATTTGCGCCGGGCCCGCAGGGAGAACGCCCGCCGCTCATCCCTGGCCTTTTTGTGCATGCGACCATCGCCGGGCGGGTGTTGCCTTCCGTGGTTAGCCTGCCGCGCTCCGCTTTGCGCGATAGCGATAGAGTGATGGTGGTGGACAGCGGCCAGCAAGTAGAGGGTCGGCCGGTATCGGTGTTACAGAGTGAGGGTGGCCAAGTGTGGGTGCAGGGCCTCAAACGCGGTGACCGGGTCATTGTTCGTGAGCCCACGGCCACCATTGCCGGTATGCGCGTCGACGTCAACGAAGTGGCTCGCATAGCCGGTGCGGGGAACTGATCGTGGGCGGCCCAGTACGCTGGTTTGTGCACAATCCTATCGCGGCCAATTTGCTGATGATCTTTCTGGTTATTGGCGGCCTGCTCAGTATCCCGTCGCTGGATAAACAGTTTTTTCCGCAGTTTGAGCTCAACCGGGTCAGCATTGCCATGGTCTACCCCGGGGCCGGGCCACGCGAAGTGGAGGAGCAAATCTGTGTGCGTGTGGAGGAAGCCGTGCACGATCTGAGCGGAGTGCGCGAGATTCGCTGCACCGCACGTGAAGGCCTGGGTACCGTGCTGGTCGAGGCCGAGCCCGACTACGACATGCAACGCTTGTCTGCGGAGATTAAAACCCGGGTTGACGCTATCAACACCTTCCCGGCAGAAGCCGAGCGGCCCATTGTCACTGAGCTGGCTTTCCGACACTTCATGGCCGCGGTGTCTTTAGCGGGCGACCTCGGCGAACGTGATCTTAAACAGCTTGGCGAAAAATTGCGTGACGACCTCGCCGCGCAGCCCAACGTTTCGGTGGTCGAACTTGATACGCCGCGCCCTTATGAAGTGTCGGTGGAGGTATCTGAGTATACGCTGCGTCGCTACGGGCTGACCTTCAGCGATGTGGTGGCCGCCATCCGTGGTTCATCGCTCAATTTACCGGCCGGGTCGATTAAAGATGCCGGTGGCGACATTCGCCTGCAAACCCGGGGCCAGGCCTACGACCGTTTCGAGTTCGAGCGGATACCGGTGCTGACTGCAAGCGACGGCACGCAGGTGCTGTTGCGCGATGTCGCCACGGTGGTGGATGGTTTTGAAGACGTCGACGTGCGCACCCGGTTCAACGACAAACCGTCGCATACCCTGCAAGTGTTTGTTACCTCCAACCCGGACACGTTGGCGACCAGTGCCACGGTGCATCAGTGGGTGGAAGATACGCGCCTGCGGTTGCCGCCGGGTGTTGAACTTTCTGTCTGGCGTGACTCCTCGGTGCCCTTCAAAGGCCGCGTGGACACCTTGCTGAAAAATGGTATCGGTGGGTTGATCCTGGTGTTTCTGGTGTTGGTGCTGTTCCTGCGTCCGCGGCTGGCGATGTGGGTGTGTATAGGCATTGGGGTAGCCTTTATTGGCACGCTGTTTTTGCTGCAGTACACGAACACCAGCCTGAATATGATTTCGTTGTTTGCCTTTTTACTGATTCTGGGGATTGTGGTAGATGACGCCATTATTGTCGGGGAGTCGGTGCACGCCCGTCAGGAAGCGGGTGAACGAGGCATTGCCGGGGCCATAAACGGCACGCAGGCGGTGATTAAACCGGTGATGTTTGCCGTCATCAGCACCATGATCTTTTTTGTTCCCATGTTCTTTATGCCGGGGGATATGGCTCAGGCTGCTATTGCCATACCGTCGGTGGTGCTGCTGGCATTGGCATTATCATTGGTCGACTGCCTGTTTATTTTGCCCGCGCACCTGGCACATATGCCCCCTGTACGCCCCAGCCGATTTTCGTTTTTGCGCCGCCTTGAAGTGCATCGGCTGCGTTTCGCTGACGGCATGACGCGGGTGGCGCGCGAGCGCTATCGGCCGTTCCTGGCGCTGTGTCTGCGCCACAACCTGATGATTATTGCGCTGTTTGGCAGCCTGCTGATTATCAGCTTGGCATTTTACGGAGGCGGTTGGCTGCGCTCTGCGTTCTTCCCGTCGATCAATTCCGACTACGTTGTGGCCGAAGTGACGCTGCCAGAAGGAGGCGCATTTGAGGATACGCTGAAGGTGCTGCGGCAGGTGGAATCGGCGGCGCTGCAGATGAAGCGTGAGTACAATCAGGATCCGCGCTATAACGTGCTTGGGCCTGCGATTGGCCATATCGACTCCACCGGCAGCGCGAACACGATCGAAGTCATTATCGAAACCGTATCAGACGATGTGGATACCGGTGAGCTGTCAGAGCGTTGGCGTGAGGCCATTGGAGAGCTGGGCCCGGTTCAGGATTTTCGCCTGGATTACACCATTAACGAGACCGGCAAACCCATTCGCCTGGTAGCAACGGCGACGTCCTTGGACGACCTCAAGGCAGTATCGGCAGCGTTGCGTGAAGTGCTGCAATCTTACGAGGGTGTGTACAACATTAACGATACGCTGCAGGACCCGCAGCAGGAGATTGTGCTGGGCCTTAAACCCGCTGCAGAGAACCTGGGTATCACCTTGGCAGACTTGGCCCGGCAGGTGCGCGAGGGGTTTTACGGCGCCGAAGTGCAACGCATTCCGCGCACCCGGGAAGACGTACGTGTGATGGTTCGCTACCCGGAGTCGGAGCGGCTGTCGGTCGACAACTTGAATGAGATGCGCGTGCGCACACCGGCGGGCGGCGAAGTACCTTTTGCAACGGTTGCCGAGATTGACTACGAGCCTGGTTACCTCACTATCGACCGACTGAATCGTAAACGGACACTGGAAGTCTCTGCAGAAGTGGTGCCCGGTACCGTTGCGCCGCGCGCTGTGGTCAATACCATCTTGCGTGATCATGCTCCCGAGTGGAGCCGCCAGTACCCGGGCCTGGTGCTGTCGCTGGACGGCGAACTGCAGGAAGAGTCAGCTTTTATGGATGCCATGCTCAAGTACCTTGTGCTGGCCATGTTGGTTATTTACGCGCTGATGGCGGTGCCGTTTCGCTCGTACTTCCAGCCGCTGCTGGTGCTGACCGCAGTGCCTTTCGGGGTGATGGGGGCCATCTTTGGTCACCTGATACTCAACTGGGAAGTCAGCATGTTCTCTTTCTTGGGCGTTATTGCCTGCGCTGGCGTTGTGGTGAACGACAACCTTGTCTTGATCGACCGAATTAATCAGTTGCGGGCCGCGGGGCACCCCGTGCTGAGGGCCTTGTTGCAAGCCGGAGAAGACCGTTTCCGGCCGATTATTCTCACTTCACTTACCACCTTCGTAGGCCTTTTGCCGATTATGGCTGAAACCAGCGTGCAGGCGCAGTTCCTGATTCCGATGGTCACCTCATTGGCGTTTGGCGTGTTGTTTGCGACCGGGGTGACGCTACTGTTGGTACCGTGTTTGTATCTGGTGGGCGAGCAGGTGGGCAAGAGCGTGCTGCACCGTCGGCAGCGGCTGCAGGACATGATAGATAGTGCGGTGTGAAGCCGCGGAAAGAGCTTTAACAGGAAGTAGAGGCTGGTGGGCGCGGCCGTAGGGCCGAAGCGCCACACCAGCCTGCAGCTTAGTTCGCTTGTGGCCCTGCCGCCACGATGGCAGCGGAGACGTCGAACTTGGTGATATTTTGCTGGAACAACGTTGCCAGCTTGCGCGCCTGCTCGTCGTAGGCAGTGGTATCCCCCCAGCTGTTGCGCGGGTTGCTGTACTGGGCATCCACGCCTGGAATGGCGGTGGGGAAGTCGAGGTTCAGGATGTCCAGGTGCTCACGCGGCGCGGTCAGTAACACTCCGCTTTGCGCTGCCGCCACAATCGCCCGCGTGACGGGGATGGGGAAGCGTGAGCCTGTGCCGCCCGGTGCGCCTGAGCCGCCGGTCCAACCGGTGTTGATCAGGTAAACCTGGCTGTCAAAATCGTCAATGCGCTTCATCAGCAGCTCGGCATAGTCGCTGGCTGGGCGCGGCATGAACGGTGCGCCAAAGCAGGTAGAAAAAGTGGGGTGAATGCCCGCTTCAGCGCCCAATTCAGTAGAGCCCACGCGTGCGGTATAGCCGCTTAAGAAGTGAAACGCAGCGGCTTCTTTAGACAAAATGGAGACGGGCGGCAGTACGCCTGACACGTCGCAGGTGAGGAAGATGACGCATTTAGGTTCACCGCCGGCATTGGCCTCCGTGCGCTTGGCGACGTGCTCCAGCGGGTAACAGCAGCGGCCATTTTCGGTCAGGCTGGTGTCGGTGTAGTCGGCATGGCGCTGTTCATCCAGAACCACGTTCTCAATAATGGCGCCGAAGCTGATAGCGTCCCAAATGACCGGTTCGTTCTTTTGGCTGAGGTCGATCGTTTTGGCATAGCAGCCACCTTCGATATTGAACACCGAGCCTTTGGCCCAGCCGTGCTCATCATCGCCAATCAGGTAGCGGTCCGGGTCTGCGGAGAGGGTGGTTTTACCGGTGCCGGACAGGCCGAAAAATAGCGTGGTATCGCCCTCTTCGCCCACGTTTGCCGAGCAATGCATGGACATGACGTCTTTCTCGGGCAGCAGAAAGTTCTGCACCGAGAACATGGCTTTTTTCATTTCGCCGGCGTAACGCATGCCCGCCAGCAGGATTTTGCGTTGGGCAAAGTTGAGAATCACGATACCGTCAGAATTGCTACCGTGGCGAGCCGGGTCGCAGACAAAGCCGGGCGCGTTCATCACGGTCCACTCGGGCTTACGGCCGATGTTGTACTGCTTGGGGCGGATAAACATGTTGCGCCCGAACAGGTTCTGCCAAGCCGTTTCCGTGATTACTTTAACCGGCAGATAGTAGTCGCTGTGCTCGCCCACATGCAGGTTTGAGACAAAGCGGTCGCGCTCATCAAGGTAGACTTCAACCTCCTCCCACAGCGCGTCGAAACGCTCGGTTTCGAAGGGGCGGTTGACCGGGCCCCAGTCGATGCTGTCTTCCGTGCTGGGTTCGCGCACGATGAAGCGGTCAGCGGGGGAGCGGCCAGTGCGCTTGCCCGTGGTGACCAGCAGAGCCCCGGTGTCGGCCAGAGTGCCTTCTCCACGTTTCAGTGCTTCTTCAACCAGCTGTGCCGTACCGAGGTCAGTGAACTCTCGGGGAGTGTTGCTTTCAAGGGTCATGGCGTGTCCTGTTTTCCTGCTGCTTACAGCGGCCCGCCGCGGATGGCGGAGGTACCTCTAGGGGTCTTTCAGGGGGCGCTATTATGTCAGAATCCCCGGTGTATGCGAACCGCATTATATAAAAATTCGGCGATCGTCGGCGAGCCTCAGTGGACCGTGGGGTCGGGGCCGGCGAGCAGTAGATCTTGCAGCTCGTCGCGCTCAAACCGGTACTGCTGGTTACAAAACTCGCAGTCAACCTCGATATGGCCCCTTTCTGCGAGAATTTCCTCGAGTTCGTGTGCCGCAATCGCAGCCAGCGCATTGCGGCTGCGCTGCAATGAGCAGCTGCATTGAAAGTGCACGTGGCGTGGGTTGAACAGGCGCACCGGATCTTCGTGATACAGTCGATAGAGCAGTGACTCTGGTGACAACTGCAGCAATTCATCCGCTGTGAGTGTGGCAGCCAGCGCGCTGACGTGCTCCCATTGCTGCGCACGCACTTCAACATCGCAATGCAGTTGGGGCGGCAGCTGCTGCAGCAGAAGCCCCGCGGCCTGTTGTCCATCGCTGGCCAGCCAGAGACGGGTTTGCAGCTGCTCGGACTGCAGGAAGTAGGCATCCAGGCTGTCTGCCAATGAGTGCTCTGATAGCGGGACGATGCCCTGGTAGGGCTTGCCCTGAACGGGTTCGATAGTGATTGCCAGAACGCCGGCGGCGAGTAATTGCGCAAAATCCTCTGAGGTGGCGTGTTCAGCACCGCGCGCAATCGCGCGTACCTGCAGTTCATTGCTACATTCGGCCATCAGCAGGGGGATTTGCCCTTCGCTGCGAGCCTGCAGAATCAGACGGCCCTCGAACTTCAGTGTGGTGCTGAGCAGCGTGGCTGCTGCCAGAAATTCGCCGAGTAGCTTGCGCACGCCGGGAGCGTAGGCATGCACCGCCAGCAGGTCCTGCAGGCTACGATGTAGCTGCACGAATTCGCCGCGGATATCGGCGTCGTCAAACAGGAAGCGGCGGCTTTGGTCAGCGTCTTGCTCAGAGGGGCGTAGGTCGTCAGTCATGAGGTGGATTGTATCCTTAGGGCCTGCCAGCTGATCCCTTAGGTTCATTGCGGCGTATGCAGTGGTGGTCGCGCTCAGGTTCAGTATTTGAGGCTACTGCGGGCTATTTTAAAGCCTCCGGTGACCGGGGTCATCTAGCGCAGTAGAGTAGTCGTAATTTTCAATGACCGCGTAAGCAGTCGCCATTTTAGCAGATAGGAGCATTATAATGAGATTCAGTTACCAGATTGGTATGTGCGAGTCGGATCACTACGTCCCCTTGGCTCAGGCCGCGGAGAAAGCCGGCTATGATGGCCTGACCATTCCCGACAGCATTTGTTATCCCCAGGAAGCCAGCTCCAAATATCCATACAACAAAGATGGCAGCCGCGAGTTTCTGGAGAGCGTCCCCTTCCTCGAAAGCCTGATTGCAGTGGCCGGCATGGCGACCGTGACCGAGAAAATCCGCTTTGCAACATTTGTTTATAAAGTGGCTGTGCGTCAGGCAGCCGTGGTTGCGAAGCAGGTTCAGAGCATTCAGGCGTTGTCGAACAATCGCTTTGACTTCGGCGTCGGTATCAGCCCATGGGAAGAAGACTTTGCAGTCTGTGATGTGCCGTGGGAGAAGCGTGGTTTGCGCCTGGACGAGCAGATCGACATCATTCGCGGCTTGGAAAGCGGGGAGTTTTTTGGCTATAAGGGTGAAGTGCACAACATGCCGGCGGTTAAAATGACCCCCAAGCCTACTGCGCCGACACCAATTCTGGTGGGTGGCCATGCTGAGCCTGCCCTGCGCCGTGCAGCCAAATCAGATGGCTGGATGTGTGCAGGCGCCGACATGCAGCAGTTAGAGGGTTATATTCGTCGCTTGAACGAACTCCGTGCAGAGCTTGGCACCAGCGACACCCCTTTCCGTATCTTCACTACGGGGCAGGATGCCTTCACCCAGGAAGGCATTGCCAAGCTGGAGAGTATCGGTGTGACCGATGTGATCATTGGCTTCCGTAATGTTTATGAAATGGAAGAAGATAAGCCGCTGGACGAAAAAATCGCCATGTTGAACTGGTACGCCGGCGAGTTTATCAAGAAGTGATCGGATCCTATGGGCGCGCTTGCGCGCCCATAGGATCAGGCCTGCGAATGCGGTAAAGTGCGCGCTTTGTGCAGGCCCCCTTATGAACAACCTGTTGCTGTACGTGATCACGGTGGTGATTTGGGGGTCGACCTGGATTGCGATCAAGTTTCAACTCGGCACGGTGGCACCGGTAGTTTCTATCGCGCATCGTTCCATGTTGGCCGCGCTACTGATTTTTTTCTATCTCACTCTCCGGCGCCGCCTGCTGCCGCTGTCACGTCGCAATCATGTCATGGTGTGCTTGCAGGGGTTGTGCTTGTTTAGCGGCAATTATCTGTTTATCTATCCGGCCACGGAACACCTTGCCAGTGGCCTGGTCGCCGTGGTTTTTTCTACCATGGTCATCCTGAACATGCTTAATGGTGCCTTATTCCTGCGCTTGCCGATCAACGGCATGGTTGCCCTGGGCGGTGCTATCGGCCTGCTGGGCATGGTTGGCGTGTTTATGCCCGAACTGGAGAGTTTCAGCTTAAACGACGACGGATTCCGTGCCCTGCTGCTGTGTTTTGCCGGTACTTGCTGTGCATCGTTCGGGAACATTTTTGCGGCGCGCAACGCGCGTGAGGGGCTGCCCGTGTTGGTGTGTAACGCATGGGGCATGCTCTACGGCGCGGTTGCCCTCTACGCTGCTGCGCTGGTGCTGGGCACCCCGATTACTGTGGATTGGCAATTCGCCTATTTGAGCTCCTTATTTTACCTTGCAGTGTTTGGTTCGGTCGTAGCGTTCTGGGCCTACGTCACGCTGATCGGCAATATAGGCCCTGACCGAGCGGCCTACAGTTCGCTGCTGTTCCCGGTCGTTGCGCTACTGATCTCGACGGTATTTGAGGACTATCACTGGACTTTGTTGGGGCTTGCGGGTTTTGGGCTGGTGCTCGCGGGCAACTGGCTGGTCATGCGCCGGGGCTCGGCGTAAGCTAGGAAAAAAAGAAAGGCAGATGAACATGGCGGGATTCCGGCTGACCAAACCGTATAGCATGCCCAAGGAAGACCTGCGGCAGGCCGCCCAGCGTCTCGCTGATCAGTTGGAGCGGGAGCACGGTGTGCGTTCGCGCTGGGAAGGCGATAGCGTGCGCCTGAAGGGCAGCGGTTTTGACGGCAAGCTGTCCTTTCACGATGGTTTAGTCGATGTGTCAGTCACTCTGGGCTTGTTGGCTTCGGCGTTTAAAGTCCCGCTGCGCGCTGAAGTACAGCGCTATCTGGATGAGATGATCAGTTAAGTAGCGTAGCCCCCGCCAGTGGATCTGGCCCGTTTATTAGCGCAGTAAACTCTTCTGCAAGTACCCGGCTTTGTTCAATGCACTGTCGCCAGCGCTGTGCTCGCTGTGCCGCATCAAGGCGTGTGAAGTCGTTGCGATCGGGAATTTTCCCGCCTGGCAGCGAGGCGACAAAGCGCGGGCTGGGGCACAGCAGCACCAGATCGTCGAGCGTATTTAGCCCTGCTTTGCGCCAGGGCAGAAACTTGTCGAACCATCCCGGGGTGAGATCGGCCCGAAAGTGAGGGTAGAGAATCAGCCCCTCGCCAGCATAGTGGCGCAGGTCAAAGTGGTAGTCGATGATGCCACCGTCCCAATATTGGCCCCGGGGCGCGCCGGCTATATCGCGTTCACCGGCGAGCACGAAGGGAATTGAACCGCTAGCCTGCAGCGCGAGGGCAACGGTGGTGGTGCGCAACGGTGTATAGACGGAATTGAAGCCCTGCAGGTGGAGTTGTGGTGCCGGCTGGGTGCCGCTGTGGAACACCACACGTTGAAAGCTCGCGCTCAGTAGACTGCGGTGTATGCTGTTGCCCAGCGCGGCAGCGCCCATTGCTGCCCCTAACAAGGCGGGCTGCCGGGCGCCGGCAGGTCCGCGGCCACGGGCAGTGACGATGTGCGTGCGCCAGCGAGGGTGCTCGACCAGTGCTGTTGCACCCTCTGCCCCCAATAGTGCTGACAGTATCTGTGCGCTCGCCGCACTAATTTCTTGTGCAGAGGGCCGTGCGCTATAGGTTTGATCCAGGTATGCCTGCTCAAAGCGATCCAGCGCCGCTACCGGGTCCGGTTGCGCCAGGCAGGCATGGCGCCAGGCGCCGATGGATGAGCCCAGCAACGACAGCGGGCGCTCACCACGTTGCAGAAAATCACCGAACAACACACGATCAAGTTGTCCCAGTGCCAGCCACTTGGGCCCGCCGGAGGCTCCCAGCAAAAGACTAAACCGATCCGGGTGCCATCCTTCTTCGCGTAATATGCGCGCAGCGCGGCGACCTAAGTAAACGGACAGCTTAGGGCTAGCGCTCACTGCGCGCCTCTCTTGGCGTGCGTCCGGTCCACTTCTGATAGGCGCGCCGAAAATTGGAGGCATCATTGAAGCCGACCAGGTAGGCGATAGTGGACAGCGGCAATCGGCTGTTTGTCAGGTAACGCGTAGCATGCTCTGCTCGCACCCTGTCCAGCAGTTGCTGGTAGGCAGCGTTTTCCCGCTCCAGCCGTCGACGGTAGGTGCGCGGGCTCAGATTGAGCATGTTGGCAACCTGTGGCATCTGTGGGTATTGGCCCTCCAGTTTGCGTAACAGACGCAGTGTTTGTTCCGATACGGAGTCATCTTCTTCCATATCGGCGAGAAGCCGGGCGCATTCATCTTCGTAGAGCGAGCGTAATGCGGGGTTGGACAGGGGTAGTTCAGCGTCAAGCAGCTCGGCGTCGAACGAGATGCGCCCTCGCGGAGAGTCGAAGTGAACGTCCTGGCCAAAGACCTCGCGATAGGTTGCCGCGTGCACGGGTGCGGCGTACGGCAACTCTACCCTTACCACTAGGTCTTGTCGGTTGAGCAGGCCGCGTAGCGTATTGAGCATCGCGGCGTACATGAGTTCGGTGCCAAATTCTGGTGGATTGTCGTTGGGCGCGGTCACGGTGGTGAGTACGCAGCGGCCATCCCGTTCGGTTAATTCCAGCTGCAGCGTGGGTGACGACAGCAAGTGGTAGTAGCGCATAAACAAATCCATGACTTGCCGCAGGTCGCGACAGGTCATGAATGCCTGGCCAAGGATGGCGTGCGCACTCAGGTTCAGGCGCAGGCCCAGGTACAGGCCGAGCGAGGTTTTGCCGGTCAGAGCGAGGGCATTTGCCACCAGGCGTGAAAAATCATCCTCACTCACTCTAGCGCCGATTCCGGCCAGGCCGGTGTCGGCGAGAGAGGTGCCGACGAGCACCGCCTCACGCTGAAATCCCCAGCTCTCGACCATGTCGATGAGGATAAGAATGTACTGCGCGGGAGCGCTGACTCTGGGCATACCCCTATTTGGCCACAAATAACCTTATTTTGACAAGACTTCACCTTGCGGGCTGCCGGCGCCTCGAACATAGTGAGCGTCAATCTAACAAGTCCCTTCAGGAGATCGGCTATGAAAGTAGAGTGGAGTTCGACCCCGCGCAAGATTCAGCGCTTTGCTCATGCGGATTTCCCGCATGAGAACCCGGACCTTGAAGATCTGCTGACGGCTGGCGATGTGGACCACATTGCGGAAATTTTCAGCACGCCGCTCACCGGCTCCTACAACTGGGATTACAAGGTTCAGGACGACCGCATCAAGAAGCTATATGACCTGGGTAAGCAGCTCAACTGGGATCCCGAAATGGATATTGACTGGGACCGTCCATGGCCGGATGAGCAGCGCATGCCCGAGCTGATGAACCTGCACACCTATCAGCCTTACCTCGACATGGATGAGCCAACCCGCAAGGAGTTCTGGCTGCACATGAACGCCTGGAGCCTGTCGCAGTTTTTGCACGGCGAACAGGGCGCACTGTTGGTGGCTTCCCAGCTGTGCTCCTGTGCCCCCACTTTGAATGCCAAGCTCTATGCTGCTTCGCAGACCTTTGACGAAGCGCGCCATGTAGAGGTGTTCAACAAATACCTGCAAAAGCGTATCGGACTCATGTACCCGATTAACACCCATTTGAAAGCGATTATCGACAAGATACTGACCGACGCTCGCTGGGACATGAAGTTCATCGGCATGCAGCTGGTGATTGAGGGGCTTGCCCTCTCTGCTTTCAATACTACGCGTGAAACCACGCCGGACCCCGTACTTAAAGATGTCGTGTATCTGGTCACGCGCGATGAGGCTCGGCATGTCACTTTTGGGGTCAATTACCTTGAGGAGTTTGTGAAAACCTTGTCCGACGAAGAGCGGGAAGAGCGTGCTCTGTTCGCTTACGAGGCATGTGTAGTGAGCCGCGAGCGCTTGGTGGCGACGGATGTTTTTGCACACTTCGGTTGGGACGTTGAAGAGGCACGCCTGCAGGTGCTGGAAGGGTTTGTTATGTCCACCTTCCGCAATCTACTGTTTCAACGCGTCATTCCGAATCTGAAGCGTATCGGTTTACTCACCGACAAAATTCGGCCGAAGTTCGAAGCCTTGGGTATTCTGGAATTTGAAAACCTGGCGACTGATGGTGATATCGACTGGACCTTACTGGAGCGCCCTTTGGATACCAACGAAGCTCAGGGTTACGAGCAAAGTATGTTGGCAGAGTTTAACAAAGTGCAGGAGGTGCCTGAGGCAACGCGCAAAGCGAGCTGAGGTAACTATCATGAACAAAAAAGCCGGCTTCACGCCGGCTTTTTTGTGGAAACGAGAGCTGTGAGTCAGGCAGTCGCGAGCGCCTTGACTTGAGCGTTAAGGCGGCTCTTGTGGCGTGAGGCCTTGTTCTTGTGGATGATGCCCTTGTCAGCCATGCGATCAATGACGGGCATGGCGCTGTCATAGGCGGTTTTGGCTTGCCCTGCATCACCGGTGGCGATAGCGGCGAGCACTTTTTTGATGTTGGTGCGTACCAGTGAACGGAGACTGGCATTGTGCGCGCGACGCTTTTCGGTCTGGCGAGCGCGCTTCTTGGCTTGTGGAGAATTGGCCACAGTAGTGTCCTCGTGAGTTGGCGATTTTCAGGAGGCGAGATTATTCACATAAGCCCGTCAATTGTCAACTGCAAAGCCCGCGGCTGCGCCAGCCCCGGAAGCTGCGCTATACTCTCTCGTTTGACTTAATCAGCGCCGGAACACCACCTCATGGTCGCCACCCAGGTACACACAACCGAGCCTTCGGTCAGCACCTTCGAGCGCATCCTCGATGCCGCGGAAGATCTGTTCGCCAAGAAGGGCTATAAAGGCGCTTCATTGGGCGAGGTGGCAGAGCGGGTCGGGATTCGCTCTCCCAGTTTGTACAATCATTTTCGCAACAAGGAAGCGCTATATCGCGCCGTGCTTAGCCGCCTGCTCGATGAATTTGCCGCCCCCATGGATGAGTTGAACGAGGCGCCCATTACCGATGAGCGGTTGCAACAATGGCTGGAAGCCATCGTGCGCAAGCACCACGCTAATCCGAATTTGGCGCGCTTGCTGCAACATGCTGCACTGTCCGGCGGCCCGGGCACCAATGACCTTATCGAGCGTTTCTTCCGCCCCATGTTTCATGATGACGATGGCTTGGCACAACCGGGGCTGCGGGCTCTGGGTGATGCCGGGCTGCGCCCGTGGGCGGTGATGGCGTTTAACAACCTCGTCATGTCCTACGTCACCATGGCGCCGATGTATCGCGACTTGCTCGGTCAGGATCCGTTTAGCGAAGAGGCGCTGGAGCGTCAGCTGACACTGGTGAAAACCCTGCTGCGCGCTGTGATCGCGACCCCTGCCGCTTCTGCGGAGATCTGATTTGGAGAATTCATGGCTCTTATAAAGGACGCGGTGCATATCTGGCGTGCGCCGGAGGGTGACTACCATGTGGAGTGGGCGGCTAGCCACCCGGAGACTCGCGTCAGTGTTGATCCCCTGGGCGATCTGGGTGCCCTGCAAGCCCACTATGAAGATTGCGCCCCGCGTATGCGAATGACGGGCTTGCCGGTGGGCCGCCGCCATCAGTTTCGTCTGCGTGACCAGCACGGTAACGAGGTGGTTGCCATGGAGCGGCGGTTGGGTATGCAGGGTACGCCGAACTTTCGTGACTTTGGTGGTTACCGCACAACGGACGGGCGCCATGTTCGTTGGGGGTATTTATACCGGTCGGGGCAATTGTCGGGCCTTACAGAACAGGACCTGAGCCTGCTTTCCAGTTTGAACCTCGACTTGGTTTGCGATTTTCGGCGCGAGGAGGAGCAGGATAATAGCCCCAATCGGCTTCCCGATGTGCGCCGCCCCCGCATCGCCAGCCTGCCCATTACGCCGGGCAGCAACAATGCGGCCTTTGCAGGTGGGCGGCTGGACGGCGGTGGGCGTCAGCCGATGTTTGACTTCATGGTGGACATCAACCGTGACTTCGTCGAGGCTCAAGGGCCCATGTACAAGCAGATGTTCCAGGAGATTTTTGCTCAGGATGATGCACGGTTTCTGGTGCATTGCGCCGCGGGCAAAGACCGCACAGGGTTTGCGGCGGCGATTATTTTGCTGGCGTTGGGTGTTTCCGTTGAGCAAGTCATGGCCGATTACCTGTTAACGCGTCGCTTCTTTGACCCGCGCCAGGAAATCGACCGCTTGCGGGTCAAATATGGATTTGATTCAGAAGAAGATGAGGCGATTATGCCGATGCTGGAAGTGCATGAGGCCTATTTGCAGCGGGCGCTGCAGGCTATCGCTGATTATGGTGACGTGAACAGTTATTTGGCAGACGTGCTGGGGGTTGGTGGCGCCGAGCGCAACGAATTGCGCCGGCGCTACCTGGAAAGCTGATTACAGGGCGTCGCAGGCGGCCTTGGCGGCTTTGATCTGCTTGCGCTCACAGTTATCGTTCAGCTCGGTGCCAGCGCACCACTTGCGACGATTTTCCCACGCGGTTAGTGTGGCGGTTTTGCCATTGGAGCATTTGACCAGGTATTCGGAGTAGGCCGCGCCGGCGCCAGACTCGTGGTTACCCTGGAAGACAATGCTGGTGGGTTTAGAGGCAAACGCAACGGCAGACATGGTAAGCAGTGCCGATACAGCGGCAATTTTGGCGATTTTCATGGTAGTTCCTCAGTGAGCGGTTTCAGTATGGGTCCAGCCTGTCTCTGCAGGGCGGCACTGGCATGTTGGCGCCAGTATAGAACTGAAATACGTGTGTAGAAAAGTTACGGATTCGTAACTACCGAGGATGAGAGGTAACGTTGGAAGCGATCCCTGCGATAGATTATTATTTAAGAGTATGATTTAAAAAGAAATAAAATATCTGGAAACGTCGGGCAGCGTAACGTTACAAATGTTTAATACACACCGCCCAAGGTAACAAGCTTAGCTCATCCAGATTAGCACAAGCCCGATGCCTGCCAAGCCAACAGAGGCTCCCGCTTTATCGAGACGAAACAATCCGTAGGCGTAGGCCAAGGGGGGTAGCATGAGTGCGCAGAGTCCCCAAAGGTAGTCTTCTTTCCAGGATTCAATAAGTAACAGCACCCAGCTGACCAGCAGCGTGGCGAGGCCGAAGGTAATTAATACTGCATGCGTGGCTTCCATGGTTCCTCCCATTAGGCACATGGCTCCGGTGGAGCGGGCGTCAGATTAGCAGAACCAAGGCAGGCTGTCAGTGCAAGCAGCGCCCTTTCTGCTAGGCGTTGGCTTAATCTGCCGGATGACGTGCTGGGTGAATTTGGGTATCGTGTGCCGTTGTTTTTTGAGAGGATATTGCTTTGAGTGACCCCTTCGCGGATATCCGTCCCTATCGTGACGACGAAGTGCCTGCAGTGCTGCAGCGTCTGTTCCGGGACAGCGAGTTGCTTGACGCAATTGCCCGCATGGGCCTTGGGCGGCTAGCCCGGTGGTTGCCCGGCCTGTCGCGGCCCGGCCTGTCGCGGCTCGGCCTGTCGCGGCATGCTGTGCGTTGGTACCTCCGCCGGCAACTCGGCGGAGCGCAGGATGTTCACAGTGTACAAATGGTGATTAAGCACTATGTGGAGAAGGTTATCGCCGACACTACGGCAGGCTTAACCGTCTCGGGCCTGGAGCAGCTCGACCCTGCACGCCCGTGGTTGTTCATAAGCAATCACCGTGACATCGTCATGGACCCCGCCTTTACCAATTACGCACTGCACCTGGGGGGGCACCAAACGGTGCGAATCGCTATTGGTGACAACCTTCTTACCAAGCCCTGGGTGTCTGACCTCATGCGCCTGAATAAGAGCTTTATTGTGAAGCGCTCGGTGGGCAGTGGCCGCGCGCTGTTGGCGGCATCGCGCCAGCTTGCGAACTATATTCGCTTTTCTCTCCAGGAAGAGCGCTCACCCATTTGGATCGCCCAGCGTGAAGGGCGCGCCAAAAACGGCATCGATCGCACTGAACCCGCGGTCATCAAGATGCTGGCCCTGAGCCGCGACAAGCAGGCTGAGAGTTTCAGTGAATTGATCAATGGGCTGGGCATCGTGCCTGTTTCCATTGCCTACGAACTGGATCCTTGCGATGGGCTCAAGGCGCGCGAAATGCATTTGCGCAGCACCACCGGCGCTTATGCCAAGTCGGCACAAGAGGATGTGGCCTCTATTGCGCGGGGTATTTCTGGCCAGAAGGGGCGCGTTCATGTGGCCTTTGGCACGCCCTTGGTGGGTGATTTTGAAGATGCGGATGCCGTTGCAGCAGAAATCGATCGGCAGGTTGTATCACTCTACTGCCTGCATCCTACTAATATGCAGGCTTGGCAGATGCTGCACGGCGACAACGAGGCGGTGCCGCAAACTCTGACACGTGAGCCCGGCAGTTGCAGTGAGGCAGCGTTCAAAGCCCGTATCGACGCACTACCCGCAGAAGAACGTCCTTTTGCCTTGGCTAGCTATGCCAATGCGGTGGCCACCAAGCTGGCGTTGAAAGAGGCCGCAGGGCAGCCAGCCCCTTGCTGAGCGACGCTCTCAAGGAGCAGATTCGCGAGGCCTACGCGGCTATTACCAGTGCCAAGGGCCTTAAGCCGCGCTGGGGGCAGCGGCAGATGATTGCGGAAATTGCCAACACCCTGGCGCGCATCAACCCGGAGACGGGCCGTGCCAGCCCTGCCACGCCCGCCGTATGCGTGATCGAAGCGGGCACAGGCACGGGCAAAACG
This sequence comes from Haliea sp., assembly GCA_030730585.1. Taxonomy (GTDB): domain Bacteria; phylum Pseudomonadota; class Gammaproteobacteria; order Pseudomonadales; family Halieaceae; genus Haliea. Next base: position 18,012 of record JANQUV010000037.1, read on the forward strand.
ATTGCCTATGCGGTCACCGCTATTCCCCTGGCGCAGGCCCTGGGTAAGCGCCTGGTCGTCGCCACTGCTACGGTGGCTCTGCAAGAGCAGTTCGTGAACAAGGACTTGCCCGATATCCGCCAGCACACGGGCCTCGAGTTCAGCTATACCTTGGCCAAAGGCCGCCGTCGCTATGTCTGTTTGTCGAAATTGGATCATCACCTTGCCGGCAGCGCCGGCGGTGGTGTGTTGCCGTTGTATCCGGATGAATTCCAGGCGCCGGATGATGCCGAGGCGCTGCCCGTATACAGCACCATGTTAGAGGCGCTGGGCCGCGGTGAGTGGGATGGCGACAGAGATAACTGGCCCGGTCAGGTGCCGGAGGCTATTTGGTTTGGCGCCACCACCGACCACAGTCAATGCAGTGGCCGGCGCTGCCCCAATATCAGCCAGTGCAGCTTTTTTCGCGCTCGGGATGCTCTGCAATATGCTGACGTGGTGGTCGCCAACCACGATCTGGTGCTCGCTGACCTCGCTCTGGGCGGTGGTGCCATTCTTTCAGCACCGGAAGACAGCATCTATATTTTTGATGAGGGGCATCATTTACCTGACAAGGCGTTGAGCCATTTTTCGAGTTTTTGCCGGTTACACACCACCGGCCAGTGGCTGCAGGACAATCGCAAGGTGGTGCTGCAGGCCGCGTCGGCGTTGGCGTCACTGACGGACCTGCAACGCCCCCTGGCCTCACTGCCCGCGGTGATGGAAGAGGCGCAAGGGGCGCTGCAGGTGGCGGAGCAGACGGTGGCGGAGCTGTTCGCCGAACGCGTACCGACCAGCGGCCGCAGCGATCAACAGCTGCTGCGCTTTGCTCACGGGCGCGTGCCGGAGGTGTTGCAGACACTGGCGGTGGGTTTGGCGTCCCAGTTCCAGCAGATCAGCACCGCTTTGGCCAAGATCGAGAGCACGCTTGCGGAGGCGCTGGAAGAGGACGATAGCGGTTTACCCAAGAGTGACCTGGAAACCTGGCATCTGAACCTTGGGGGCTTGCTTAGCCGCGCTGAGTCCACACTGTCTTTGTGGCAGGCCTATGCCGTGAGTGGTGAGGGTGAAGTGCCGCCGATGGCCCGCTGGATCACCTTGCTCGACAGTGCCAGCCAGAGCGGTTTTGACCTGCGCTGTAGCCCGATCCTTGCTGCGGATATTTTGCAGGACGTACTGTGGTCGCGTGCCGCCGGGGTGGTAGTGACGTCGGCAACCATCACTGCTCTGCGTTCTTTTGATCGTTTTACCTTGCATTCAGGGGCGCCCCCGGAAGGCGTGTTCAAGGTCGTCACCAGCCCGTTCGACTATTCGCGCGCGACGCTGCATGTGCCCGCCATGCCCTGCGACCCGGGTGATGCCGAAGGGCACACCGCGGTGCTCATCGACCAGTTGCCTGGCTTGCTCGACCGCAGCGAAGCCAGCCTGGTGTTGTTTTCCTCGCGCCGCCAAATGCAGGACGTTTATGCAGGAGTGAGTGCCACGTTCGGTAGCCTGGTGTTGGTGCAGGGTGACGGCAGCAAGCAGGAGATTCTGCGTCTGCACCGTGAGGCGGTGGATGCAGGCCGTGGCAGTATCATTTTTGGCCTGGCCAGTTTTGCTGAGGGTGTGGACCTACCCGGTGCCTACTGCCGGCACGTTGTGATCGCAAAAATCCCGTTTGCCGTGCCCGATAGCCCGATTGAAGCCGCTTTGGCTGAATGGGTTGAAGCGCAGGGCCGCAATGCGTTCATGGAAATCAGTGTGCCAGACGCTGCATTGCGTTTGGTGCAGGCCAGCGGCCGATTGCTGCGCACCGAGGAAGACAGTGGGCGGGTGACGTTGATGGACCGGCGGCTGCTGACCCGTCGCTATGGTCAGGCCATTCTCGATTCACTGCCGCCCTTTACCCGGGAACTGGGCCTTTAGCCTTCAGCGTGGCGTTTAAGGGTGCTCGGCCAGCTGCGTGTTGACGATCTCCAGCGTAGCCGGATGTTGCAGCCGCCGCTCCGGGGATATGACGTAGAATACGTCAACAAATTCTCGCGTGCGGCCAATGACCTCTACGCCGTACTGTGAGATGACATACTCCTCAATGATACTGGGCGCGGCGAACACGCCGAGCCCGGTCTGGCCAAACGACTTGAGCAGCGCGCTGTCATCGAATTCCGCCACTATTTCCGGGGTGATGCCGCATTTTTCAAACCATGCTTTGAGAAACGAACGACTGCTGGCTTTGCGCCCGGGAGCGAGGAAGGGTTTGCCACTGAGGCTGGCGGGGAATGTGGGGCGGCAGGCCGCAGCCAGCTCCGCCACGCCAAAGAAGGTAAAGCCCGATTCCAGTATGCGGTAGTTCCAGGCCTTGATATGGCTGCCCGAGGGCAGCGGCTGGTCGGTGATGATGCAGTCCAGACGGCTGACCGCCAGTTCGGCAAGCAAAGTGTCCTGGTCGCCCTCATGACACTGCAGTCTCAGCTTGTTCACGGTTTTTAATGCAGGCTGCAGCAGTCTATTGGCAAGAATTTTAGGGATGGAGTCGGTGATGCAGACGCGAAAGGTCTCGGTGTTGGCGCTTTCGGTTTGCAGGAGCTGGCGGATTTCGCGGCCCAGCTGGAAGATTTCGTCGGCGTGGGCGTAGATTTGCCGGCCCTGTTCAGACAGTCGCAGGCGACGGCCTTCGCGGCGAAACAGCTTTACCCCCAGCTGGGCTTCAAAGGCGGCGATCTGGCCGCTGATGGTTTGGGGGGTCAGGTTCAGACGTTGACTGGCACGGGTAATACTGCCATCCGTGGCCACGTGGAAAAAATAGTAGAGGTGGTTGTAGTTGAGCGGCGTCATTTCAGAAATTGCCGAATTGATTATTTATAAATATCGAATATATCATGGCTAACGTCTTGTGTAGGATTTGCGCTCTCATTATCCCGCCGGTCCCGCCACAAGGATTCATGTCCGGGTACACTCCTGTGCCCACCAGCCGCAATGGCAGGACGCAAGGGGAAAGACACGCAATGAAAGAACTTGTCGGTATTGTTATGGGGTCCCGGTCCGACTGGGAGACCCTGCAAGGCGCCGCGGACACATTGACTGAGCTCGAGGTGCCGCACTTGGTAGAAGTGGTCTCTGCTCATCGCACGCCGGACCGCCTGTTTAGCTATGCCGAGGCCGCAGAAGGCTTGGGCTTGCAGGTGATAATTGCCGGCGCCGGCGGCGCTGCGCATTTGCCGGGCATGTTAGCGGCGAAAACGCTGGTGCCGGTGCTCGGTGTGCCGGTGCAATCGCGCGCGCTTAACGGTATGGACTCGTTGCTATCGATTGCGCAAATGCCCGCGGGTATCCCGGTGGGTACGCTGGCGATTGGGCCCGCAGGTGCCGTGAACGCGGCGTTGCTGGCGGCCGCCATGCTAGCCAATCACGACGATGCCTTGCGAGAGCGGTTGCGCGCGTTTCGTGCCCGGCAAACCGATAAAGTGCTGAGCCATCCGGACCCGCGGGTGCCAGGCCTGTGAATATTGGTATCCTGGGCGCTGGGCAGTTGGCGCAGATGCTGGCACTCGCGGGCTATCCTCTGGGGTTGCGCTGCACGTTTCTGGCCCCCGAGGAAGCACCCTGCGCCGCCCCCCTGGGCCGCCATCATCGCGGAGACTATCAGAACAGCGCCGCTTTGGCGGCGTTTGCCGACAGCGTTGATGTGGCGACTGCAGAGTTTGAGCATATTGCGCAGGTGGCTTTGGAGGGGCTGGAGGATCGCGGTTTGCTTGCCCCCTGTAGCGAGGCCATTCTCTTGTCGCAGGAGCGGCTGCAGGAGAAATCGCTGTTTACCCGCTTAGGCTTGCCCACGGCCCGCTATGCCCCCATTGATACGGAGGCTGACTTTAACAGCGCACTGGATGTTGCTGGTACGCCGGCCATTTTGAAAACCCGGCGCATGGGTTACGACGGCAAGGGCCAGGCGTCGGTAGCGGCGGTCGCCGACCTGCTGCCGGCGTGGGAGTCTCTCGGCCGCGTGCCCTGCATTCTGGAAGCTCGAGTGCCGTTTGAGCGCGAGTTGTCGGTGATTGCTGTGCGCAGCCGCGATGGCGAGTGTCGGGTTTGGCCGCTGAGCGAAAACCAGCATGAGGCCGGTATTCTGCGCGTCTCTCGTTCGCTCTCTAACGATCCTATGGAAGGGTTGGCGCAAGGCTACTGCGAACGTCTGCTGGAAGCCTTGAATTACGTGGGTGTATTGGCGCTGGAACTGTTCCAGTGCGGCGACGAGCTATTGGTTAACGAGTACGCGCCGCGTGTGCACAACAGCGGCCACTGGACGATTGAAGGCGCTGTTACCTCGCAGTTCGAAAATCACCTGCGCGCTATTGCCGGTTTGCCGCTGGGCGCCACGGCGGCCGTTGCCCCCAGTGTTATGGTGAATGTGATCGGCCAATGGCCGTCGGCACGCGATATTCTTGCAGTGCCTGGTGCGCACCTCCACGACTATGGCAAGTCGCCCGCACCCGGCCGCAAGCTAGGCCACATTACGCTGGTCGACCACGATGCCGAGGCTTTGCGGCAAGGCACTGCCGAGCTGTGTCGGCTGGTTGGGGTAGCTGGGGAAGGCTGATATGGATCCAGTCGTACTGTTCTTTCTGCTGGGCGTAACAGCGGGTGTGCTGCGTTCTGAGCTGCGGCTACCGGTGCAAGTCTACGAGCTGCTGAGTATTATGCTGCTGCTGGCGATTGGCATGAAGGGTGGCATTGAGCTGGCGCGCCAGCCGTTTTTGCAGCTTGTGCCTCAAATGCTCGCTGTGATTGTGATGGGCTTTATTCTGCCGCTGCTCAGCTTCCCGGTGTTGCTGGCTTTTGGCCGCCTGCCGCGGGCTGATGCTGCCTCCATCGCGGCGCACTACGGCTCGGTTAGCGTGGGAACCTTCGCTGTTGTGGTGGCTTATCTCGGCTCGCGTGAAGTCGATTTTGAAGCCTATATGCCGCTGTTTGTCGTCCTGCTGGAAATTCCTGCAATTCTGGTGGGCATCGTACTGGCCAAAGGTCTGGCCAGCGGGGGCAAGCTGCGCGAATCGGCTCACGAGGTGCTGCTGGGAAAGAGCATCGTGTTGCTGGTTGGCGGCCTGATTATCGGTTGGATTGCCGGCGCTGATGGCCTGGCTAAACTCGCGCCGCTGTTTTTCGACCCTTTTCAGGGCTTGCTGGCGCTGTTCCTGCTCGAAATGGGCTTGGTGACCGCGAGCCAAATCGGCACTTTGCGCCGCTACGGGGTGTTTCTGCTCGCTTTCGGTGTGCTGACACCGGTGCTCTCTGCGCTTATTGGCCTGGGCCTGGCACTGGTGCTTGGCCTGTCGTTGGGGGGTGCGGTGGTTTTGGCTACCCTGGCCGCTAGCGCATCCTACATTGCGGTGCCTGCTGCCATGCGTATATCTGTACCTGAGGCCAACCCTGCACTGTCGCTGGCGGCCTCACTGGGCGTCACGTTTCCCTTTAATGTACTGTTCGGCATTCCGCTGTACCATTGGTTGGCTGGCCAATTGTATGCAATCACAGGAGCCGCCTGAGCTATGGAACAACATCCGCGACGCCTGCTGACTATCGTGACTGAGTCGGCTATTGAATCGCATCTTATCCGCCATTTGGAGCGCTGGGGCGCGCACGGTTACACCATTACCGACGCCCGCGGCAAAGGCACACGTGGCGTTCGCGAGGGCAATTGGGAGGCTAACCGCAACCTCCGTATTGAAATTGTGTGCGACGACACCACGGCAGGCCGCATTGCCGAGGGCCTACGCGAACACTATTACGACAATTACGCGATGATCCTTTATACCAGTGATGTTGACGTGCTGCGCCCGGAGAAGTTCTAGCGGCGTCCGCGGGCGATCGCCAGGCACGCCGGCATGCGAACCGATATTGCAGAAGCACTGATTGATGTTGAGGCGCAGCTGCGCCAGCTCGGCTTGTGGGACAAAATTGTGCCGCCCTCCACGGCGCTGGCCTCTACCGAGCCTTTTTGCGTCGACACGCTAACCCTTCCCCAGTGGTTGCAATTCATTTTCCTGCCGACTCTCTACCAGATGCTGGAGAATGGCGATACTCTACCTGAGCGATGTGCTATTGCACCCATGGCGGAGGAGTTCTTTCGCGGCGGAAATTTGGCCACCCAGCAGTTGCTTACAGCGCTGAAGCGTATTGATTCGCTGCTTAGCACAGTTTAGGTTCGCCGTTGCCAGGCGAAAAAGGGCGTGTATTGCTTAGAGAATCCATCTCCACCACAGAAACAGGCCTAAAAAACCAAACAGATAAACGAGGCCGATGCGCGACAACCACTTGAGCCCGGCGCTGGGTGCCAACTCCTTAGGGAGTGGGGTACGCATCAGTAGCACGTAGTTTAGCAGGGCAAAGAACGGGGTGGTCATAAAGGCCATGACCATGGCGAAGTTGAGCATGGGTATGAGTGCCGCGCTGTAATAATGCAATATCGCCAAGCCTAGTGTGCACAATAACGCGATCCACATGACGGCGGCTCGCTCGCTATTTGGCTCAGTGTTGCTGCTTATTAAGCGTTGCGATTCCGCAATGACGCGGGCGTAGCCATCGATAACAGTGATTGTGCTGCCAAAAATGCACAAGAAAGCAATCACAGCAATGAGGTAGCGCGACCAGTCGCCAATGTTGGCAGCGTAAAGGTTAACCAGCTGATGGGAGAACCCCATGCCGGACTCGGCAAGTTGAGTTCCGGTGCCAAACAGCATCAAGGCACCCAGGGAGAGAAACACCAGTGCCAGCAGGGCGGTGGTGACGTAGCCGACGTTGAAGTCGAACAAGGCACTGCGTGCGGTTACCGGCTGTAATGAGCTTTGCTTTTTCAGCCACATGGAGTTCAGTGCGGATATCTCGATGGGCGCAGGCATCCAGCCCATGGTAATCACGATGAAGCCGATGGCTGCCAGGGTCCAGGGTGATGGCGCAACGAAGTCAGCGAGCTGTTCAGCAGGCTTGTTGAAAGCGATTACGGCGGCAACAACGGTGGTGAGGGTGAGTGCGAGCATGATGAATTTGGACAGGGAGTCCAACACTCTGTATTTGCCGCCAATCAACAACCCCATACAGAGTGCAATCACGATGATGCTCAGGGTGATGTTGGTGAGCTCAAACGGAAGAAAATAACCCAAGAGGCTGGCACTGAATAGCGTGAGCGCTGCCGTGTTGATAACCGCCGACACCACAGCAAGGGTGGCAAACGCCCACAGATACTGCTTTCCTAGCTGCGAGTAACCCTCTACCAAGCTTTGCCCTGTGCCCACCGTGTAGTGAACGCCTGCACGAAAAAAGGGATATTTAAAAACATTCACCAGCAGTATTAACGCCGCGAGCTGCCAGCCATACAGGGCGCCGGCCTTGGTGGAGGCGACGAGATGGGACCCGCCCACCGCGGCACTGGCCGCCATAATACCCGGCCCCATAGAGCGGATAAGAGAGGTTATCCGCTGGTGACTGCCATCGGAGGATTGGAATGTGTTGTTACTGCTGGGCATGGAGTGGTGTGCCGGAGTTGGGGGCGCAGATGCGCTAGCGGCCCCCTGGGGAGCCGCTAGCGCTGACTGTACCAGTCATCGTTACTCATAATAACAGCCGTGCACCGAAATCAGCACCAGCTGCCTGGCTTAGCTATCAACGTTAGACCCGCTCGACCACGGTAGTAATACCCTGACCCAAGCCGATACACATGGTGGACACGCCCAAGGTGAGGTCTCGGTCTTGCATCACGGTAAGCAGAGAGCCGGTAATGCGCGTGCCGGAGCAGCCGAAGGGGTGTCCGAGGGCAATCGCGCCGCCGTGCACGTTCACTTTCTCTTCCATGTCGTCCAGCAGGCCCAGGTCTTTCAGTACAGGCAGAGCCTGTGCCGCGAAGGCTTCGTTCAGTTCGACCATCTCGATATCCTTGATGGTCAGGCCGAGTTTTTTTAGCGCTTTTTGCGTTGACGGGACAGGGCCATAGCCCATGATGGACGGGTCTACCCCGGCCAGAGTCATGGCGCGAATACGCGCAATAGGCGTGAGCCCCAGTGCCTGCGCGCGCTCTGCTGACATAATCAGCATGGCTGAGGCCCCGTCGGAAATTTGCGAGGAAGTGCCCGCTGTTACCGTGCCACCTTGCGGGTTGAATGCGGGCGCCAGGCTGGCAAGCCCCTCCAGTGTGGTTTCCGGGCGGATGGTCTCGTCGTGCTCAATCAGGGCGAGGGCACCCTGCGCGTCGTGCCCTTCGACCGGGATAATCTCCCGGGCAAATTTGCCTTCCACGGTGGCTTTGTGCGCAAGCTGATGTGAGCGCAAGCCTAGCTTGTCCTGCGCCTCGCGGCTGATGCCGTGCATCATGGCAAGGTATTCTGCGGTCATCCCCATCATGCCGGCCGCTTTGGCCACGTTCAGGCCCAAGCGGGGATTGATATCCACGTCGTCCATCATCGGCAGGTGGCCCAAGTGCTCAACACCGCCAACCAGGTACACGTCGCCGATGCCGGCCATGATATTGGCCGCGGCAGTGTGCAGGGCAGACATGGAGGATCCGCACAGGCGATTAACGGTTTGTGCCGGGATGGTGAAAGGCAGTTGCGCACGCAGTACGATGTTGCGCGCCAGGTTCATACCCTGCTCGCCGCGCTGCAGCACACAACCCCAGATCAGGTCGTCAATTTCGGCGGCATCCAGCTTTGGGTTACGCGCCAGCAAGCCGTGGATCACGGCTACCGACAAGTCGTCGGCGCGAACGTTGCGAAAGCAGCCATTCTTGGAGCGGCCCATGGCGCTGCGGGCGAAATCGACGATAACGGCGTCTCTTGGATTCAGACTCACGATAATTCTCCTGTGTTCACCCGGTGCTCAGTAGTAGGTTTTACCATCGGCCAGCATGGCTTGCATGCCGTCGGTGAGTTCGTTGGACTTGCCCAAATGGGCAAATTGCTTGGACGCTTCAGCAATAAAGCTAAGCCCCACCGTATCCATCCAACGGAAAACACCACCGCGGAAAGGGGGGAAGCCCAGCCCGTAGAGCAGGGCGAGATCCGCCTCTGCCGGTGTGCCGACAATGCCTTCTTCCAGGCAGCGAGCCATTTCTGTTGCCATCGGCAGCATCATGCGGGCGATGATTTCTTCCTTGGAAAACTCCGTTCGCTCGCCTTCTACGGCGGCAATCAGTCGATAGGTTTCTTCGCTGACGGTCTTCTTCGGCTTGCCGCGTTTGTCCGTCACATAATCATAGAATCCTTTGCCGTTCTTTTGGCCAAAGCGCTCGTTTTCAAACATGACTTCGGTGGCCGTTTTGAAGTCCAGCTGCATGCGGTCCGGGAAACCCTCGGCCATGACCTCAGCAGCGTGCACACCGGTATCTATCCCAACCACGTCCATCAGGTAAGCCGGCCCCATGGGCCACCCCCAGCGCTCCATGACCTTATCGACGGCCTGGAAGTCGGCGCCGTCGCGCACCAGCTTGGAGAAACCATCGAAATAGGGGAACAGCACGCGGTTGACCAGAAATCCTGGGCAATCCTTCACCACTACGGCTTTTTTGCCCATTTTGTTCGCGTAGGCAACGGTGCGTGCTACTGCCTTATCGGAGGTTTTTTCACCGCGAATGACTTCCACCAAGGGCATGGCATGTACCGGATTAAAGAAGTGCATGCCGCAGAAGTTCTCTGGGCGCTGCAGCGCTTCGGCCAGGTGGGTAATCGAGATAGTGGAGGTGTTGGAGGCGAGTACGGTGTCCGCACTAATGTGTTGCTCGGTTTCTGCCAGCACGGCACGCTTCACCTTGGGGTTTTCGACCACGGCCTCAACCACAATGTCCACCGAATCGAAGCCGTCGTAGGTAAGCGTGGGGTCAATACTATTGAGAACCTCGCCCATCTGGGTTGGGCTCATCTGGCCACGCTCGACGCGCTTGGCTAGCAGCTTGTTAGCCTCGGCCAGGCCCAGGTCCAGGCCGGCCTGATTGATATCTTTCATCAAAATGGGCACTCCGCGATAGGCTGACTGGTAGGCAATGCCGCCCCCCATGATGCCGGCACCCAGTACCGCTGCACGGCTGACCTTACGGTCCGCCTGTTTCTCCCAATCTTTGGCTTTTTTGCCCAGCAGCTGATCTGACAAAAATACGCCAACCAGCGCGGACGCGACCGGTGTCACGGCCAGCTCAGCAAAACCTTCGGCCTCAACCTTGAGTGCGTCTTCCAGGCCCATTCCCCGAGCTTTTTCGATGACATCAACGGCTTTTACCGGTGCCGGGTAATTTTTTCCGGCCTGCTGTTGCACTAGGGACTTCATGGTGAAAAACGCCATCATGGCTTCGGTGTCGTTTAGCGGCAGGGGGCTGCTCTTGGCATGGCGGCGAGTGGCATAGTCGAGTTTGCCGGCGATGGCGTTATTCAGGGTGGTCAGGGCTACTGTGCGCAGCTCCTCTGGCCCGGCTACTGCATCGACTGCCCCTGTTTTCAGGGCTTTGTCGGCGCGCTGTTCGGTGGCCCCGGCAATCCAGGTAGCAGCCTCGTCAACGCCAATGATGCGAGGCAGGCGCACGGTGCCACCCCAGCCGGGCAGAATGCCCAGTTTGGTTTCGGGCAAGCCTACTTTGGCTGCGGTGCTCATGACGCGGAAGTCGCAGGCCAGGCAAATTTCGAATCCGCCGCCCAAGGCAAAGCCGTTAATAGCAGCGCAGCTGGGGTACGGCAGGTTCTGCAGCCGGTTCAGGTTGGCGTTGTTGGCCGCAGTGAAGCCCTGAATTTCCTCGGCGCCGGCGCCAAAAATGCCGGTGAATTCGGTGATGTCGGCGCCTACGATGAATACCGGCTTGCCGCTGGTGACCAGCAGCCCGCGCAGGCCGCTTGCTGCATCAAGCGCATCGAGTGCGGCGGTAAGGCTGTTCACCGTGGCGGTGTCAAACTTGTTGACAGATTCGCCTTTCAGGTCGAAATGCAGTTCGGCAATGTCGCCCTGAAGGCGGGTTACGGTGAGCGCGTCACTCTGATAAATCATGTCGCTGTCCTCTGTGGGATAAACGGGGTCTGGCCTTGGTAGTTGATCCGCAAGGCCAAGGTATGAGCGGGGGCGCATTGTAGCGGTGATTGAGGCAGGCGTGAACCACAATGTTGGCGCCGATAACACTGAATAGCGAGAGTGCATGCCCGTGCGCTTACAGCGGCCAAATGACTAGCAGCAGAGGCAGGCTTACGGCGACGACCAAGGCCTCTAGCGGCAGCCCCAGGCGCCAATAGTCACCAAAGTGGAAACCGCCGGGGCCAAGGATCAGTGTGTTGTTCTGGTGCCCGATGGGGGTAAGAAAGGCGCAGGAGGCGCCGATTGCCACTGCCATCAGGAAACTGTCGGGATTTACGCCGAGTGCCGCCGCCGTGCCCAACGCAATGGGGCACATGACCGCCGCGGTAGCCGCATTATTCATCAAGTCCGAGAGAAACATGGTGGTGACCAGAATCAGGCCAAGTACCACCACGGCATTGCCCCGTGCCACCGAGGTGAGCAAAAAGCGTGCGATCAAATCGGCTGTGCCGGTATCTGCCATGGCGCCTGCTACAGGCATCAAAGCCGCCAACAGGACAATCACTGGCCAGTCGATGGCGCTGTAAACAGAACGCGGTGGCACGGTGCGCAGTGCCATGGAAGCAAGCACCCCGAAGGCGAAGGAAATGGCCGCTGGCAGGAGCCCAAAGGCCGCGCCGCCGACGGCCAAGGTCATAATGACCGCGGCCATAATGGCTTTACGCGGGCTTGGGATACGCAGGTCGCGCTGTGCCAGCGGTACGCAACCAAAATCGCTGGCAAATTCCTGTGTGGCATTCGCTGGACCCTGGATCAGCAGCAGGTCGCCGGCACACAAGGTAAGCGCGCGTAAACGGCTGCGTGACCGGTGCCCCTCGCGGGAGACAGCCAGCAGGTTCAAGCCGTAGCGGGTGCGCAGTTGGATGTCGCTGGCGGAGCGTCCGGCGACGCTGGCTCCCGGCAGCACGGCGAGTTCTGTAAGTACCACCTCTTCGCGTTGAGAGGGCTGTTCATCTGCTTCCTGCGCCTCTTCTGGCGTGGGGGCTTGCACATGCCCGGAGCTTGTTGCAGCGCCAGTGGCCTCGGCGGCTTCTGGCTCGGCGGCTTCAGGCCTGATGGCTTCTTCAAGCTTGAGGCCGAAGCGTGACAGCACTTCACTCAGTGTGTCGGCATGGGTTTCCAATACCAGAATATCCTCGGTCAGAATTTGCCGCCCGCTGTGAGGTGTGCGCAGGCGCACTTCGTTACGCACCAGCCCGACCACTTGAGTGCCCTCATCATCCAGCTCTGTTTCCAGCTGACGCAGACTCATGCCGATGGCCTTGCTGCCCTCCGGCACCCGCGCTTCGGTGAGGTAGGCGCCGGTATCGAAGTCGCCCGCGGCCTCCTGCTTGCGCGCCGGCACCAGGCGCCACCCCAGTAATACCACGAAGGCAACACCACACAGTGCCACCGCCAGCCCTACGGGCGTGAAGTCGAACATGCCGAATGCCGCGCCGCCCGCTTCGGCACGGAAGCCTGATACGATCAGGTTGGGCGGTGTGCCAATCATGGTGGTCATGCCACCGAGTATGGTGCCAAAGGCCAGCGGCATCAGTGTGCGCCCTGGTGGCAGGTTGTGACGGCGCGCCATTTGCAGTGCAACGGGCATGAGCAGCGCCATGGCGCCCACGTTGTTCATAAAGCCTGAGAGCAGCGCACCGAGGCCCACGAGAGCAGCAAGGCTGACCGTGGGCCCGGCATTGGCGGGCAGGGCTCGCCTTGCCAGCACATCGACTGCGCCAGACGCTTGCAGGCCGCGGCTGAGTACCAACACACAGGCTACAGTAATCACCGCGGGGTGCCCAAAGCCGTTAAATGCGGCCTCCGGCGTGACCAGGCCGGCGAGCACACAGGCCAGCAATGCGCCTAGCGCCACCATGTCGTGGCGCCAGCGTCCCCAGAGGAACATGCCCACTGCGGCGAGCAGTATCAGGATAATCAGGCCTTGGTCGACATTCATCACAAGTGTTGGCCGTTCAGCTTTCGACGGTGGAGGATGTTGCGCGTAGCGAATCAACGGTACGTGCAACCACTGCGGCTAACGCGTCCCCTTGCTCTTCTTGCAGGAAGTGCCCGGCACCCATAATCGTGGGGTGCTCGCGGCCTCTTGCACCGGGAATACGCCGTTGAAACACCGGGCCCCATGCGGCAGTGGCGGGGTCGCTGTCACTGAATGCCGTCACAAACGGCTTTTCCCAGTGGCACAGGAATTCCCAGGTTTGGCGGTTTTCCGCCGCGCCCGCCATCTGTGCATGGGTGGGAATCAAGCTGGGAAATACCAGCGCTCCCGCTTTATAGGCGGGGCTGGGAAAGGGGGCGTCATAGGCGGCGAGAACGCCCGCGTTCAAAGGCGTACAGGACACGGCTGCGATCACTCCGGATACATCGAGGTCCTCCGCATCGCGGGTGGCGGCAACCCACTGCTCAACGATCTCCCCAGGCCAGGGTGCAACACCGTTGGGCGGTGGCTCACACCCTGGCAGCAGGGTGTTTGCGGCAACCACGGCGCTGAAGCGTTCGGGCATCTGCGCCAGCAGCGAAAGGCCAATGGGCCCGCCCCAATCCTGGCAAAGCAATGTGACCTTGTTGACCTCCAGCGCTCGCAGTAATTCTCCCACTTGGGCAACGTGACCGGCGTAGCTATAGGCGCTGCGTGCAGCGGGTTTGTCCGAGCGGCCAAAGCCGACCAGGTCGGGTGCTATGCAGCGCAGGCCGCGCGCGCTGAGGGCGTGAATCATGTGCCGGTACAGGAAGCACCAGCTGGGTTCTCCGTGCAGCATTAGCACGATGTCGCCGTCCCGCGGGCCCACATCCAGATAGTGCATTCGTAGCTGCCCGTGTTGCGCATCGGACACGCTGTGGTAGTTGGGTTCCCAGGGGAAGTCGGGAAGATTAGCGAAGCGGTGATCGGGGGTGCGCAATACGTCGCTCATGGTCAAGAGAGGCCCTGTATCAGTGCCCGGCAGTATTCCGGGTCGGGTGATGGTCTGGAAAGATGGTTGGCGATAGCGGCGGACGTGCTGATTATCGCATCCCTCGCAGCGGGTGACAGCCTCTGCGCAACGCTGACTGCAGGCCCGATAATTGTAGCAGCCGCTCGGCGACACCCGGTGCTTAACAGCAGGTCAGCGAAGTTGTTCCGCGCCGGCATATGTTCTGGCGCCTGTAACAACAAGCGCCGATACAAGGCCGCGGCGGATTCCGGCTCTGCAGCGGATCGTCGGGCATTGGCGGTGGCAAACATGAGGTCGGGATCTTGGGGCCAGCGTGCCAGAGCCTTTTCCCAAGCGGCCCGCAGGATGGCAGGGTCAAGCTGCCCCTCCTGGCCCGCCAGGTAGGGCCCTATGGCATCGGCAGTGCTGCTAGCGGGCAGTTCACCGGGGGGAGGAATCACCAAACCCCAGAACTCGGCGCGCGCCCAGCTGCCCATGAACGCACGCCAGCTTTCCAGTTTGCGGTATTGAGTCCCCGAGCGTAAAACGACGCGTTGCTGTTCCGGTTGGTAACCAATGACGACGGCATAGTGCCAGCGAGGCGCTGATTCCAGGCCGAGGTTCTGCATGACCAAAACAGGATGGCCTGCTTCCAGCTCCGCCAGAAGTGCTTGCGCTGTGGTGTCCAGCGTATAGGCGATGCGTCCAGCCCGGCGTGCGGCCGCCATCAGCTCAAGTTGCAGGCTGCCCTGCCGGCCAGGCAAATAAACCTGCGGTACGAGCGCTGCCGGCGTTGTGGCAACCCCGCTGTGCACAAGTACGGTGGCAAGAGCTGCTGGCCCGCACTGGTATTGTGCTTGAGGGAAAAAGGGTACGGCTTCGAGTTCGCTGGCCCCGCTCTTGGGTGGAGCCGGAGTGGGGGTGGCGCAGGCGCTCAGCAAAGCGAGCAGCGCCAACACCCCGCTCCATCTCAAAGCTTGCTGAATACGTTGCTAAGCCCCAGTAGTTCAAGCACCAGCAGAACTACAAACAGAGCGCCGAGAACACCCAGGATACCGCTGCCCGCCGGCAGGTCATCCAGGTTTTGCGCCAGTTGCTGCAGTTCCGCATCCGATAATGCGTTGATACGCGCCAACACATCTTCAGCGTTAACGCCCATGTCTGCCATGTGTTGCGCCACGGCGTCTTTAGCGAAAAGGGCGTTGATGTGTATGAGCTGATCAGCCCGGCTCTGCTGCGCGAAGTGATCCGCCGTGCCAATCACCGCGGCTTGCGCTGTGCCCACCGTGCTGGCGATCACCAGAGTAAATATCTGCAGCAAGATAAACAATCGTGTTTTCATCATGACGGGTTCTCGTTTGGCGATAGCGAGGATTCAGTATAGGCAAAAAAGAGAGTGACGGGTAAGGAGAAAGCGGGACTTAACCACGTTTGCGTGGGCTGTAGCGCGCGAACGAGCACCGCCTGAAAGATACGCAGCTAACCGTTTATACTCACGGGCTAAAAGCAGGAGGAGTGTGGCGTGGTTAGGATGAAACACACGGCAGAGCAGCAGGGCAGCGCGCTCTCAGTGCCGATTCGCGATGCGGCCACGGTGATTATGATCCGCAATCGTCTTTCGCAGCCGCAGGTACTGATGGGCAAGCGTGGAGCGCGAGCAGCGTTTATGCCCAGTAAATTTGTATTCCCTGGGGGTGCAGTTGACGCAGGCGATGCCTTGGTGCCCATGGCAGGCTGTGTGGGCGCTGTGTGTGAGAGCCGCTTGGCAGAAGCAGCCTCGGCTGCGCAGGTGCATGCCTTGCAGGCCGCCGCCGTGCGCGAGGTGTGGGAAGAGTCGGGGTTGTTGCTGGGCGCGCCCGGGGCTTGGGGTGGGCAGGTACCCACAGACTGGGCAGAATTTAGCGCTCGGAATCACCTCCCCTGTACGCGTAACTTCCGCTATGTATTCCGCGCCATCACGCCGCTGGGCGCGCCGCGACGATTTGATGCGCGTTTTTTTCTGGTGGATGCCGCGGCCGTTGTGGGCGACCCAGACGACTTTTCCCGCGCCTCGGATGAGTTGTCTCAACTGCAGTGGATTGATCTTGAGCAGGCGTGCGGCCTGGACTTGCCGCTGATCACCGAAGTAGTACTGGGTGGGGTGGCTGATATCATCACGCTAGAGGGGCCGCCGGAACATGTGCCGTGTTTCCGCGACAACGACGAGCAGTTGGAGCTGATACGGCGCCGAGCAGGGCGTTAATGTCTCACTGGCTTGTTATGCGCTCCGGTGGTATTTCTGCGAATTCCCCGTGTTGGCGTTGTTCCGCATGCTGTTCCATGTTTTTGCGCATATGCGTGATGGTTTTGTTCATCACATGCACAGTCGGACGCATATGATCCAGCAGGCAAGCATGAGCCCATGGTCGTCAGCCACCCGCCCATAAGTGCCCTCGGCTGCAGGTTCGGCAGCGGCCACTGAATGCCGCTACCAAGTGCTCAATCCCAGTTCAGCGCGCCACCGGTCTGGTACTCAATCACCCGTGTTTCGAAGAAATTCTTCTCCTTGCGTAAATCCATGATTTCGCTCATCCACGGGAAGGGGTTCTGTACTCCAGGGAATTGCTCGGGCAGGCCAAGTTGCGACAGGCGCCGATTGGCAATGAAGTGCAGATATTCTTCCATCATCGCAGCGTTCATGCCCAGCACGCCCCTCGGCATCGTGTCGCGCGCGTAGTCTATCTCCAGCTGTGTGCCTTCCAGGATCATCTGAATGACTTCCTGTTGGAACGTTTCGGTCCACAGGTGCGGGTTCTCGAGTTTGATCTGGTTAATGACATCGATGCCGAAGTTCAAGTGCATGGACTCATCGCGCAGAATGTACTGAAACTGTTCAGCGACACCGGTCATTTTGTTGCGGCGGCCCATAGAGAGGATCTGGGTGAACCCGCAGTAAAAGAAGATACCTTCAGTGACGGCGTAGAACCCGACCAGGTTGCGGAGCAGGGTCTGGTCGCTTTCAACGGTCCCGGTTTTAAAGTTGGGGTCGGAAAGATGGTGTGTATGGCTCAGGCTCCAGGTCGCTTTCTTGGCTACTGAGGGCACTTCGCGGTACATGTTGAAGACTTCGCCCTCGTCCATTCCCAGCGATTCAATGCAGTACTGGTAGGCGTGGGTATGAATGGCTTCCTCAAAAGCCTGGCGCAACAGGTACTGGCGGCACTCGGGGTTGGTAATCAGGCGATAAATACCCAGCACCAGGTTATTGGCAACCAGCGAGTCTGCGGTAGAGAAGTAGCCGAGGCTGCGCTTGATGATGAGGCGCTCGTCTTCCGACAAGCCGTCAGGGCTTTTCCAGGTGGCGACGTCGGCGGTCATGTTGATTTCTTGCGGCATCCAGTGGTTGGCGCAGCCATCGATGTATTTTTGCCAGGCCCAGTCATATTTGAACGGCACCAGCTGGTTGAGGTCGGCGCGGCAGTTGATCATGGCCTTTTCGT
>JANQUV010000038.1:0-3302 GCA_030730585.1 Haliea sp.
GACAAAACCTAAACACACCCCTGATCCAGCCAGCATCCCTTTACTGCTCAGCCCGCGAATGGCAAATTGACGGTACTAAAAACAATGGCCCGTAACCCGAGGCCCCGGAGCGACCGCAGCATGAGCACAACTTGGGACACACTGATCACCGATGCACTGGTTTTTGACGGCAGCGGAGAAGCACCGCAGGCGGTGGATATCGCCATTCGTGACGGCAAGATTGCAGCGCGTGGTGCGGCTCTGCCGCGGGCGGAGGCGGCGCGGGTGATCGACGGTAGCGGCCAGTGGTTAATGCCTGGTCTATTGGATATCCACACGCACCTGGACCTTGAAGTGGATCTGGACCCGCGTTTGCCTGAGGTTGTGCGCCACGGCACAACAACGGTGCTGGTGGGAAATTGCAGCCTCGGCACCTGTTTTGGCCAGCAGGTGGAGGGTGACCAGAATCCAATCGTCGACTGCTTCACGCGGGTTGAGAACATCCCCAAGAGAGTGCTGAGTAAATGTGTGGAGGCCATTACCTGGGACAACACCGGCGATTACATGGATCACTTTGACGGCCTCGCTTTGGGCCCGAATATCGGCGCTTTCGTGCCGCATTCAATGTTGCGGGTGGAAGTGATGGGTTTGCATGACAGCATCAGCCGCAAGCCCACTAACGCAGAACTTACGCGCATGGAAGCGTTGCTCGATGACGCCATGGCGCAGGGTTATGTCGGGCTGAGCACCGACGGTTTGCCGTTTCATTACCTGGCTAACGCGCCGCATACGGACCAGCGGATTCCCACCCAGTTTGCAGGTTTTGGCGAGTTGAAGCGCCTGCTCGGTGTTGTGCGGCGGCGCAATCGCGTGTGGCAGACCACGCCGCTGATCGAAAGCCGTATCAAGGGCATGCTGTATTTTATGCTGAGCAGTGGGCGACTGTTTGGTCAGCCGCTGAAAACTTCCGCGCTTTCGGTGATGGAGTTTGTGCTGGCGCCAAAGGCCTCGAATGCGTTCCTGGGCCTTGCCAAGCTGATCAATAGCTCTCTGTTAAAGGGCCGTATTCACTTTCAGGCTCTGGGCACCAATTTCCGCCTGTGGTCGGACGGTATTGTCAGCCCGGTGTTTGAAGAGCTGCCCTCTACCTGCAAGCTGATCGCAAAGGAATACGACGATATGGCAGGCCGCCGTGCCCTGCTCGATGACCCGGCCTTTGTGGCCGAGTTCCGGCGCGACTGGGAGCACGGCCGCAAGGGTCGCAATCTCGCTCACCTGAAGGCCAAGCTCGGCCTGCCGGACAAGCTGGTGATCCGTGACCTCGAGCGCATGATTTTTGACGGTGCGCCGGTGGCCGACTGGGACGGCGAGAGCATGCAGCAGGTGTTCATGCGGCTGCAGCGTGTACAGCAAGGCCAAGCGGCCGAGGCCCGTTCCGAGGAGGAGCGTGTTGCCTTTGACAAATTCCCTGCACCGACGGTGGATGATGTCGACTTCATGCTGCACCTGCTGCGCGAGTACGACAAGTCATTCCGCTGGTGGGTAGACGTAGGTAACAAGGATAACCGGGCGACGCTCGGCTATTTGCTGCACCCCAGCGCGTTGCCTGGCTTTAACGATTCCGGTGCGCACTTGACCAACATGGCCTTTTTTGACGGCAACTTGATGTCGCTAAAACTGGCTCAAGCGGAAGGCCTGGAGACGGTGGCGACAATGGTGCGCCGATTAACGCGGGAGCCCGCAGCTTTTTTCGGCTTGGATGTCGGCAGCATCGAAATTGGTGCGCAAGCAGATATTACGCTCATCGACCCTGCAGTGCTGCAGGGCTGGGACAGTAACGATCACCGTGAGTTGATTCACCGGGAATTGTTCGACCACAAACAGATGGTCAACCGTTCCGAGGGTGTGGTGACCCACGTGCTTATTCACGGTGAGCCTGTCTGGCAGCAGGGTGATTTCACCGATGTGCTGGGTAGCCGCCGTTTGGGACGAGCCCTGCGGGCGGCATAGCCGCTCTAGTCCTTGCTTTTAAACAAGCGCTGCAACAGGCGGCTACCTTCCTCCTTGGCTTTGGCTTCCAGTTCATTGCGTGCCAGCGACGCCAGTATGTCCGCACTGTCCACGCGACACCAACTGGCGGGGCTGCTATCGATGCTGCCCTTGCAGGCCACCGGCCAGCTGATGGCCGTGAGCCGTTCGTTGACCCTGCATGCGGGGTCAAGTTCGCCTAATGTCGGTGACAGGCGGGCGCGAAACTCTGCGGCGAAGTCGTTGCTGTTCAGGTTCAGGCTGCCAGTGCCGCGCAGGGTCATATGGGCAAGGTCAGCCTGCAAAGGGTCAAGCCGTGCTTTGCCCTCGCCCAACTGAACGCTAACGTTGAGTGCCTGAAATTCAGTTTTTTGCGGCAGTTCGGTGGCGAGTGATGCCTGGTTAACCTGAGCGACCACTTGGCAGAGCATGCGCTCAACCCCGAACTGCTGCAGCACGATATTGCGCGTTGCCAGGCTCAAGGGCCCCTGCAGGTTTTGCACCAGGGTATTACTGGTATTGCCGCTGCTTAGCAGCTCCCAGCGCGCGTCGGCCAGGCCTGAGAGCACTGGCTCCGCTTCCAGTGCCGCCAGCAACGGCACAGTATCCAGCCCTGCGAGTTCACCGCGGGTGCTGAAAACAGCGCTGGACCGGTGTGCATCCAGAGTTGCACTGGCGTCCAGCGCCCCTCCGTACAATGTGCCGGTAATGGTATCCATTTTGAGCACACCTTCGGCGGCACGCAAACGCAGGCGCAAATTCTCAATGGTATGCGGCCCGACCATAGCGCGTTCAACCCGCAGGTCTGCGCGGGTGTCAGCCAGCCGAATGGCGTCTAGCGGCAGCGCTGTGTCGCCATCTTCTGCTCCTGCACTGGCATCGCCCGCCGCGCCGCTGCTGGCGGCGCTCGGCCCAGCGAGCAACAGCAGCGCGGGGTCGAGAAGATTCAGGCGCAATTCGGCATCAATCTGCGGGCTTTGGAAGCTGCGGTAAGCGACCGTCCCGGTGCCTTTAATCTCGCCGCTGCTGAGGTCGAGACTGAGTTGGGCCTCCTGCGTGTCGATGGCGAGGGTGCCGGTGGCCTGCAAAACCACCGGGGTGGGCGTCGCACCCGTCACCGTTACGGAGAGCGCATTGAGGGTGGCGTTGCGCTGATCGGCAGCCACGGTGAACTGTGTGCTCAGCTCCAGATCGGTGGGTTGTTCGCCCGCAACGCGCAGTTGCAGCTCAAGGCTTGCTTGCCTGCCGTCGAGGTTGATGTCGCTGGCGCTCAGCGACGAAATTTCGATGACCTG
>JANQUV010000038.1:3402-5414 GCA_030730585.1 Haliea sp.
GCCTGCCGTCGAGGTTGATGTCGCTGGCGCTCAGCGACGAAATTTCGATGACCTGAGGTGCCGCGGTGCCCGCCTGCAGCAGAATGACACGCGCATCGCTGAGAACAACGTTGGCAATGTTCAGAGCCAGCGGAATTCCCAGTGCGGCGCCTGCACCTGCCCCAGCCGCCGCGCGCAAAGCTTTGCGGCGCTCGGCATAAAAGGTTTCCAGTTGCGCATCGGATAGCCCCGCAGTGGTGCTCACAGGCGTTGCCTCGGAGGCCGGTATCGTTACCTCGAGCCCGCTGAGTTGGATGCCTTTAATGGCCACCTCCTTCGACAGCAACGGCAACAAAAAGACCTCCACGGAAAGCTGTTTAACAGCGATGTTCGGTTGCTGTTCGCCGGGCAGCTCCAGTTGCGTGTCCTCTAATTGCAGTGACAGGCGCGGCAGTAGCGAAAGGCCGGCATCGCCCCGCACGGTCAGCTTGGCACCACTGCGCTCCTCGAGTGTTTCGGTGGCAAGCTGTATGAGCCGGGCTTCATCAAGAAACAACGGCAGCATCGCGGCTGCTGCGAACAGCAGCGCCAGGGGAGCGGCCACGATGTAGAGTAAGGTTCGACGCATGAGGAATCCAAGGGTGACAAAGGCGATAAACCAAGGTTAGCAGAAATCCCGCGCAGGCGGCCGCGATCAATGGTGGCGGCTCCTCAGAAGTTGTACCCCAGCGCTAGCCCATAGGTTCTCGGCTCGATCGAGAACACATTGGTGAACAACCCCGACGAAGGGTCGGAGACGTACATGGCGACGAGGTGGTCATCGTCCGCGATGTTCTTGATATAGGCTCGCGCGTACCACTGCCCCTGTGCCGCGGTGTAGGTGGCTTGTGCGTTCCAGATGTCCCAGGCCGCAATGCGGTCGATAGGCCGGTTGAACAGCCTGGCATACATCTCATCTTGCCAGTAGTAATCCACGCGCAGTGACAGGCTGCTGCTGTCGGCGAATGCCCAGTTGTACTGGGCGCCCAGGCTCACCGACCATTCCGGCGCATTCTGCAGTTGGTTGCCATTCAGGTTCTGCGCAATCCCATCGGTAACGGGCGGGCCGGAGCCTGCCAGCCGGCTGCAGCTGGTGTACTGCGAGCCCACCTGTGCGGCATACGCTGCGGGGTCCAGTAGTGCCACGCAGTTCGAGCCGTTGGTGAGGTCTTTGAGCAGGGTGACATCGTTGCGCCCTGCGGTGGGGTCGCGGGTGTCGACGCTTTCGAAGTCTTTCACCTCGGTATTCAGGTAGGCAAGGTTGGCGTTCAAAATCCAGCGCGGGCTGGGTGCGAACACGAATTCAGCCTCGCCACCCCAGATCTGGGCATCGGTGTTCTCGTTGAAGGACGTGCGGTTGACGATCTTCGACACCTGCATGTCGGTATAGTCGTATAAAAATGCACTGAAGTTTGCCTGTAGGGTGTTATTCAGCAGGGTGTTTTTGGTGCCTAGCTCAAGCGCGTCCACAAATTCAGGTTCGAAGTTTTCCTCCTGGCCGGGAAACTGTACGGGGTCGAAGGGCGGGTTAAAACCACCGCCCTTGTAGCCGCGAGCGAGGGACGCATAGGCCAGCGTATCCGCCGATACCGACCAGTCGAGTACCATGCGGCCGGTGGTTTCCTTCCACTCGTTGCTGTCACGCCGGGTGGCGGTGGGAATCGGCAGGTCGGCTCCCAGCGCTTGTATTACCGGAGCGCCGGTTATGGGGTCGTTGTTAAACAGGATCTGGCGGTCTTCGATGGCTTTTTCGTCCTGCGTGTAGCGTGCGCCAATGGTCAGCGTTACGGTGTCGCTCAGTGCGTAGTAGATTTCGCCAAACACAGCCTGTGAGCGAATGCCGTAGTCAGCAGTTTCATTGTTGAATTGCGGGCCTACCCAGCCGAAGCCATCGAGGCCGAGTGCGGCGGCAGGAAAGACGTTGGCAAAGTAGTCGAAACCTGAGGAAAACACCCAGTACTGGTTGTCGAGGTCGACGTCCATCCAGAATCCAC
>JANQUV010000038.1:5514-35250 GCA_030730585.1 Haliea sp.
CCTGAGGAAAACACCCAGTACTGGTTGTCGAGGTCGACGTCCATCCAGAATCCACCGACCAGAAAATTCAGTGCGCCGTCAAAATCTGACTGCAGCCGCAGTTCGCCGGAAAGTTGTTCGGAAGACTGGTTTGCCTGATCGTAAGCCTCCAGTCCAACGCTGTAGGAGTCGATGTGCCCGCCCACGCTGCCGGTGGAATTGGCTGAGGGCGCAGAAATGGGCCAGAGCCCGTCCGCAAACAGTGTGCTGGCGGCGGTAGGGGCAACCAGTGGCAACAACGCGGGCACCGCCAGAGCATCCGTTACGGTCCACTGATAATCCATCTGCGATAGCACGGTGGTCTGCTGGTAGCCGCCTACAAAGCTTAGCGTGTAGTCGCCAAGCTCTTGGGCGATGTTCAGTGTTACCAGTGTCTCATCGGCTTCGTACAGGGGCTGCCGCTCACTGGCGACCTTGCGTAAATCTTGAGGCACATCGCCGCGCACGTTGGTGCCCAGAGTAAAGGCGCCGAGTGGGCCTAATACAGCGTTGGAAATTAGCAGGTTTGACAGCTGCGACGAGGGGTTGGGCACGTCGAAGTCCAGGCGGTCTGGCAGGCAACCCAGAATGCCGCTGGGGTCGTTGTGACAAAGGGTTTTTTGGCTGCGTGTGCGTGTGCTGTCTTCATCAAACCAGGACACCATCAGGTCAATTTCAGTGGTGTCGGTTGGCAGCCAGCGCAGGGAAGCTCGCAGCGATGCCTGATCGCGGCCATCAACGTCCGAGCCGTTGAACACATTTTCGGTATAGCCCTCGCGGTCGAGCCAGAGCCCGGCGAAGCGCAGTGCGAGGCGGTCGCTGACCGGAATATTGACAGCGCCATTGAGTTTTTTGTGGTCGAAGTTGCCGTATTGCGCCTCAAGGTTGCCCTCCCAGCCATCCGTATTGGCGGGCCGGGTGATCATGTTGGCCGCGCCGCCGGTTGAGTTGCGGCCGTACAAGGTGCCTTGTGGCCCGCGCAACACGGCCACCTGTTCCACGTCGTAGTATTCCGTTTCGAACAATCGCGGCGCAATCAGCGGCACCTCGTTGACGTGTATCCCCACCCCACCATCGGCTGAAGCGGCCACCAAGTTGGTGCCCACCCCGCGTATCTGAAAGTTGGTGCCGGTGAAGTTGCCCTTGTTGAACGAGACGTTGGGCGCCGTGAACCGCATGTCCCCGAAGCCGTTTATCTGCTTACTGCGCAGCGCTTCTTCATCGAAGGCGGTAATGGCAATTGGCACGTCCTGTATCGATTCAGCGCGTTTCTGAGCTGTTACGATCACCTCTTCGAGCTGTGCCTGTGCTGGAACCGCAGGTAGCGCTGCAGCTGCAACAAGTAACGCGATCCAACGGTGTGGGGTTAAAAGACGAACATTAGTAGACATTTGAGCTCCTGAATGTGGGCGTTATTTTTATTGTGCTGGGCCCTTGGGTGCTGCTTCAAGTTTAGGCGTAATCGCGTTACCTTAGCAACCCTCCACAGCGTGTTGAAAATGGGAAAATACCTTGAAAATCAGCCTGCAACAGTTACAGCACAGTGTTGGTTTGACCCGCGTGGTTATCCACTCTCTGGATTTCAGCATCTATTTGGCGTACGCGGAGTTTGGTGGCGATCCGCTGCTCGTGACCGAGGCGGATGGCAAGCCGCTGCGTACGCGCAACATTACCGAGATGAAACAGCGCTTGGCCGCCGTGCCGCTGCCCGCGCTGTTTTTACGCCACCAAAGTGCCTACGACGAAATGATAGGGCAACCCATTCGGCAGGGCGATAATGGTTTGGAGGTGCCTCTTTCCCGCGATAGGGGTGATTTTCCGGAAGGAGACTGAGATGAGCAAGCGCGCTCATGCTGTGATCAACCCGACTTAGTCCCTGAACCTGTTTTCGCAGACTGAGATCGGGGCGTTCACTGCCACCCGCGGTGAAACCTTTGACCTCTACCGCCGCTGTGCCTTGGCCATCTTGAATGCAGATCAATCTGCACTGGCGCGGCATTTTACTCCTTGGATGCGTCTGCTGGGGTGGCTCCGCGGCGCACCAGCCACGCGGCAAGCCGTGCTGCCGTGTCTGTTAGATACAGGCGCGCGGTGGCGAGCCAGCCCTGCTCAGTGCGCAATGCGTAATCTTCGTGCGCGCGCGATATCACATAGGCGTGAACGTTATGCACTTGCGCTGCATCCAGCACATCGTCAAAGCGTGGCATGCCGGCCTGCTCCATTAACCCTTCAAGTACAACAGCAGCGAAGTTTTCGTGCCACACGGGCTCCAGGTAGCGCAGGTCGGGAATGGAGCCGTCACCGACAACATCCGCGCCGTGGCAGCGTGCGCAGAAACGGTTAAAGAGATGGCGGCCTTCAGTGACCTGTTCCTCGGTCGCATCCAGCAGTGCCGGAGGCAGCGGGCGCTCAACCGCCGGAGTGATCGGCAGGTTACCGGAGCCGCCTAGCTTGAAAGCGACCAGCCGGTTGTTCGGGTTTCCGGTGGGATAGCTTCGACCCATATTCATCATCAAGGCGCCGCCGCGGCCTACCGTTACGGCGATGTACTGTTCACCATTGACGCGATAGCTGATGGGGCCAGCCATCACGCTGGTTTCCATCGGGAAGGTCCAGAGAACTTTGCCGTCGTCAGCTTGCACGGCAATGAAGCGACCGTCTGAGGTGCCCTGGAAGACGAGGTTGCCGCCCGTGGCCAGAACCCCTCCGTTGTGGGTATAGGGGTGGGGTAGCTTCCATGCGGCTTCTTGACGCACCGGGTCCCACGCCAGGAGGTGTGCCTTTGGCAGGTGGGTGAGCATGGCCTGGGTGAAAGCCTGGGAGTAGGTTTCGCCGCTTAACTCATAGCCCGTGTTGTAGTGGCGGCTCAGATGTTTGTAGTCAACTGCGTTGATTTCGTTGAACTCCATGCCCATATCCAGTTCCGGGATATACATCAGCCCGGTGTTGGGGCTGTAGGCCATCGGGTGCCAGTTGTGCCCGCCCATGGCGGACGGGAATACCATGGCGGGCTCACCGTCATAATCCTGCCCGGGATTTTCTAGCGGGCGGCCCGTGTCCAGGTCATAGCCGCTCGCCCAGGTGACGGTGGTGTAAGGTTCAGCTGACAATAATTTGCCTGTTTCGCGGTCGACAATGTAGACGAACCCGGCTTTTGGTGCGTGCAGAATCACTTTGCGTGGCTTGCCCTCCCAGGGAATTTCGGCGAGCGTCATCTGCTGGCTGGAGGTGTAGTCCCAGGTGTCGCCGGGCACCTGTTGTTGGTGCCATAGGTACTCGCCGGTGTCGGGGTTCAGCGCCACGATAGAGGCGAGGTACAGGTTGTCTCCGCCCCCTGGGCTGCGAATGCGGCGGTTGTGCGGCGCGCCATTGCCGACGCCGAGGTAGAGTTGATTGAGCTCGGGGTCGTAAACGATGCTGTCCCACACCGTGCCACCACCGCCATAGCGCCACCACTCGCCCCCCCAGGTTTCCGCCGCGCGCTCCATGGCGGCGTTTTCGAAGCCCTCGGCGGGGTTCCCGGGTACGGTGTAAAAGCGCCAGGCCAGCTCACCGCTGGCGGCATCGTAGGCGGTGACAAAGCCGCGGGTACCAAATTCTGAGCCGCCGTTGCCAATGAAGACTTTACCCCGGGCCACGCGCGGTGCACCGGTGATCGAGTAGGCCTGGTTGGGGTCGGTGGTTTGGGCAGACCAGCGCAGGGTGCCGGTGGCTCGCTCAATGGCAAGCAGGCGCCCGTCGAGTGTGCCGATGTAGAGCAAGTCTTCCCAGGCCGCGAGTCCCCGGTTCAGGACGCCGCAGCAGGCAGTAATGCTTTTGCTGCGTGGCACTTGCGGGTCGAACTTCCACAGCATCTCGCCGCTGGCACCATCAACCGCCCACACCGTATTCCAGGCGCCGCTGAAGTACAGCGCGCCATCAATTGCCAAGGGCGTGGATTGCAGGCCCAGGTGGGTGTCGGTTTCGAAGTGCCAGGCCATACCCAGTTCAGCGATGTTCTCCGTATTGATCTGCCCCAGCGGTGTGAAGCGCTGTTCGCTGTAGTCGCGGCCGTAGCTCAGCCAGTTATCCACGTCGCTGCCTGCGGTGAGCAGGCGCTCCTCACTGACGGGGGCGGCACTGGCCACATGGGTGAACAGGCAGAAGCAGAAGCAGAGCATGGAAGAAAAACGCATGAGAAAAAGCACTCTGGTTGGTCTGTGTTATTCAGGATTTTGACCCATTGGGCCGTAAAAGCATGGTGATGGCCATGCTTGCCCGCAGCGCGCAGGGCGTGGCGTAAATAATTGAACCTGTAGTGGCCGGCGAGTCACGCCGTGACACCGGCTTCGGGTTCAGTGGCTGGGTCTGGTTCGGCCGCGTCAGGCGGCGGGTAGATCACCTCGGCAATGTGCAGAATGTGTTTGGCGCAGTCTTCGAACAGGGCGACGATATGCAAGTGGCGAGTGGCTTCAGGCGCCGCCAAGGTCCTTGCGCCAATGTGCTCCAGCAATTCTGCGCGGCGCAGCTGTCGCAGGCGCTTGAGTAACTGCAGGCGCCCTCGTCGATCCTCAAGGGGCAGTTGCTTGAATTCACCGCTGCGCATGATGCCCAGCAAGGCGTCTCGCAGCGTCGGGGTGAGTGCGGCGTTGATTTCAGCTTGGGGGAACCTGGCCAGCTCCAACAGGGTATCGCGCAGCTGCATGCACTCCTCTCGCGCCCAGTTCAGGTTGAGAAACATTTCCGAGAGGCCGTTGTTCAGGTGCTGGCCGCCAATGCGGTTGCCATAGTCGGCAATGGCACTGAGCAGTGCGCCCGTGTGCAGAGTCTCTTCTGCTGCCGGTTCACGTTCCCGATCAATAATAATTCGCCCGCGCGACAGCAGTTGTTTGAACACGCGCTTGATTTCCGAGTGCATGGCGCTAACCCCCATTGCCGGCAGGGCGAGCACCGTGTCGTCGAGGTAGCGCAAGCGTTCGGAACTCAACTCAGGCTGTTTGATCCAGCGCTCCACCTGGCGCAAAAGCCGGTCTGCCAACAGCCACATCAGCAACAGGCCGAGCAGGTTAAACAAGGTATGAAACAGCGCCAAGCCGGTACTGATGTTGGTGCGCCCGTCACCGCCTCCGGAAAGCTGCTCGGATATCCACCACAGCGGCCCCAGTAAAATCAGCGCGATAATGCCGGTAAACAGCTTTTCAGTGACGTGCACCAGCGCCAGCCTTCGCGCGTTTGCTGTGGCGCCGATGCTCGCCAGCAGGCTGGTGGCGGTGGTGCCAATGTTCGCCCCAATAACCAGTGAAGCGCCCAGTAGCGGCGTTAATACGCCGGTCACCGAGGCGGTGAGTATGATGGCAAGCGCCGCAGAGGATGACTGAATCAAGGCAGTGAGCAGGGCGCCAAACAACACGCCCAACATAATGCCGGTGGCGCCCGAAGCACCGAGGCGCTCCATGGGGATCCAGTCAGCCACATCGATAAAGGCGTCCCGCAGCATGCCCAGGCCGAGAAACAGCAGGCCGAAACCTGCCAGCGCAATGCCGATGTGGGCCGCGCGGCGGTTGTCGCCAAACAGTTTCATCAGCATGCCGAGGCCAATTAACGGCAGAGCCACTAGCTCTACCTTAATGCGCAGGCCCACCAAGGCCACAATCCAGGCCGTCATGGTGGTGCCCACATTGCTGCCAAAGACCACCCATGCCGCCTGTTTCAGCCGCAACATGCCGGCGTTGGTGAAACCCAGTGTGGCGACGATGACGGCGCTGGAGGATTGCACCAAGGCGGTAATGCCAAAGCCCGCCAGCGCCGCGCGCAGCCGGGTTCGCGTGGAGCGCTCAAGGAAACCTTGCAGGGAATTGCCTGCGGCGGACTTCAGGCCGTCGGTCATCATCGACATGCCTAATAACAGCAGCCCGAGGCCCCCCAGCGACAGCGTTGCGGTCGCCCAATTCATGGCGGCGCCTTGCCGGAAGGTGCAACTTGAGCCCGGAAGTTATCGGGTACGGCGACCACGCGGTGCAGCTGATAGTCGAAGAACAGCAACGTGGTGGCCACTCGCGCCACCTCTTCGCCGCTGTCGTCTTTGCTGATGCGATAAACGAACTGAAAGCTCTTGTTCTCGATGTTGCGCGCGCCCAGTTCTACGCATAGCCGGTCGCCATAGTCTGCCTCGGCGAGGTAGGCGGTTTCGGCGTGGGCCATGATCAAGCCGGCGTCCTCGAAGGCAATGGCTTTGCTGTGCCCGAGCTGGCGGATAAAGCGCAGCTGCGCCTCCATGGCTATCGACAGCAGGCGGTCGGCCCCCAAATGGTTGGCGGCGTTCACATCGCTGTAAAGCACATCGTAATGGGTGGTGAAGAGAAACGTCTCGGGCAGCTCGATAGTTTTGCGCGGCATGGCCGATTCCGTCCAGTTGGGTTGGTAGAGTGGGTAGTGCAGTCTAGCGCCGGTTGGGCGATTTTGCATGAGCTAGTGTTAGGGACGTGCTCGAAGAGGCGCAGAGAGGTGTTCAGGATGTCCTCCATGGGGCGGACCACGCAACCGTGTGTGCGGCCGGTGCAGGCGGGACGCATTCGGCAGAGGCTCTTTAGGTCTGAAAAGCTAAAAAAGCCCCGCATTCGTTGAATTAACCACAATTTAGTCCATGTTTATCGCAATTATCTCCCTTTGACATAGCTGAGGGCGGGCGTAACCTATACGGTTAATATAAGAACTCTGGCCGGTCAGCGGTTGGAGCCTCACTGATAAGTCGCAGGACAGGAGCATACGCCATGGCTACAGCGCAGCACGTTTCGGAACCTACTGAAGTGCAGCAGGAAATTGCGGCAATGATGGAGCGCGCGCGCGTCGCGCAGGCCGCTATCGAACATTATACCCAAGAGCAGGTCGATGAACTGATTACCGCTATGGTCTGGTCAGTGGCGCGTGAGGGGGTGTCAGAAAAAATTGCGCGCTTCACGGTTGAGGAAACTCAGCTGGGTAATTACGACGGCAAATTTCTCAAAATTCACCGCAAAACGCGGGCCACCTTGATGGACATCATCAATGACAAATCGGTGGGTGTGATTGAAGAAGACCCAGTACGCAACATCATGCGCATCGCCAAGCCCGTGGGCGTGATCGGCGCACTGTCGCCTTCCACCAACCCGGAGGCGACGCCGGTGATTAAGGCTATTTCAGCAGTGAAGGGCCGCAACGCAATCATTATTGCGCCTCACCCACGCGCCAAGCTGACCAACAAGATGATTTGCGACTATATGCGCGAGGCGATTGTGGCCATGGGTGCTCCGGCAGACCTGGTGCAGAGCATTGATGTGCCCTCGCTGGATAAAACTAATGAACTCATGCGTCAGTGCGATCGTATTCTGGCGACCGGCGGCGAAGCGATGGTTTCCGCCGCGTATTCTTCGGGCACACCGGCCTTGGGAGTGGGTGTGGGCAATGCGGTGATTACCGTGGATGACACGGCCAACCTGAATGAGGCCGCAGAAAAAATCCGCATCTCCAAGACTCTGGATTTGGCCGCGTCGTGTTCCTCGGACAACTCAGTGCTGGTGTTTGAATCCGTTTATGACGAGTTCCTGGAGAAGCTCAAGCACGAAGGCGGCTATGTGATTGAGGGGGACGATAAAGCCAAGCTGCAGAACGTCATCTGGCAAGACGGCCACCTGAATGCCGCCATTGTTGCCCAGCATGCTACGACTATCACCGGGCGCGCCGGTATCGACCTGCCCGAAGGCAAGCAGTTCCTGATTGTGCCCGAAGTGGGTGCGGGGCCGGACTATCCGTTCTCTGGCGAAAAACTGACGGTGACCATGGCGTTGTACAAAGTGCGCGACATTGAGGAAGCCATTGAGCTGACCAACCGCATTCAGGCGTATCAGGGCCAGGGCCACAGCTGTGGCATTTACTCCAACAGCGACGACAATATTCTCAAGCTGGCGCTTGCCACGCGCACCTCCCGGGTGATGGTGAACCAGCCGCAGTCTGCCTCCAACAGTGGCAACTTGTGGAATGGCATGCGCCAAACCTTCTCCCTCGGCTGCGGCTCCTGGGGTGGCAACGGTATCAATCACAACATCACTTGGCGTGACCTCATCAATGAAACCTGGGTGTCCAGGCCGCTGGCCCAAACCAAGGTGATACCGTCTGATGAAGAGCTGTTTGGCAAGGTCATGAACCGCTTCTAAGGAGAGCACGATATGGATTTTTCCGTCTCGGAAGAGCAACAGGCTTTTATCGACAGTGCTCGCTCGTTTTCCGATGGTGTGTTGGCGCCCAACGCGGCTCGATGGGATGAAGAGTCGTTTTTTCCCAAGGCAGCGCTGCGCCAAGCCGGAGAGCTGGGCTTTATGGGCATGTATACCCCGGAAAGCGCGGGTGGCCTGGGTATGGGCCGGCTGGATGCCAGCCTGATTGTCGAAGAGTTGGCTCGCGGCTGCACCACCACAGCGGCGTTCCTCACCATCCACAATATGGCCACCAGCATGATTGGCAATTTTTGCAATGATGCGGTGATTGAAGAATGGTGCCCGGCGTTGGTGAGTGGCGAAAAGCTTGCGTCCTATTGCCTGACTGAACCTGGTGCAGGCTCCGATGCGGCTTCCCTGCGCACCTCGGCCCGGCGCGAAGGCGACGATTACATTATCAACGGCAGTAAGGTGTTTATTTCCGGTGCCGGTGAAACCGAGGTGCTGGTAGTGATGCTGCGTACCAGCGACAACGGTGCTCGGGGCATTACCGCTGTATTGGTGCCCGCCGATGCGCAGGGCATCAGTTACGGTAAAAAAGAAGCCAAAATGGGCTGGAACGCCCAGCCCACGCGCATGGTTACCTTCGACAATGTGCGTGTGCCGGTGGCGCATCGGCTTGGCGAAGAAGGCCAGGGCTTCTCTATTGCCATGATGGGCCTGGACGGCGGCCGCATTAATATTGCCACCTGCAGCGTGGGCACTGCTCAACAAGCGCTGGAAGAAGCCACTGCATACGTGCAGGAGCGGCGCCAGTTCGATACCGCCATTGCTGATTTTCAGCACACACAGTTCAAGCTGGCCGACATGCTTACCGAACTGGTGGCGGCGCGGCAAATGGTGCGCCTTGCGGCCAGCAAGCTGGACCACAAAGACCCGCAAGCAACAACTTACTGTGCGATGGCCAAACGCTTTGCCACCGATGTGGGCTTCCAAGTGTGCAACGATGCCCTGCAGATGTTCGGCGGCTATGGGTACATTCGCGAGTACCCAATGGAGCGCCACGTGCGCGACACGCGGGTGCACCAGATACTCGAAGGTACCAACGAAATCATGCGCGTCATCGTGGCGCGCAAACTGTTAATGGAAGGCGCACTGGAGGTGATCAAATGAGCCTGAGCACATCGGAGAAGTTGAAAGTCGAGATTCGCGGTCACACGGCTTTGGTGACGATCGACAACCCTGCGGCCAATACCTGGGATACGGAAAGTTTGCCTGCCCTGCGGGACTTGGTGGCTGCGTTGAACGATAACCTCGACATCTACGCCTTGGTGTTGACCGGGGCCGGCAGCAAGTTTTTCTCCGCTGGGGCGGATCTCAAGCTGTTCGCCGACGGCGACCCAAAAACGGCCGACAGCATGGCGCGTTATTTTGGTGAAGCGTTCGAAGCGCTGGCAGACTTCCGCGGTGTATCCATTGCTGCGGTGAATGGTTTTGCCATGGGCGGTGGCTTGGAAGTGGCGCTGGCCTGCGACCTGCGCATTGTTGAAGAGCAGGCGCAGCTGGCGCTGCCAGAGGCGCGCGTTGGCTTGCTGCCCTGTGCAGGCGGCACGCAGCGTTTGGCGTGGCTGGCCGGAGAGGGTTGGGCCAAGCGCATGATTCTTTGCGGCGAGCGTATCAATGCCGCCACCGCCGAGCGAATTGGCCTGGCGGAAGAAGTGGTTGGCACCGGCGAGGCGTTGGAGCGCGCGCTGGCCCTGGCAGAGCAGGTGGGCGAGCAGAGTCCCAGCTCTATTGGCCGCTGCAAGCGCCTGATTCATTCCGCCCGCGATAAAGCCATTGGCGACGGCCTGGCGCAGGAACGTGAATTGTTTGTCGAGCTGTTTTCCACGGAAGACCAGCGCGAAGGGGTGAATGCGTTTCTTGAGAAGCGCAAGCCCGTGTGGAAAAACCGCTAAGGATTTAACCATGTCAGATGCACCTGTACTTGTTGAGCTGGTGAGTTGCGCCGAGCGTAAGCTTGGGCGCCTCACGCTCAACGTACCCAAAACCCTGAACTCACTCACCCTGCCGATGGTCGAGACGCTGCAGCAGCAGCTCGACGCCTGGCGCGACGACGCGGAAGTCGCTGCCATTATCATCGACGGCAGTGGCGAAAAAGCGTTTTGCGCCGGCGGTGATGTGCAGGCCCTGCACCGCTCGGCCACCGCCACCCCCGGTGGCCCCTGCGAGGACGCCGAAACCTTCTTCGCTCGCGAATACCGCATGAACTACACCCTGCACACTTATCCCAAGCCGATTATCTGCTGGGGCCATGGCATTGTGATGGGCGGCGGTTTGGGTGTTATGGCGGGCTGTTCGCACCGCGTGGTGACCGAGGCCACGCGCATCGCCATGCCTGAGGTGACTATCGCCCTGTTTCCGGATGTCGGCGGCAGCTGGTTTTTGAATCATATGCCGGGTAAATCTGGCCAGTTTCTGGCCATTACCGGTGCCTCTATTAACGCCGCAGATGCGGTGTTTACCGGCCTGGCTGACCGTTTTATTGGCAGTGAGCATAAAGCCACCGTGCTGGAGCAGCTGCGTCGCAGTGCCTGGAGCGATGACAGCGCGGTGAACCATGCTCGCGTGCGGCACATCCTGCGTCCGCTCACCGAACAGAGTATCGGCAGTATGCCCGGTGGCCAGGTGGAGCCCCATCTCACGGTGATTAACGCGCTGTGTGACGGTGACGATGTGCATCAGGTGGTGGACAACATTGTGAATCAGCAGACCTCGGACCAGTGGCTGTCGCGCGCGCGCGACGGGCTGGCACACGGCTCTCCGCTGGCGGCTCTGTGGATTAGCCGCCAGCTGCAGGAAACACGGCACAGCTCATTGCGTGAGGTATTCCAGGCCGAACTCATGCTGGCAACCAATGTGGTGCGCTACCCGGAGTTTGCGGAAGGCGTGCGCGCCCTGCTGCTCGATAAGGATCGCAACCCGGCCTGGGCTTACAAAACGACCCGTGAAGTGCCTGCCGAGCTGCTTGAGCAGTTCTTTCAGGCGCCTTGGGCAACGAACCCGCTCGGCGAACTATAACCGCACAGGAGAGATTCAGCATGGCGCACGTTGCATTTATTGGCCTTGGCAATATGGGTGGCCCGATGGCGGCCAACCTGGTTCGTGCCGGCCACAGCGTTACTGTATTTGACCTGTCAGCCGAGGCCTGCCAGCAGCTGGCGGACTTAGGTGCGACGGTTGCGGCATCGGCGAGTGAGGCAGTGCGCGCAGCGGAGCCGGCATTCCGAGTCGATTACGTGATCTCCATGCTGCCAGCGGGCAAGCACGTTGCCGGTATTTACCTGGGGGAAAATGGCTTGCTGGCGCAGTTGGGGCCGGAAACCACGGTGCTGGACTGCAGCACCATTGATGCGCCTACTTCGCGTGAAGTGGGCGCCGCCGCCGCACAGCTGGGCATCGGCTTTATGGACGCGCCAGTGTCGGGTGGTGTAGCCGCTGCCGCCGCGGGCACGCTCGCCTTTATGTGCGGCGGGGAAGCGGCAACCTTCGACAAAGCCCGCGTTATCCTGGCCGACATGGGCAAGAATATTTTCCACGCAGGCCCCGCAGGTGCAGGGCAAGTGGCCAAAGGCTGTAACAATATGCTGTTGGCGATTCATATGATTGGCAGCTGTGAAGCGCTGGAGATGGGTGTGCGTAATGGGCTGGACCCGGCGGTGCTGTCGGAGATCATGCTCGCAAGTTCAGGGCGCAACTGGTCTCTGGAAGTGTACAACCCCTATCCCGGGGTGATGGAAAAAGCACCGGCGAGTAATGGCTACAAGCCGGGTTTCATGGTTGACCTGATGGCCAAGGACTTGGGCCTGGCGATGGACATCGCCAGTCAGAGCGGCGTGGACAACCAGATGGGGCAGTTGGCGCGGGAGCTTTATGTTCGCCTGCAGGAAGCGGGAATGGGGCAGCAGGATTTCTCCAGCGTGCTTACCTTGCTGGAGCGTAAAGGCTGAGGTTTGCTCTAGTCATCATCCAGGTTGTTCTTTTCAACTCTGAGCAAGGTGGCGTCACTGCGTACAAAAATCCGGTATTCTGCCATATAGCGAGTACCGGTAAATTTGTACACCTTGAAGTCGTGTTCCCATAGTGTTTCTACGCTTTGTAGCTGTACGTCAGACACTGCCTGCAGCGCAGATTCACGTACCGCGTCTGGCACAGCGCTTACCGTTTGCTGCGGCGAAAGATCTACCAAATCATTCTCCGCCGCGAGAGTGTATGCAGATGTGCCACAGGCACTTAGCCATAGCGCTACCATCAGTCCTCTAGCCCGCATAGTGATATTCCTTGTGATGTTGTTTCGCACCTAGCGGTCCCAGGTGAGCTCGGCTGTAGTGATTGATCCGCTATTATCTTTATCCCAGGATTTCTGGCCCAAGTGGTTCAGACGCAAAAAGCCATCCCCCGATTGCCTGCTGCCTGCGATTGGCTTGGCTTGCAGGACGTAGCTGTCCTCGGTTGCACCCTCTATTGTCAGCTCATACAAGGCATCACCGTCGATGGGTGCCCGGCTGGGAAATACATCTGGAGCTGGCGCTGCCGGTGTGGCTGCATTGCCGAGTGTGGCGTCGGTGTAGGTATATCCTTGGCTGAAGTGGCGCTCCATAGCCTGTCCGAAAGCAAGTAAAGTCGCCTGCGCATCAGCGCGATTGGCGCGCGTGACATGTTGCTGATAGGAGGGCAATGCGACAGTGATGATGATCGCTAAAATTGCCATGACGATCATCAATTCTACCAGGGTGAAGCCGTGCTCGGGCACCGTCAAGGAGTTTGATGTGCGGATCATCGGGCCTTCATCCAATACGTTTTACTGGGGTTGTTACACCAATTGTCTATGGGTCCGTCCTCACCGTTTAGCTTGACGATGAGCTTGCTGCCCTGCGGGCAACTGTCACCGGCGTCGATGTCATTGACATTGTCCTGCTCATCGCCAGTCGCTTCCGGTTCGGGGTCGGGGTCGGGCGGTGGTGCCAGGATCGCCGCCTGGTCTACAATGGATGTTGTGTCCAGAGTGACTTGCTTGTTGACCCCGCCGTCTTCTAGCTCAAGTACGTAGGCCCGCGAGGTACCCGCACCGGGGCTGCAGGAGACGCCGTCGCTGCCGGGTGCATAGGTGGTGATGATTACTTGGTCATTCGCAATCAGCGGTGCGGACAGTGCTTTCTCACCGGGAATCGTCAGATCCACGTACCAGCCGCTCGCGTTATTCAATAGTTCTCTCGCGCTGTTGAGTTCTGCACCGCTGGCGGTTGCCAACACATTACTTGAAGCATCGTAGAGGTCATCGAGCGTCAGCTTTTGGTACGACATTGCAGAGCCAAACACGTCCGCTTGACGGATCATGAAAATCTTGTTGTCTGCCAGCAGGCCCAGTGGTGACGGTCTGAACCCCGAACCGATAACGACGGCCAGCTCCGGGCCTTGAGGGCCCTCGACCAGGGCAATGCTGGGAGATGTAAAGAAGCGGCGATTGCTGGACACACTGTTGTCTCCAGCTGCCACACCCAGGTCGGCTATCACGCCACCAGAGACCAGTTCATCGGCTGTCGCACCATTGCTGATGTCAAAGCGCCATATCTGGCCTCCGGTATCTGCGATGAAGAAACTGTCTGCCAGTCCGTCCACCGTCACATCAATCACCGAAGGTGTAGAGGGGAATGAGTAGTTCATGTCCTCGAAGTTCGCATTTGCACTGGCCAGTCCACTGTGCCCCCCCGCCCACACGAGCGACCCGTCAGTCGCGTCGACAATGTAGATTGCCCGTCCCTGGTTATCTTCTTGGCGGGTGTTTTCTTCATCTTGTGCTGGGTCGTAGCCGCCAGAAAAGATCAATACATCCCTCGCATCATCTTCACCGCTTAGCCGAACCTGAGTCTTGATGGGGCGAGACCATGTTTGGCCAAGTTCACTGAAGTCGTCGCCATTGGCCTGCACTTCCCCACCTTTGATGGTCCACAGCATTTTGGGATTGGTGCGGTCGGTGGCATCCAGTGCGTAGTAGTTACGCCCTCCACGACGCATACCGGCGTAGAGATACACTTTATCTCCCACATCGCTTGAGCTTAACCCATCCCGGTTCACATCGAGCACCCAGCTGCTGAGCGTCAGGTCCATGCCATAGGGCCGATTGGTCGTCGATGGGTTACTGCGCAGGCTAGCTTGCTGTGGCAGTAGTGCTTGTGGCATGAAAGCAAAGGTTTCTGCGCCTGTGCTACCGTTTATGGCGTGCACTACACCCGCATTTGATCCATAGAAGAGTTCAACGTCGGGCACCGTTGCCGAGCTGCCATAGGTGATGGCGACAGGCCTGGAATGCAGTGGATCTCCAAAGTAAAAACGGGTGTCCAGTGTTGTGTTGTCTTCGTCTTCGTCATCAGCATCGCGCCCGCGTACCCAGTCGATATGCAGCTGGAAGTCGGTATCGCTAACGTTCTCCAGGCCGAACATCTCCTGCGTGAGCGCGTTGTTTTCGGGACTAATGCGATTGGTTGGGGAAGCCAGTGACGCCACGGCAGCTTGCTCAACATAGGTGTAGAGCTTACGCTGTGCGTATTCAGGAGCCTTTTCTGCTGCGCCGCCTTGGTCCACGCTGGCGCCGTCGACTTCGCTGCTCCAGAAGCTTTGTGCTGAGGTGGAAAAGAAGCCCGTTTCCGCGTCAATGGCTATGTTGCCATCCACATCGACGACATCGCCATCACCGGTCAGTGCATAACGTTTCAGGTTGCCGCGCCAGCGGGCTCGGTTGTCGGGGCGGAACACGGCGAAGTAGAGTTGATTGAGGTGCGATAGCTGGTTGAACTCGTTGATGGCCGCCACAGGGGCGACGAAGGTCGAGTCTGTTTTCAGTACATCACCTATGATTGCACGTATCTCTGAGACGAGCTCTGTGGCTGTACTTGCCGTCGTGGAAATACCGCTACCCGCGTCGGCCACATCCTGCAACCAGTTGGAGCTGAAGTTGAAGCCAACGGTGTGGGTCCGAACCGTTTGCTGCAGGTTAAGTCCGGGCATAATGTCTTCGTTGGCCATGTGGGAGACCAATTCCTTAACGCAGTATTCTCCAGCATCAAGGCCCGTGTTATTGCAGCTGCTATCACCTGTAAAGTCGCGAATGAGAGCGTCTGAGTGCGGGTAATTGGCCTCGCCATCTGTCATAAGAATGATGTGGCTCTGGGTTTGGCAGGGGTCGACGATGGGGGTTTGATATTGGGGTTCACCGCCAATGCCGGAAACATTCTCCGAGCGGCAATCTCTGTCGTTGAGGTCTTCAACACTGCACCCGCTGGGACGATTTGTCCTGAAGGTGCCAGGCACCATGGCCAACTCCGACGTCACGCGTGCATAGTGGAACGGGCCGCCGGCGACACTCGAGTTGCCCCGTGTTTTCCCCCAATACACTGACTGTCCAGTGTAATAGCGCGCTGCCTCGTACAGCGTGTCCTGAATGGGGGTCCAGCCTTCAGCGCTCAGGTCGCTAACGATGGTTTTGAGCTTTTCCCGTACCGTATCGGGCCTGCTGCCGTTTGTGCTCCCCACTTCGATAATCAGGCGCGGAGCGTAGACAGGGTTTTCATCGTAGGTCTGGAAACGTCGGTCATTGCCGTCGCGGCCAAAAATGGCAAGGGCAAGTGCATTGCCGTTGCTCCAGCCCTGACGATTGACGATGCCCTGTAGTAACGGAGTGATGTCCGGTGAGCGGTAGACCGCGTTGTCTGACCAGTTTTCATCAATGTCCCAGCCAACGTAGCTGCTGCCGTAGTCTCGTCCAGAGATATTCCTGTCACTGGACGAATACGTGTTGGCATCGTCGCTGCGCTCTGCATAGATTCGCCACTCTGCGGAGCCACTATCGTTTCTGCTTGCAGTGAGCTCGATGTGTGCTGAGAGAATGGTATCGCCTTGGTCGAGGGGCAGTTCGTCGAACCGCAGCCCGGCCCAGAAGTCTTCATCGACCTTAATTTCGTCGTCGTTGGTGTCGACGTCATCATCATCATCCTGCTCCGCGTCGCTGGAGCTCCCGGCGGTGTTCAATGTGATGCTGCGCTTAAGGCATGTCTGCGCAGGAACCGAGTTCTCCTCATAATTGACGACCAGAGTCGCCGCGCCAGAGGACGCTGCCTCGAAGGCTTCAACCAGCAGGTTGCCCCCAGTGCCGTTTACTACCAGCACCACGGCATTCCCGCCGCACCAGTCACCGCGGTTAACGACGGCCTGAAGGAGGGTCTTCAGCTCGGGTGTTTGCACTGGGTCTCCCGCCGCAATATCCATCGTGCCGGCCCATTGCACTGTGCCGGGCACAAGGCTGCGACCACTAATGTTTCTTGCAGTGGTGTTGAAGGCCGGTGCATCGCCGCTGTTCTGCGCGGCCACGCGCCAGTCATAGCTGAAATTTGCCGCACGATCCGCGGTGAATTGCACGTAGGCGCTGGTGATTTGTGCACCTCGTGGCACGCTCACGTCGCTGAAGCGGAAACCCGCGTCCAAAGGCTGAGTTTCGCCGGGTGTGTCACTTCCAACCCGGTAGTCGATCGTCAGCTCCGGCGCTTTGTTACGGCTGTCGTCTCGCGAGCGGAACTTACGGTTGCCGTCACTCGACCGGCCAGGCGTAGGGTCGAAGAAAAACACCATGTCGTCTTCGCCGTTGCTCGCCTCCGGGTTCCAGTTATTATTGCTGATGATCTCCTGAATGATGCTGCTGATGTTGGGAGAGTCAACCACGTCGTCTTCGTCGACGTTCTCAGAAAGAATCCAGTCGATACTGGCGTTGGTGCGGCTGCGGTCACGTACAGTGCGGCCATCGCGGTTATCGAAATTCCCCGAATCCAGTGGTTCCCCGGTAATGCGGATGTACACGGGGTCTCTTTCGTCCCGGTCTGTGTCGTCTTCGCCGACCAAACGAATGAAGGCGTTGATGATTGTTGCGCCGCGAGGCACCTCAACCCCTTGAAAGCGCAAGCCGACGCTGTTGTCCTGCTCATCCAGCACATCAAGAGTGTCACTGCCCCGGCTCAGGTCGTCGTTATCGTTGCCATCTTGTTCGGCGTCGTCGTTGTCACCGCTGACCCTTACCTGCACGCTGTCAGTGGCTGCAGCCGTGCCCGTGCTCGACTGGTTTACGAGACTGATAACCTCATCTTCGAGTGTCACGGCTCCGGAGGAGCGCACCTCTATGCCGTCATCGCTGCCGCTGGATCCCCTTGAAAGAGTGGAGATGACATTGTTAGCGCCGCTGTCGGCATTGATATACGACAGAGGATAAAGAACCGGCCCACCGGGGTTGGTGAATCTCATCAAACCGACGTTAACGTTATTGAGCTCATCGAGGATCTGGAACATGCCTTCTTTCATGTTGTCGAGCCGGCTCTTTCCCGTACCCGATACCGTAGAGTCCATCGAGCCGGAGGTGTCGATAATAAAAAGCACATTGGGGCGCGCCTCGATATTCTCGATTTGCCCGAAGAAGATGTCGGTATCGTCGGCCTGCAGAGGAGCTGCCGTTAGACAGGTAGCCAGGAGTAATGCGGCCGGCGTCAGGCAGTTTTGTATTCTCCGAAGCATGGATTTGGTCCCGTTTCGTTGTGTCATTGTTAGTCGAGCCTGGGTGCGAAGCGGCTAATGCCTTGCACATGAATGCTGTCGAATTTTTCGGCATCTCTCGCGGCGCTGGCACGCAATTCAAAGTGCAGGCTGCGTAGCCCGGGGCTGCCAATAACCAGATCGTTGCCTAATGCGGGGATATCACCGGTATAGCGAGTCTCTA
Organism: Haliea sp.; assembly: GCA_030730585.1. Classification (GTDB taxonomy): domain Bacteria; phylum Pseudomonadota; class Gammaproteobacteria; order Pseudomonadales; family Halieaceae; genus Haliea. Next base: position 23,515 of record JANQUV010000038.1, read on the forward strand.
CAGACAGTGAGAGGTCGCTATCAGCGTCATAGCTTACCTCTACCGTTGGCCACGTGATTGAATCCGGGTCGTCACTGGTTAACTTTCCCAGGCCAGCAACGAACGCGTCAACTAACTGCTGTTCGTCGTCAGCTACTGTTTCAATGGCCGACTCGGCACCCTGAAACGAGACCTCTCTGCCTTCTCTATTTACCGCCATTTTAACCTGGGAACTGCTAATTTCCATTACCGAGAAGCCGACAATGGTGACGAGCAGCAGAAGAATCAGCACGACTAGCATCACAACGCCCCGCTCGTGAGCGCCGGGCAGATTGCGGGGTGAATGACCCATATCAGCTTGCTCCTGAGGTAAGCGGCGCGGCGTTGCGCAGTGTGACGGCAGCGCTGAAAACTTCTCTGAGCACCTGTCCCCCACCATGGCCGACACTACCACCACTGCTGGGGGGCACTGCCGTATCCAGCAGTGAGTAGGTGCGAGTGTCCTGTGTATCGAGAACGCGCTCGAAAGATTGTAGCAGCAGTGCAAAGTGCACTACGGTCACCGCTTCATAGTTTCCAGCGCTGTTGAGCTCGGGGTCTGACGGGTTTACCTGCCGCTGGTTGTTGGTGCCCTCGACTCGATGCTCGAGTTTGATCTGGAATGCTTCAACTCCTTCAATCATTTCGGCCGAGCGGCCCCCTGATTGACGATACAGGGCGTACACAGCCTGTTGGTTGCGCTGGCGGCCGGTATCGGCCACGTACCAGAAGACATCGTTGAAAAGCAGAAGCTGCGAGTTCAGTGCATAGCCCACATTAAAAGTCGTCACGCTGTTTTGCGGCGTGTCCAGAGTCACAGTGTGAGCATTTTCTGCCGTATCCGGTTGGCAGGCCGGGGTGTTTGAAACGCGCAGCAAGTGTGCCGTAATGGCGCAGCCGGTGAGCACCAAGTCGCTGTTTTGCTGAATCGCGCATTCCGGATTAGAGGTGAGATTTATGCTGTTATCGCCAGCGAACACAGGGCTGGATAAAGTCGTTGGCAGCAGTTGTCCGGTGCGGACGCTGAGTACATCGCTGCCTTGGCGCGCCTGAGTGTTTATGGCGTTACTGCCACCGGCAGTCATGGGTGTAGGTAAGGGGGGGAGGTCGGCCCACGCAGAGGACGTTCGCTCGTAGGCTCTCACCCCCCACAGTGCATTTTGTATGCCCGCCACGCCCGCCGTATTGGTCATGTTGTATAAAAATACGCTGCCGGTATTGCAACCAAAAAAATGAACTTTAAGGAGGTCTTCGCTAATCAGGTCGATTGCTAATCGTCCGCCCGTCTGAAGACTGGCGAGGGATTTTTTCGACCTCAGCCGCCTTCTTGAGTGACAAGAATACGGAGGTGCCGCCCAACAATAAAATGACGCCAATGACCAAGGAGATCATTAGCTCAATGAGGCTCAAGCCGGTTGCTTTTTGCCGGGTGGGTTTGAGCCGCCCAGCCGCATGAGTGCGATTGGGTGTTGGGTTCATGGTTGTATCACGCTGGTCATCGAGACAAAGCGCGATGCGTTCGAGCGCGATGTTGATCCGTCCGTTGCGTTCGTGTCATCCCATGCGCGCTCGCTCCAGGCGACAGTAACCGTGTACTCATCTCCGTTGCGTGTGACAGTTGCCTCGGCGCTTGGCAGTGTGGTTCGGTAACCCTCGATGCCAAGAAGGTTGGTGAAGTGCTGGCCCCATTGCCTTAGATCCAGTGCCGCACTCTGTTCCGGCGTGCATCCCGTGTTGCTGGTTGCACAATCTGGCGCTGTAGGTATACCTGATAGCTGGGTTGCAGAAACAGTGAGTAGATAACTGTTGAGTGCGGCGCGGTTTGCGCGCATTTGATCGAGAAGTTCGGTCGCGATACTGGTGGCTTGAGTGCGATACAGAGCGCCGCGGTTTGCCTCGAAGCTGCGCAGTTGTACTCCGATCACGCCCAGTGCACCGACGGTCAAAACAAGCAGCGCAACAAGAACCTCGATCAGCGTAAAGCCTTGGGAGTATCTCCGTTGTACCGACGCGCGCTCGCGGCATCCTTTATTCATGTGCATTTAGTGGGAGCTCCGAGATCATCTTCTGGAACGTTGTCGCCATCGTTATCCTCTGCCAAGCGCACATGGCCAACACCGTTGAGGTTGACGGCCATTGCGTTTTCAATGCCTCTGTTATCGCAAAAAACAAAAGTGCCTCCTTCAGCGAAGCCCAAGCGCCCCGAGCCCTGCAGCATCACCCAATTGCCATAAGCGAAGTTGTGACTGCGTATGGTTACTCCCGCGCTTGATGCCTCAGCGACCTTCAGCAGTGTTTCGCTGCCATCCCTTGAGCCGTTGCCGGACGTGCCTCCTCCGGCACCGTCATCAACAAAGACAACCCATCCAGACTCCCATGCGGAGCCTGCGCAGCTATTGCCGTCAGTAGATGCGCACAAAGTGACCGGTTCCCGACGGGTGGTCGCTTCTGAGCGGGCGAAAGCCATGTCTGTGCCAAGCGCTCCGACGGCGGATTGGAGTCTGGAGTTTTGCAGGCTCGTGGTAAAAGAGGGGCCGGCCAGTACCATCAGAGCCGCCACAATGAGGAGCACGACTAACAGTTCGAGCAGCGAAAATCCGCTATGGCGCGTCGGCTGCGTGCACTTGGAAAATAATGTCGACGTCATTGCGGTAAGTGTTACCCTCACAGGGGATTTAACCAAGTAATTCCCACAGTCGTGTATACCTGAGTTGGGGTTGAACAGCTATTCTTTCTCTGTTTCGCGGACTCATTTTGCCGGCCAGTTCACATTTTTTGACTTTTGGCTAATTGCCAAAATGCTCGGTGAAGTGCCGCTATGTGGCGATTAGTTGCTCTGCCAGTGCCTCCACGCCGTCTTCGATGAGCGCGGCAGTCGACATGGTGATCTCCCTGGCTGATTAGCCGTTGAGGCTGAGCAGCCAGTACAGGGCCGGCAAGGTGACTAGCGATATCACAATGCCAATGCCAATCAGGGCGGTTACGAGGCGCGGTGCAAGGCCTGCCATAATCGCTATGGTAGCCGCTGAAATCATCGGCGGCATGGCTGCCTGAAACACAGCGACTTGGCTTGCGAGCCCGCGCTGGCCAAAGGCAGCCCAGAGTAAAAAGGTGCACAGTGGCATCAGCAGCATCTTGATGCCGAGCGCCACGCCAATCGTCACACGTTCGCTGCGCGCCAAGCGAATGCTGATCTGGAAGCCCACCGCAATCATTACCAGCGGTATCAGTGTGGCGGCGAGGGTGGCGATGACTTGCTCGGCGAGCGGGGCGATACTCTCACCGCGCAGGGCGAGCCCGGCTATGAGAGCGAGGAAGGGCGGGAAGCTCACGATGCGCAGCACAATGTCGCGTGCCGCAGGCTTTTCAACCTTGGGGCTGTAAAGCGCGGCGATAACCACGGCATAGCTGGCTAGCGCCAAAAAGGAACCGAGCTGGTCGTAAACCATGGCGTAGGGCATGCCAGCACTGCCGAAAAATGACTGCACCAGCGGAAAGCCCAGGTAGGAGGTATTGCCCAGTGGCAGCACAATCAGCATTGCGCCCACCACTTCTCGCGGCCAATGGAGCAGGCGCCCGAGTAGAATGATCAGTGGTATCACCAGCAGCATCAACAGCCAGGGGGTTACGGTGGGAATAAGCAACGCGCTGGAAAACGTCAGCAAGGGTACGTTGCTCAGAATGACCGCCGGCAAGGCGACGTTCAGAGCATAGGCGTTGAGTGCCACCGAGGTGTTCTTTGGCATGCCAGCTACCCGCCGCAGCGCTAGGCCAATGCCGAGGTAGACGAGAATGAGCAGGAAGTTGTCCATCGGAAGGCAGAGTGTCTGGCAAGATAAGGGCCCATGGTAAGCAAGCGCCTGCAGAATGGGTAGTCACATCAACCCCAATCGTGTCAGCGCCTTTGCAAATCACTCTGGCACGGCTACGCTGGCGAACAGGCCACAGGTATGACACGTAGATGATTCACGTATTTCCCTCCAACCGGCTGGAGCACCTCGCTCAGGCACTGGCGACCTTGCTGCAGATACCCGCCTCGTCGCCCTTGGCGCCAGACTCTATTGCTGTGCAGCATCCGGGCATGTCGCACTGGCTGAGTATGACGCTGGCGGACAACCCGCAGCGGGGCATCGCCATGAACCTGGAATTCCCGCTGCCGGTGCGGTTTTTATGGAATCTCATCCGTACGATCCTGGGTGAGGACGCGGTGCCTGAGGCCTCGCCCTACCAGCGAGAAACGCTGGTTTGGCGGTTGTATGCATTGTTGGCCAGCCCCGAGGTGCTTGCAGACCCGGTGTTTGCGGAACCCGTGCGTTATTGGCAGCAGCAGTCCGAGCGTCAGCAAGCTGCGCGTCGCTATCAACTGGCGGAAGAGTTAGCCGACTTGTACGAACAATATGTGATGTACCGGCCCGACTGGATCGAAGCGTGGGACGCGGGGCTCTGCGCGCCGGCTGAGCCCACTGCGGCGGCGCCACTGCACTGGCAGGGGCGGCTTTGGCAAATGTTGGCGTGCGAGGTGCCGGGCCATCAGGTCGCGCTGTTGCGGCAGGCCCTGCGGCGTCTGGAGAAGCCGGTGCAGGGCCTGCCAGAGCGCTTCTTTATTTTTGGCATCAACACCCTGGCACCCGTGTGGCTGCAGTTTCTGCGCGCGCTTTCCGAGCGCCAAGGCGTCGACATTTTTGTTTTGTACTTAAACCCCAGCAACGAGTTTTGGCAGGATGCCAGCAGCGAACAGCAGGCCGCGCGGCAGAGGTCGCGCTGGCTTGATACCCACGACACCGACGACGGGTTTATCGCCGACGTGGGCAACCCGCTGGTCACCAGCCTGGGGCAGCAGGGCCAACAGTTTGTGCGGCTGTTGGCCGACGTTGCTGATATGGAGCAGGAGCTGTTTGTCGAACCCGACGGCGACACCTTGCTCGCCGGTCTGCAGCGCGACATGTTCCACTTTCAGGACGGACGCGTTGCGCCTTCAGCCCGCGTCGATAATACGATTACCGTCACGGCGACGCACAGCGCGCTGCGCGAGGTGCAAGGCCTGCACGACTGGCTACTGCATCGCTTCAATGCGGACCCCACCTTGAAACCTCGCGATGTGGTGGTGCTGTGCCCTAATGTAGAGGACTACGCGCCGTTTGTTGAGGCCGTGTTTGGTGGGCGTTTTGAGGAGCTTGGCGATACGGTGCCGCCGCTGCCCTGCTCCATTGCCGACCGCAATCCGGGCGATGCGGATCCCACTATTGCCGCCTTTCTGGAGCTGTTGGAGCTGCCCGATGCGCGTTTTGAGGTCAGCCAGGTGCTGGGTTGGCTGCAAGTCCCGGCGATTCAGCAGCGGTTCGGCTTTGAGCCGTTCGAGCTGGAGCGCATCGGCCACTGGTTGCAGGCGGCCGCCGTGCACTGGGGGCTGGATCGCGAGCACCGGCGCGAATGGGTGGCCGGGGCTAGCGGGGACGATTTTACCTGGGCGCAAGGCTTGGAGCGGCTGCTGTTAGGTTTTGCTTGGGGTGATGAGGAGGCCGTAGTGGGGCAACGCTTGTTGTTGCCGCAAGTGGAGGGTGCCGATGCCCTGCTGCTAGGGCGCTTGGCGGGCTTTATGGCCCAGTTGAGCGCCTTGCGCAGGGACTTGACGCAGGCGTTTGACGTGGCGGGCTGGCAGGCTTTGCTGAATGGGCAACTGCGCGAGGGCTTCTTTGCTGCAGGCGCTGCGCTCGATAGCGCTCACGAGGATCTTGCCAGTGTGATTCGTGAGCTGGGTGAGCACACCCGCGCTGCCGGCTTTAGCGGTGAGTTACCGTTGGCGGTAGTGCGGCATGCGGTGCGCGGCAGCCTCGCCAGCCCCATTCGTACCGGTCGCCAGTTTTTGTCCGGGCAGGTCACAGTGTGTTCGATGGTCCCCATGCGTTCAATCCCGTTCCGTGTGGTGGCCCTGTTGGGCCTCAACGATGGTGAGTTTCCGCGTCAGCGGCCGCCGCTGGGTTTTGACCTGATGGCCGATGACCGCCCGCGCCCCGGTGACCGTTCGCGTCGCGGCGATGACCGCTATCTGTTTCTGGAGGCGTTGGTATCCGCACGCGACGCCCTGTACTTGAGTTATCAGGGGCGCGATGTGCGCAACAACAGTGAGCGGCAACCCTCGCTGGTGTTGAGTGAGCTGTGTCGCTACCTGCAGGCGTCTGCCGCTTGGCAGCCAAGCGCGATTCGGGAGTTGCCGCTGCAGCCTTTCAGCGCGCGCAATTATCGTGCACCAATCGCCACCTTCGACCCCTACTGGCGGCGTTTGTCTTCCCCCTTGGCCGCGCCGCAGAGGGTGGTCGCACTACCTGCCCCCGATGCGCTCCCGGAAGAGTTGCCATTGGCTCGTGTGGCGAAGGCGCTGGAGCACCCCGCCAAGCACTTTGCGCAAACGCGCCTGCGTCTGTATTTGCGCAGCAACGAAGGTGCTGCGTTGGTCGACAGCGAGCCGTTTGTAACCGATCACCTCGATCGTTATCGCCTGCAGCAGGAGATGGTTCACTGCCTGTGGGCAGGCGATGAAGCGGGCCTCAAAGATGTTTTGCTGCGGGAGCAGCTGTCTGGCCGCCTGCCGGCGCATGCCTTGGTGGGTGCGGATATCGAGCGCTGGCAGAAGCAGGCCCGCGGCTTTGTGTCCTGCTTGCAGGCCCACTCTGCGGCGCCTATAGCTGGCCTGCAAGCGCTGACGGTGGATGGCCTGCGGCTTACTGCGCATTTACCCTGGAGCAGTGACGCCAGCTTGGTATTTGCGCGGCTGGCCAACCCAAAGCCCCGCGATTACCTCACGCTTTGGCTGCACCATTTGTTTGCCAATAGTGAGGCCCCCGCGGAGTCCTTTGGCTTCTACCGCGGCAAGGACAAAACCGTGCTGCAGGTTTACGCAGCGGCCCTGGAGCCTGAGGCCGCCCGTCAAATGCTGCGAGCATGGCTGGGCGTGTGGCGTGAAAGCCTGCTCATGCCGCTGCCTTGGCACGGTGCCTTCGGGGTGCACGTGAAGGAGGATAACTTTGTTGAGCGTTGGTTTGCTCAGGTCTGGGAGGGCGATTACCAGCGGCCGGGATTGCAGGATGACCCCTGGATGGCGTGGTTCTGGCCCGGCGCGCCGGACCCCTTTGCGATTCAGGCTCGCCTGTTGCCTCTGTATGGGGCTTTGTTTGCCGGGCTGGAGGAGGAGACCCTGACCTTGGAGCACAGCGATGATTGAGCCCTTACACGCGCATAGCCTGCCGCTGCAGGGCCGCCATCTTATTGAGGCCAGCGCCGGTACCGGTAAAACCTTCAATATTGCACGGCTATATCTACGCCTGCTGGTGGAACGCGAGCTGCCGGTACAGAATATTTTGGTGATGACCTTTACTCGCGCCGCCACCGCCGAACTGAAGGGTCGCTTGGCTCAGGCTATTCACGACACACTGGAACACTGGGGCGAGCCAACGGATGAGGCTTTCTTTCAACACCTTTATGCGCAGCAGCGGGCGCCCCGGGCGAGGGCTTTGTTGCGCCGCGCCATGCTCGATATGGACGAAGCCGCCGTGTTTACTATCCACGGCTTTTGCAAACGCGCGCTGACCCAGCAGGCATTTCGCAGCGGGGTTAGTTTCCATGCGGATATGGAGGCACAAACGCGCGCGCTGGTGCTGGAAGCCCTGCAGGATTGGTATCGCTGCTGCGCGGAGCAGGCAGATTTTGGCGAACTTTATGCTTTGTGGAGCAGCCCGGAAGCGTTTTTTACTGCGTGGGGGCGGGTTATTTCCGGCGCTGAAACCGTGGTGGCGCCTGCTATGCCGGATCTCAGCGCAAGCTGGGCCGCGCTGCGCGAAGCCTGGCCCGAAGAAAGTGAGGCTTTCCTCAAACACGATGTGCGTAGCCGGCGAACACCGGCGATGCTTGCTGCGGCAGAGGGCGTTCACCGTGTGCTCGGTATAAGCCTTGAGAAAGATTGGTCGACGAGCCTCGGCCTGCAGTTGGCGCAATCCGACGAGACCAAAGCCTACGTGAATACGGAGAAAAAGCGCGCAGCGATGCCGCAGTTGGCGGCCCTGTTGCAGCAGCTGCCGAGCCTGTTGCGCGCACATCGTGCTGCATGGGCCCATACCGGCATTAGCTTTGCCCGTGAGCATTTGGTGGCCGCCAAGGATCGCCTCGATCAGCTCGACTTCAGTGACCTGATTACGCGTTTGTACAGCCAGCTTGCCGAAAGCGAACACGGTCCTGCGCTCGCTGCGGCGCTGGTCCAGCAATACCCGGTGGCACTGGTGGATGAGTTTCAGGACACCGACCCACAGCAGTACGCCATCCTGAATGCGATCTATCGCCCGCACGCGGGAGCAGCGCCGCTGTTGTGTATGATCGGTGACCCCAAGCAGGCTATCTACGGCTTTCGCGGTGGCGATGTATTTGCCTATTTGCAGGCGCGTGAAGGTGCCGACCGGCAATGGGTGATGGAGACTAACTACCGCTCAACGCAGGGCGTGATCCGCGGCTACAACCGGCTGTTTTACGGTGACGATTTGTCTTTGCCGGCGTGCCGGGGGGTGTTTCGTTTCGGCATTGAGTATCACCCGGTAAAAACCGGTCGACACGATTTGCCCCTGTTGGCTGACTCCGCACAGCGCAGCGATTTTCAATGGTGCCTGCTGCCGGCGGACGCGGGCTTATCCGGACTGGACAGCCGCGGCAACTCCTTCAAGCAAGAAGGCCGACGATATCTTGCGCGTTGGACGGCGCAGGAAATCCGCCGCCTGCTCGCCGAGGCGAGTTTGGGCGGCGCTCCGGTAAAACCCGCTGATATCGCCATTTTAGTGCGTGACCGCTTCGAGGCTGCAGATATGCAGTGTGCCCTGCGAGATGTGCAGTTGGATGGCGTGTATCTCAGCGCGCAGGACAACGTGTTGAACAGCCGCGAAGCGGCAAGCCTGCAGCAGGCACTGCAGGGGATTTTGCAGCTGGAAGACCCTCGGCTGCTGGTTGCGGCATTGGCCACACCGTGGCTGGGCTACGATACCCAAGCCTTGTTCGCGCTGCAGCAAGATGAACACAGCTGGGCCGCCGCTTGTGCGCAGGTCGCCGCCTTGCGTCAGCAGTGGTTTGCTCATGGCTTTATGAAAATGGCGCTGAATCTGTACCAGCATCACCTGCATCCAGAGCCGCTGGAACATGAGCGCGCGCTCACCAATGGCTTGCATCTTTTGGAACTGCTGCAAGCGGCGAGTCAGCGGCATCGTCAGCCCCAAGCCTTATTACACTGGTTTGAGCAGGCCCGGCTGCAGGCGCAGGAGAGTAACGGCAGTGAAACCCAGCAACTGCGTTTGGAGAGCGACGGCGACCTGATTCGTTTGGTGACGCTACACGGTGCCAAAGGCCTGGAGTACCCCATCGTGTTTCTGCCGTTTATTAGCTATGGCCGAGACTCGGTGGGCAAAAAGCCGGGCGTTGTGCGCTACCACGACCGCGCTGATTTCAGCGCGCACCATGCGCTGGAGCCTTCCCCTACCGAGTTGGAACTCTATGACGAAGAGCAAGCGGCGGAAAATATTCGGTTGCTCTATGTGGGCGCCACTCGCGGCGTCAATCGCGTCTATTTGCTGGCGGCAGCGTTCACTTCGTTGAAAGCTTCGTCGGTTGCGCAGTGCCTTGGCGCGTATGACTGGGAGAGCCTGGAGACTACGGTGCAGGCGATGGCCAGCGCGGGTGACTGCGGGTGGCTGCAGATTGTTGTACGCTCGTCATCCGACATGCCTGCAGCAGTAGCCCCGGCGCCGATTGAAGCGCCATTGCAGCCGGCTATTTTCAGCGGCCGCATTGAGCGCGACTGGTGGCTGTCGTCTTTCTCGGCGCTGACGCGCAATAGTCGCCGTGGCGGCCTGTCGACGCGTGACCGGGATCAGGCCACCGGCGACTTTACAGAGCGGGGCGCCATGCGCGCCGCAGCACTGCGCTTTTCGCTCAAGCCAGGCGCTGAAACGGGCAACCTGCTGCACGACCTGCTGGAAACCCTGGATTTTCAAGAGCCTGATTGGGCGCGAGCATTGGATACCGCCGAACGCCGGTATGCCGACGTGCTGAATACGCATGAAGATTGGCGAGGTGGCCTGAAGAGCTGGCTGCAGGAGCTGCTCACTGCACCCCTGCCCAGCGGTGCGCGGTTGGCGGACCTGCCCAGAAGCAGCACCCTGCGTGAGCCCGAATTTTATTTTCCCATGCAAAGCAAGGCGACATTGGATGGGCTGTGGCAGATTCTTGCCCGCCATCGCGGTTCTGCGGCGCTTGACCTGGCGATGGCCGGGCCCGCTGCCCAGCTAAAGGGCATGATGCACGGCTTTATCGACTTGGTGTATGCCTGGGAGGGCCGTTATTACGTGGTGGACTACAAGTCGACGCACCTTGGTAATAGGCTAGCGGATTATCACCCTGCCGCTCTCACCGCGGATGTTGCGAAGAGCGTGTATGACTTGCAGTACCTGATCTACAGCCTGGCTCTGCATCGTTATCTGCGCACTCGCTTGGCGGATTACGACCCGGCGCGACATCTGGGCGGCGTACAGTATTTGTATTTGCGCGGTTTGCATGCGCAGGAGGGCATGGGGATTTATCAACGCAGCGTCGACCTGGAGGCGCTGTACGCGCTTGACGCGTTCTTCCAAGGTGAGGAAATAAGCCTGTGAGTAAGGACGCGCCGGGCCTGGCGTTGCATCAGGCGTTGGCCAACAGCATGTGCCGGCTGTATGGCTGTAATGATGCTTGGTTTGTCGCCACGGTAATTGCGGCCAGTGAGGCGCTGCAGAACGGCCACAGCTGCTTGTATCTGCCCGACTGGGCGGAGCGTGAAGTGGAAAGCGTCAACGGCGTAACGGTGGTGTTGCCAGCACTTGCGGCCTGGTTGCAAAACCTCGGTGACTTGGCCCTGTCCCCAGGGGACAACATGCCGCTTGTGTTAGGCGAACAGCGCTTGTATTTGCGCCGCTACTGGCAGTTTGAGCAGACCCTTGCAGCTGCCTTGCGGCCGCGGCTGGCGCCGCTACCTGTTCCCAATGTAGCTCAGGCCCGCCAGGTGCTCGATGCACTTTTTCCAGCGCGCACTGCAGGTGAGGAGGCAGACTGGCAGAAAGTTGCCGCAGCCAATGCGCTGCTGCAGGGGTTTAGCGTGGTGGCGGGCGGCCCGGGTACGGGCAAAACCTATACGGTCACCCGCCTGCTGGCGTGCTTGATTGAATGCCTGGGAGCCGAGCGGCGCGCAGAGCCGCTGGTCATCTGCATGGCAGCGCCAACGGGGAAGGCGGCGCAGCGTTTGGCGGAGTCTGTTACAGCTGCGCGTGCAGGCCTGCTGGGTCGCGTTTCCGCAGAGGTGCTAAGCGCCATTCCAGAAACAGGCACCACCCTGCACCGTTTACTGGGGGTAATTCCCAGCGCACGGCAATTCCGGCACAACGAAAGCAATCTGCTGCGTGTTGATATTCTGGTGGTCGACGAGGCGTCCATGGTGGATCTTCCGCTGATGACACGCCTGTTTCGCGCGCTGCCTGGGCATTGCCGGGTGATATTGTTGGGCGATCCCAATCAGTTGCCGTCGGTCGCCGCCGGATCAGTGCTGGCCGATCTCGCTGCGGGTGGGGCTCCCGTTTATAGCATGCAGCGGCGTGCGAACCTGGCTGCGCTGGGTATTGAGATTCCGGGCGGCGAGCAGGCGATTGGCGCCAATCCCGG